>DAISZW010000002.1:4153-52323 GCA_036824595.1 Ignavibacteriaceae bacterium
TGCAATTCGTAAAGTCCTGGCAAAAATTGATATTAAAGATGTTCTGGAAATCGGCTGCGGTACTGGCAAGAATACTGAATGGCTCTTGACAAAAGCTTCACAGATTACCGGAGTTGATTTCTCTAAGAAGATGCTGGAAAAGGCCAAAACAAAAATCAAAAATGATAATGTAAGATTTTTACAGGCTGATATCAGGAATGAATGGAATTTCGGAAATGATTTTGATCTGATTACATGCAGTCTCGTTCTTGAGCATATTGAAAATCTGAATTTTATTTTCCAGCAGGCAAATAAAGTATTGGTGAATGAGGGATATTTTTATTTAGGAGAGCTTCATCCGTTCAAGCAGTACAAGGGAACTAAAGCCAGATTTGATACAGAGAATGGTTTATATGAATTGGAATGTTTCACTCATAATATCTCAGAATTTTTCAAATGAAGCAAAAAGAAATGATTTTGAATGCGTTGACATGCAGGAATGGTTCGATGAGGAAGGTGCAGTGCCTAGATTGCTGACGATGGTATTCAAAAAATATAGCACCTGACTTTAGTCAGGTGAATTAGATACCGGATGCCGGATACAAGATACCGGATACATAATATTAACACCTAACTTCAGTTAGGTGATTAAAAAGAAAAACCTTTGCTGACATGATAACCGTTTCAACGGTTTATTGAGAAGATGTAATTTCTAGTTGAAGCCTTGAAAAGTCTGGAGTCAAACAAAAAAGCCCACAGGTTTTATGAAGGATTGGGATTTAAGTTTTTAAGGAAGACAATTGTTTTGTTTACAAGCTTAACAAAGGAAGGATTGGGAGAAATCTAAATTCCGAAAACTTTCCTGATGCCCTTAGGTTCGAAACCCGAAATTCGTACGTCGTAAATCGTAATTCGCAAATCGTAATTAAATGAGTTTATCTGCAGTTGAACTTATTCTACTGCAAATGTATCCATCAGCTTGATATCCTTTGATGAACTTCCAACTTGTATTTCAAATTCTCCCGGCTCTACAATAAAATCATTTGTTCTAATATCATAGAATGATAATTCTGAAGCCGGTAAAGTAAATGACACTGTTTTGCTTTCATTTGACTCGAGAGTAATCCTCTTAAATCTTACCAGCTTATGAACCGGTACTTTTACAGATGCTTCCAAATCTTTTACATAAACCTGAACTACTTCATCGCCTTTATACTTGCCGGTATTTTTAATGGTGCAATGAATTTCAATTTCTTCATCCTTTTTTATTTTATCTGCATTTAATTTCAGATTGCCGTACTCAAATGAAGTGTAAGAAAGTCCGTGGCCGAAAGGATAGAGTACAGGCTTTTCAAAATACATGTAAGTACGTCCGTTATTTATTATATCGTAATCGGAAAATGGAGGAAGCTGATCCGTTGATGCATAAAATGTTTCGGGAAGTTTTCCTCCCGGATTTACATCGCCGAATAAAATATCGGCTAAAGCTGTCCCGGTTGATTGGCCTGTATACCATGCTTCGACTATTGCTTTTGCATAATTCTCCGTTCCGGCTAATGCAATGGGTCCCCCATTAATAAGAACTATAACAATATTTTTATTCACTTCTGCAATTTTTTTAACTAATTCTCTCTGCACTTCGGGGAGCTCAATTTCATTCCTGTCCAGTTCCTCTTCAGCTATTCCCGGTGAAGTTCCCAGCATAAGAATAACCAGGTCTTTATTCTTTGCGACTGCTATTGCTTGTTCAAAATCTTTCTGCCCGAGATCCCATGTCAATCTTGCCGCTGCCCCAAGACTATTATCAAAGTGCTCAAACTTCACTTCATATTCTTTACCGGGCAGCAATTCTACAGAGGCGCTGTTAGGTTTTTCTCCATGTTCCGTCCAGTCTTCAAATAATAATTTATTATCTAAGTAAAGGCGTGCACCGTCGTCTGTACGTGTTCCTAAAATGTTTATCCGTTCAGGCGGTTTTATCTTACCGGTCCAGCGGATAGAAAACTTATCGTTAGGCACACCGGGGCCAGGTGGCCGTGTACCAAAGCTGAAATCAATCATCGGATCTATACGCGTTAGGACAGGTTCGCCGGTTAAATTCATGTTGTCAAAATATTCCCCTTTCATTCCTGTTTTTCCTGCCCCTTCAACTTCAGTGAAATACTTTGCATCTATCGGGCTCATCAGGCCGCCGCCGATATCGCACCCTTTTACATAATCCACTTTTATCCCGAAAGATGATGCTTTTGTTTCAATCCCTTCTAAAGGACTAACTGCAATGTTCGGCCAGCCGCTGTAAATCCCGAGCTCAAGTTCTTCCGCATTCGGTCCTATAACCGCTATTGATTTAACTTTATTTTTATCAATCGGAAGAATGCTGTCATTCTTCAAAAGAACAATTGCCTTATGTGCAGCTTCAAGCGCTAGGTCACGGTGTTCTTTGCTGTCTAGTTTTTCTTCAGGAATATTTGAATAAGGTACAAGTTCAGGCGGATCAAATTCACCGAGACGGAATCTTGCCGAAAGAACTCTCTTCACAGCTTTATCAATATCTTTCTCTTCAATCAAATCCTGATCCAGTGCGTCTTTAAGATAAAGGCGGTAATATTCGCCGCAATTTAAATCGCAGCCTGCAAGAACACTTTTTGCTGCGGCTTCCGGACCTGTTTTATAAAAATGGTGGCCGTTAACCATATCATTAATTGCTCCGCAGTCTGAGACAACATAGCCGCTGAATCCCCACTGACGCCTGAGAACATCCGTCAGCAAGTAAGGATTTGCACAGCACGGTACATGGTTCAACTCATTGTATGCACCCATAATGGAATAAGCCTTACCAACTGTAATTGCATTTTTAAATGCGGGCATAAAATATTCCCACAAGCTGCGCATGTCAACGTCCGATGAACCGCTGTGGCGGCGGGCTTCTTCGTTATTTGCAATGAAGTGTTTAGGAGTTGAAACAGTCTTTAAATAATACGGGTGATCGCCCTGCATTCCCTTTATGAAAGCAACTCCCATCTGCGAAAGGAGGTAAGGATCTTCGCTGTACGATTCTTCATTCCTTCCCCAGCGTGGATCACGTGCAATATTAATTGTAGGACTCCAGTATGTAAGCCCTTTCTTTTCAATTTTATTTTTTACTCTTGCTTCATCTGAAATAGCTGATGCAATCCGGAAAATAAGATCGGGATCCCAGGTAGATCCCATTGCAACTGCCTGCGGAAAAGAGGTTGTCCCCCTGTCGAGTATTCCGTGCAAAGCTTCACTCCAGTAATTATATCTGGAAATACCGAGGCGCGGAACTGCCGCTGCCTGATTAGCCAATTGACTTATTTTTTCTTCTATAGTCATTAAGCTAACAAGATCGTTCAGCCGCTGTTCATAGGAATTAGGTTCGAATACATTTACAATGATGGTATCACTCGCTTTATTATCCGTGCCGTTTGCCGAAAGCAGGAGCATGTAATAACCGGGACGGGGGAATGTTACATTGGTTCCAGGATCAGAATCATCTTTAAATTCAACCTGCTGATTCTGAGGACAGCTCCATTTTATTTTTATATCATTAGGTGATCTGCTGTTTAATTTTAGCGTAGGCGTTTTACTGAAGTCAAGGAATTGATTTGAACCGGCATCGACCTTAAAGGATTGAGGCAGGAGTAAAGAATTAAGAAAGATTAAAACTGCAACAGTTCCTAATAAATTCTTTATAAGAATAAGATTCATAATTATTCTCCATTTGAAGAAGATAACTGATTAGAGTACTTAGTAATTTTAAGTGCTCTCTGTGTATCAGTGTTAAAACAATTAACCACTAAGATCACAAGACCACAATTTCAAACTATTTCTCTTTTGAACAGCCTCTATGAATGCAACACATTATCTATGAATTATTTATTTTTCTCGTTTAATATTTTATCCGCCGCTATTACAGAGAACATATAATAGCAGGGAGCGGTTATAATATATTCCCTTTCCTGCCAGAGGAACGGCCAGATTTTATCTTCTGCATAATCCGGACTTACAAGATTAACGGCATTCCAGAATGTGCCGCCCGGTATGTAACTCCAGTCGGCCCTGTTTGTACCGTAAGCAATTGTAGGAGAACTAGCTCCGACCCCGGAAACCAGACTATTTGTAGTATTGCCGGGACGGCATCCAAGAAGATAATTTATAATATTATACATATGATCCGCAGGATATAACTCCGGCCAATATTTATATAAGAAATATTGCCTGAAAGCGATATATTCTGTATGTGCCATTGGGGACCCGAATGGGGATTCCTTAAGCATTCTATCCACTTCCGGTTTAAAATCAGCGGCGGCTTTGTTTACTGAATCTTTAAATTCGGGACATTCAATACGTTCTAAAACTGCTCCTAAAGTCCATCCAATCCAGCGAAAATTATTTTTTATCTGCGGGGACAATTTGCAAAGCTCCTCTTTATATTCCTCTTTATTTGTTGTAAGAATCAATTCAACAAGTGTGTGTATTTTTTGAGATCCCCTCCAGCGTCCCCATGCTGCCTCATCATCTTCTTCTCCATCACCACCTTTATTCTTCTGCCATAAATCCTCCGCTGTCTCAATACATTCCTTGGAAAGCTGCGGATCATAATCCTTCAGTACACGGGAAGCGGCAGCCAATGCGGCTGCGCCGATTAATTGCCAGGCTGCATTAGTCTCCATAAAAACCAAGCGGTCATCAAGCTCGGGTACAACCAGTTCTATCTGTTTCAGATTCAACGCCGGATCGAAAGTGTTTGAATAGCGGTTGGCTACTTTTTTAAACCACAGCTCATCAAATGAAGCAGCTTTTTTTCTCATCTCTTCATTATTAAAAACTTTATTATCCGTATGAGTTCCGGCATCTCCCAGATGAACATACTGTCTTAAGGAAGGAACAATAATTCCGCGGTATAATTTTCCCATCTGCCGGTAGCCTGATAAAATTGCAAGCACACCATGCTCAACCTGCTGGAGTATATCATTTTTGCCATCCGGCTGATGCAGCTCTACATGGCGGTTTTTCTGATCGATAAATGTTTGGTCATACTCAGTACCAAATTCTTCGAAAATATATGCAAGTGCTAAAACCGTTTGTGCCTGCGATTCAATTCTAAGATCGTAATCTCCCGCATCATGCCATCCGCCGATATTTAAGCCCGGCACCGGCTCCAGCGGTTTAAATTGCGATAATGTTGAAGTTTCCTTCTCATTATTGTAACCGTCAAAGTGCCTGATGTTCAGTGGCGCCATCAATGCATCATCGAGATGACAGACGCCATGCCAAACCCGGTATTTCTGATTGACACGCATATGGCACATCTGAACAGGAACAAAATATTCTATAGTCGGCTGCCACACATGCCGCTTATAAACATTCTTATTTATGCTGAATACATTTGTTGTAAAATCGCCATACTTAATCAAATACATCCCTTCTTCTTTAATTTCCGAGAAGTCAAACTTTGCATACTGATAGCGCAAATACTTTCCCCATTTTTCAGGAGCTTGTTTTTTTATGAGTGTGTAACTGCCAGTGCTTTCAAGCTTCATTAAAGATACATCATACAGCGATTTATCATTTTTATCAAGCTCGATAAAAGCGGTTTTAGGCTGTTCGGGATGATAACCAACCTGACTTAAATGGACAACCGGTTTATCAATCCATCCGGGAATGACATTAGGCGAAATTTTCCATTGAATTGCTCCTTTAGTTGCTCCGGCAGGAATTATTGAACGCACTGTAAACCAGCCGTTATTATGTTTAAGAGCTCCGTCAAGGAGCTGGATTTTAACATCCGGGCTTTCAATAACCATACGAAGCAGATCGCTTTCCGGGGCAACAACAAGTTTGTTTCCTTCCGCTAACGGCACCGCTTCTGCTTCCTTTTCAGGATTAAAATAGGTGGGCCCGTTTGCCTGGCGCGGAAATATTCCGCTGGTATTATCCATAAAATATGTCTTGCCGTAAAGATCGCCTGGAAATAACTCAAGAATATATCCGACTCTGCCGATCCATTCATCAGGAACCGGTTCTTCAAGATCGACAGTTATTCTAAATGATTTACCTTCGGCTTTAACACGTACTGTATATTTGAGATTCAATTCGGGATAGATAATCGGGTTAAATCCCTGGCGCGATCTGCTGCTGTCGGGGTAGCTGCATGGCATAATTATTTCATTATTCACCGAATCAACAATACGGCTTGTAAGTCCTACTTCCTGCGGACTTACGCCTCGTGCTTCATACCCCACTCCCAGCTTCGGAATCGGCTGCCATTGTCCGGGTGAAGGACTTAAGCGCAATTCACCGTTAGTTGCTACACGGCTTCCATGCTGAATAATTTCAACACCGCCCTGGTGTCCTTCCGGAAAAGTATTATTATAAACCAGTACATTAAGCCCGGGCATTTCAAAATAACCGGCTTCACCGATAACCAATCCTTTTTCCTGAGCATATCCGACAGAAACACATATAAAAAATATTATTAATAGAAAGGAAAAACCGTAAGAAGCTTTGCAAACTTTATTCATAATTCCGTTCCTTATGAAAAATTATTGATGTAAAATGTGAATGGAAATTACTTCTGGAATTTTAGCGCCGTAAAATTAAGGATTATCCTTATAAATTGTTAATTATACCTGCTTTTCCTGATAATCTGAATCACTCATAATCTTCCATAATTTTTTAAGAAAATTAATTTTAGTTATGTTAATCTGTCTTCATGGTTAGATAATAAAGAAAAATGATAAACAGCGGAGCGCAGCATGCAGGAAATATCACCATTAAATAAAATTCCTAATCTGGCTGATCTCGGGAATGTTATTCCGGATGGATATAAATATTCCAAGAAACGATTCACCCCGGGGGAACAGCTGAACCTGAATGGAGCTTGTTTTAAATGGTATAACCTTTCCCCTGTTGATGCAGAAATTACAGAGGATCAGGTTGCTGAAGCGAGGAGATTCCTCGAATCAGAATCGGAAAATGGAAGGCTTACTTTTAAAGATGAACTTGGCTTCATAATTCTGCACAGAGCAGGAGATTATCTCCTGCTTCTTGCAACAACCTGGCGGCTTACCAATGAAATGTGGGAATCAATATTTTTGAAAAAAGCCGTCGGATCCGAAAATTATAAACCCCTTAAATTCGATACCGATCATAAAGGGACCTATTGTGTTTGGGAGCTTGGAGCAGTCTGGCATGAGAGAAATGCCTGGGTAAGGTTTATTGAATCAAAGAGGGACTCAGAAGCCAAGCTGGCTTATCTTAGTGATTCGTTCAAAGAAGAAGTATGAATTCTGCATTTTAATAATTCTATGGAAAATATCGATGCGGGCTTTATATTTCATTTAAAGAGGAGTAATTTTCATTTCTTTGATTCCACTGCATCTACGTAAATGTTGATGGTTATTTGTATAATCAGGCAGATTTTACCTCACTTTGGATTTCCACTTTTATCTTTGTCTTTACAGAATTGGCGATAAAACATTTTTCATGCGCAAGATGATGCAATTCATCAATTTCATTTTGCGAAGGAATTCTACCTCCCGAAAAAATTATTTTAGGTTTTAAAATAATTTCTGGCATAGCAAGCTTCCCATTCCCATCTTTTGCCAAAATTCCTTCTGCTTCATCTTCGTAACTTTCTACAATAAAATTTTTCCCTGCTGCAATTGATAAGAACCAGAGCATGTGACAGCTTGAGATGGATGCAACGTATGCCTCCTCAGGATCAACGGCGGATTCATCGGACATTGGAAGAGGAACAACGTGAGGAGAAGACGATGCCGGCAATTCGATGCCGCCGTCAAAAATCCATTTATGGGCCCTGCTGTATTTTTTATCCGTAAAAACCTCAGCGGGATTTTTCTTCCAGAGAATTTTAACATTGTATGACATTTAACCTCCGAAGGTCATCTATAAGAAAATGGATTAATTACCATTCCTGAAAAAGAATTTATGCTTAAAAAATTTTCAACAATCAACGCTCAATTATCAATGTTCACTTCTGTTTTAAATTGAAAGATTGATTATTGATCGTTCTCCAAAGGACTCCTTTGGAGAACATTGAGCATTCTTCTTATAAAAAGATAGTGAATAAAGATATTTGAATACTTTTATTTCATCTTTGATGAAGTTCATAATAATAACTTAGACTTAGATTTATGCGGCGGGCATAAGTGAACTGAGCAGCACTTCCTTCTCTTTTCCTCTTAGTTCGATAGCTCCCAGATTTTTTGTCGAATAGTTTTTTAGATTAAGTTTCCCGAGTAAATCCGCCGATGCAATTACTTCTACATCAAATTCTTTGCATTTATCTCTGATTCTTGCTGTTGTATTCATTACATCCCCCGAGTATGTTATATCTCTTTTAATAATTCCGACTTCACCCACTACAACTTTCCCCAAGTGAATTCCGGCTTTGAATGAAGGGAAAATCCCGTAACGGTGAATATATTTCTCCTTCTTATTTTCAAGATTCCGTTTCATGTCGAAGAAACATTTCACACACTGATTATTCTCAATTCCGTTTGCATACTTCCATGCAACAATTACTTCATCGCCTACATACTGGTATATCTCTCCGTTGTTATCCAGAACAGGATTTGTTATATCGGCAAAAAAATCTTTTAAAAGCTCATGATATTTTTCATCGCCTAGTCTTTCTGCAATAGCTGTGGAAGAGTTAAGATCAATCGACATAAAAATCCTGTATTCTTCTTTGGGAGTATTGTATTTTCCCCGGATAATATTCCAGAATACACCGTACCCGAACTTACTGTTCATCTGCAGGAATAACTGGGTAATGCCGACAACAATTGACCAGACGACGGCATTCTTAATTGTCCGTGCATTATCAAATAAAAAATTTTTAAAATCGGCCTGTATTACCTCTCCCAATGGTCTGCCCGATTTTAGCGGGATATAAATTAATCCTATAATAAATGCTATGAAGGCTATTATTAAAATGAATGACGTGGATACCGCCAAAATTGTATAACCGTACGGTTTATCCTGATATTTTACATTAACAAAAAAGACTAAAAAGCTTCCTCCAAGCAGAGCACCCGTGAATGCTGCTCCTAGATTTATAATCAATGAGAAAAGAAATGAGTAATTAGCGGATGTTCCAAGGGAACTCTCCGTATGAAGTACAAGATAATCATAAACAGTTATTATGAAACCTACAACCAGCCAGATACATATAATTACAAAGAGCTGATGCAGTTTCAGTGAAGTCCTTCTTTTTATTTTCATTTTTCGGATCCTTAAATTTCTCGTGAAGTTAATTGGTCAGCAAAAGTAAACAGGTCAGTTCATATAAAAGCAAACGGCGGGCGATGCGGTGTGATAACCAATATAACCGTGTTAAACTGCTTCCGGCTTTTTTTATATTCTTTTTTTATAATATTTGTAATTAAATTTTCAATAAATAAAGCACTTGAGAATTTTGGAAAGCATTAAAAATTTTTTTATTAAGATTAAGCAGTTTCTTGATTTCCCCGTTACTACAATCGGTGGAACAGAATTAACACTCTGGACAATAGTATATCTGTTCTTTCTCCTTTTTTTACTTTTTTATATAACCGGGAAAATCCGCAGATGGGTAATCTACAGGCTCCTTTCAAAAAGTAAAATTGATCTCGGTGTCAGGATTGCTGTTGGAACAATATTCCGGTATTTAATCCTGGTAATAGGATTTATAATTGTACTTCAGACTGTCGGTATTGACTTAAGCACTCTTACAATTTTAGCCGGCGCATTAGGCGTTGGTATCGGCTTCGGGCTTCAGAATATAACTAATAATTTTGTAAGTGGAATAATAATCTTATTCGAGCGCCCGATTAAAGTCGGTGACAGAATAGAAGTCGGGAGCATCCGCGGCGACGTTGTAAGAATTTCGATGAGAGCAACTACAATTGTAACAAACGATAATATTTCTATAATAGTACCTAACTCCGAATTTATATCTTCTACAGTAATCAACTGGAGCCATATCGACCGGAATGTTAGATTAAATTTTCCGGTTTTTGTATCTTATAAAGCAGATCCTGAAGTTGTAAGAAAAACATTGCTTGAAGTAGCCGATGGAAACAGCGGCGTGCTTAAGGATCCAAAATCCGATGTTTTAATCGATAAATTCGGTGATAATTCAATCTCATTTAATTTAAGAGTATGGACCCGGGAATATATCAACAGGCCCGGAGTATTAAGAAGCCAGCTTTACTACGAAATTTTAAAAAAGTTCAAGCAGAATAATATTGAAATACCTTTTCCGCAAAGAGATATTCATATCCGCAGTGATTCCGGTTTAAATAATTTACAAACATAATTCCTCTAATGATTTCCATTGAAAGCCTCTTACTCATTGGATCTTTGTTAATCCTGTTGTCTATTGGGATTGCAAAATTATTCGACAATTTAGGCGTACCCACCTTAATTATTTTTATTGGAATAGGAATGCTTGCCGGATCCGAAGGTCCCGGAGGAATTTATTTTGATGACCCTGTCCTTTCCCAGTCAATCGGAATTATTGCTTTAATTTTTATCCTCTTTTCGGGCGGACTTGAAACGAAATGGTCTACGGTAAAAAAAGTTGTTGCACCTGCGGCCTGGCTTGCTACGGTAGGCGTTTTTCTTACTGCTATTACTCTCGGATTTTTTATAGCATATATCTTTGATTTGTCTTTATTAACCGGCCTTTTGATTGCCTCCATTATATCTTCTACAGACGCCGCGGCAGTTTTTTCAATTTTAAGATCAAAAAATGTTAGCTTAAAAGGGGATATTCAGCCGCTCCTTGAACTGGAATCGGGAAGTAATGATCCCATGGCTGTATTTCTTACTGTCGGGATTATCCAGCTGATTTTAATCCCGGAGAAAAACATTTTCGATATTGTGCTCCTGTTTTTTTTCCAGATGGGTATCGGTGCAATAATAGGTTTTGTCTCCGGAAAGTTAATTGTATATGTATTAAACATATTAAAATTCTCTTATGAAGGTATTTATCCGGTGTTTATGCTTGCATTTATTGTAATGACTTTCAGCATAGCAGCATATTTAAACGGGAGCGGATTTCTTGCTGTTTATATTGTAGGCATAATGACAGGGAATAGTTTATTCGTTCAAAAAAGAGGTACTATCAGATTTTTTGACGGCTTAGCATGGTTAAGCCAGATTGCTATGTTTGTGACATTGGGGCTACTGGTTTTTCCGAGTCAGCTCAAAACAGTAATAGGAACTGGCCTCCTGATAGCAGCTTTTCTTATCTTTATTGCGAGACCGTTAAGCGTATTTGCCGTACTGACATTTTTTAAATTTAACTGGCGTGAGAAAGTTTTTATTTCATGGGTCGGCTTAAGAGGAGCTGTTCCTATTGTACTTGCAACTTTCCCATTAATATCCGGTATACAACAGGCTGATATTATTTTTAATATTGTATTTTTTATTGTTTTAACATCGGCAATCCTTCAAGGCTGGCTTTTACCTCCCATGGCAAAATTATTAAATCTAAATGCTCCTTTAATAAAAAAACCGCAGTATCCGATCGAATTTAATGCAATGGATGGAACCGATACTGAACTTGTCGATTTCATAATCCCTTATAATTCTAAAGCAGTTGGAAGAACTTTGGTTCAGATTGGTTTTCCGGATGACAGCAGGGTTGTATTAATCTGGAGAAATGAGAAGAGCATTGTTCCCAGCGGCGGTACGCTTCTCGAACCGGGCGATGCACTTTTAATATTGGTAAATAAGAGTAATATTGATAAGATTAGAGAAATTTTATCTGAGAGATAAATCAAAAAAATTTAAGGTATATCAATTAATTAAATCTAAAAAAAACCTTCTTTTTGATCCATATCACAGTAAAAAATGATTGTTAATTCCGTAATTCAATAAATTAAATTATTAAAAATCAGGGAACCGAATGAAAGCTAAAGTTGTCATTTTAATGCTGCTACTATTTCTTTTTACGGTATTCATATACCAGAACGCTACAGAAAATACCGGTATTATATTTTTTTTCTGGAGCATATATCTTCCAAAAATTGTACTGCTTGTATTAACATTGGTTTTAGGAGTGATAATTGGTTTAATCATTGCCACTATGATTAATAGGAAGCAGGTGAGAAAAACAAAAGAAAAAGAAATGTTTGCCAAAGAAGCCGAAAAAATTGAATTGAAAAAAAAGGATGAGGATAAGATAAATAATAAATTATAGGAGGCGATGTATGAGTGAAATAAAAGAAAGAGGATATTCCAATCCCGATGTTCTTGTAACGACAGAATGGGTAGCAAATCATTTAAATGACAAAAGCATCCGGATTGTGGAATCAAATGAAGATCAGCTTCTCTATTCCACCGGCCATATACCTGGAGCAGTTCATGTAGATTGGACAAAAGATCTGAATGACCAGATCCGAAGAGATTATCTTGATAAAAAAGGTTTTGAATCTTTGATGTCAAGGATCGGCGCAACTACCGGAACAACTGTTGTATTTTACGGCGACAAAAATAACTGGTGGGCATGCTATGCTTATTGGGTATTTCAGCTCTTCGGGCATAAAAATGCAAAAATCATGGATGGGGGAAGAATAAAATGGGAAAAAGAAGGAAGAGAATTAACCAGGGACGTGCCTATTTTTACAAAGACGGCTTATACTTCACCGGAGCGGAATGATACAAAAGTGAGAGCCTTTAGAGATCAGGTGCTTGAGCATGTAAAGAAAAGACTTCCCCTCGTGGATGTCAGATCGCCGCAGGAATACAGCGGTGAACGTCTTCATATGCCGGAATATCCTAATGAAGGCGCGTTGAGGGGGGGACACATACCGGGCGCAAAAAATATTCCCTGGGCTAAGGCAGTTAATCCGGAAGATGGAACTTTTAAACCCGCAAGTGAATTAAAGAAATTGTACCAGGAAGAAAATGACTTGAAACCGGGCGATAATATTATTGCGTACTGTCGGATTGGTGAAAGAAGCAGCCATACATGGTTTGTTTTAACTAATCTGCTCGGCTATAAAAATGTTAGAAATTATGATGGAAGCTGGACTGAGTGGGGAAATCTGGTCGGCGCTCCCATAGAAAAATAATCGGGCACAATAACTCTTAATAGTAATTTAACTAAGACATTTATGAATAAGATTCCTCCCAAGTTGAAGGAACTCCTGGATTTATTTTCCCTGCTCTCTGCTGAACAGGAAAGAATAGATTTTTTAATAAGCTATTCGGATAAATTTAAGGAGAACCTCGAGTCGGTTGCACAACTGACGGAGGAAAATAATGTTCCGTTCTGCGAATCCGGTGTTTATGTATGGGCTAAGCAGCAGCCGGATAAAACTCTTAAACTTTACTTCGCGGTACAGAATCCGCAAGGTATCTCTGCTAAAGCGCTTACAGCAATACTCGACCAGACAATTTCCGGCGAGAAACCTGAAGTAATAGTAAATATTCCCGACGATCTTGTATATAAGATTTTCGGGCAAAGTCTTTCGATGGGAAAAAATATGGGATTAAGCGGCATCGTTCAGATGGTAAAAAGGAAAGCCAAAGGATACTTAAAAGTTCAAGTGTAAGTTAAAGTTCAAGAAAATCTCAAGTTCAGATTTCCGTGTTTTTGCTTAAACTTGATCTTGAACTTAAACTTGATCTTGAACTTTCCTCGGCAGTCTTCTTCCGGCTGTATACTCCCTGTTTCCTTGCTTATTGGTTAAAATTATATTATGTTTACCGCTGTTAGAGCGCCCTTTTAAGGGCGATTTTTGTTTATATGAACCCGGTTGAAAAAAATATATCAAATATTGCACAGGAATCAGCGGCAAAATATGGGTTTTTCCTAGTTGATCTCATCTTTCGAGGAAATGAAAAGAATAGAGTAATTGAGGTTTTTGTTGATGGTGAAGGTAATGTTTCAGCGGATAATTGTGCGCAAATCAGCAGGGATATTATTTCGGAGATAAATAAAATTCCGGAGTTTACCTCCAATTTTAGGCTAGATGTTTCCACTCCCGGTGTTGACAGACCCCTGAAGTTTTTAAAACAATTCCCGAAGCATATTGGAAGAAGATTCGAGATCGGTTTTCTGCAGAATGAACAGACCCTGCTGATTACCGGAAAATTATTAAGCATCAATAATGATGAACTCCTCTTTCTTACAGGAAAAAAAGAGGAGATACTGATTAAATTCGGCAGCATAATTAAAGCAAAAGTATTAATTAGTTTTTCTTAACGGAGGAAGAAAAGAAAATGAATTTCGATATAAGCGAATCATTTGCGCAAATGGTAAGGGAAAAAGGGATTGACAAAGACGTCCTCGGCGGAATTATTGAGGACATCTTCGGCATGCTCGTAAGAAAAAAATTCGGCGAGGATGCTAAATATGATGTGGTTGTTAATATGGACCGCGGTGATATCGAAATTTTCCTGGAAAGACAGATAGTGGATGAAGTAAAAAATCCGAATACCGAGATAGGCATTAAGGAAGTCAATAAAAAAGGAAATGAAGATGAGCTCGATATCGGCGATGACTTTGTAGAAAAACTTGATCTTGCTTCTTTCGGCAGAAGATTAATAACACTTGCAAGGCAGAACTTAAACCAGAAGATACGCGAGATAGAAAAGGATATAGTTTTTAATGAGTATAAGGAGCTTCTTGGGGAAATAGTTGTGGGAGATATTTACCAGATTAGAAAGAACGATATACTTGTAAATCATAATAAGAATGAATTAATTCTTCCGCGTCATGAACAGATTCCTTATGAGCGTTATAAAAAAGGTGAAACGATCAGAGGAATTGTAAAAGAAGTTAAAAAAGGAAACAGCGGTCCTTTAATCATTATTTCCCGCAGCGATAATATGTTTTTAAGAAGATTGTTTGAGATTGAAATTCCTGAAATCTATGACGGAATAATAGAGATTAAAGCAATTGCCAGGGAACCTGGGGAAAGAGCTAAAATTGCAGTTGAATCACAGGATAAAAGAATAGATGCGGTCGGCGCCTGCGTAGGAATGAAAGGAGTAAGAATTCATGCAATTGTAAGAGAATTGAACAACGAAAATATAGATGTAATTAATTACTCCGAAGATCCATCAGTATTTATTCAGAGATCGCTTTCACCGGCAAAATTAAAGCATATCGAAGTTGACCAGATTCAAAAAAAGGCAGTGGTTACAGCAGACAGTGATCAGGTATCTCTTATAGTCGGCAGAAACGGCGTGAATATCAGACTGGCAATGAAGCTGACAAATTACGAAGTTGAAATTTTAAGAGAAGAAAAACCTTTTGAAGAATATGAAGAAGATATTGAACTTATAGATCTTAAAGAAGAACTTGGTACAGAGATTTACGAACTGCTGATCAATCACCGCTACGATACGGCTCTGGAAGTTTTAACGGCAGGACCCGAAAAGCTTAAAGAAATCGAAGGGATTGATGAAGAAAAGATCAATGAAATACTTGAAATAATCAAAGCTCAGTTTGAAGAAGAAGAATAATCAAAAAATATATGGCCGAAACCAAAGAAAAAAAATTAAGAGTCTATAAACTGGCATCGGAATACAATCTTGCTGCCGAAAATATTTTGGAATTCCTCCAGAAGAAAGGACATGATGTAAAATCGCACATGTCTATTCTTTCTGATGAGATGATTACGGATATCAATAACCATTTCAAGAAAGATATTGAAAAGGCGGAGAAACATTATAAAAAGCTTGCTGAATTCCATAAAAAAAGAGTCGAAAAAGAAGAGGAAGAGAAGGAAGAAGCTAAAGAATATAGGGCCGCCGAATCTGAACCGGCAGTAAAAGAGATTGAAATTTCGAAAAAGGAAGAGGCCGAAATCCCGGCTGAAGAAATTGAAAAAGCGGCTGAGCCTGAACTGGTCGAAACGGCGGTTTCTGCAGAACAGCCGGGAAAAATAGAGGAAACCGTTTCCGCAAAAGCTGCTCCCGCTCATGAAAAAGAAAGGAAAAAAGGGCTTACTGTAATTGGTAAAATGGATCTTGAGGAGCATGAAAAAGAGGGAGAACAGTTTGAACTGAAGGATAAAGTGGAAAAATCCGGGGATGCAATTAAAAAGAAAAAGAAGCCCAAAGCTAAGAAAAAGCCGGCTACCGAAACCACCGAAGATTTATTGTTAACCAAGAAAAAGAAAAGGGTTAAAAGATTCGAGATTGACCAGAAAGATGTAAAAGAAGCAATAAGGAAGACTCTCCTAAGCATGGATGATTCTTTATCATCCGTAAGAGCAAGCCACCGGAAGAAAAAAAGAAAAGAACGTGAGGCTGAGGAAGAAAGAAAACTGGTCGAAAAATCGTTAGAAAAGAATAAAATTAAAGTAACCGAATTCATCGCCGTAAACGAACTCGCAAACTTAATGGGTGTATCCGTTGCTGATGTAATTTCAAAATGCATAGAGCTCGGTTTGATGGTATCGATAAATCAAAGGCTTGATGTTGAAACAATTACACTGGTTGCCGATGAATTCGAATTTGAAGTTGAATTTGAGAAAGAGTATACAGCCGAAGCCTTGGAGGATTTCCCTGATCCTCCCGAATCCATGCAGTTTAGACCTCCTGTGGTTACAATAATGGGACATGTCGATCACGGTAAAACTTCTCTTCTGGATTATATAAGGAATACGAATGTCGTTGCGGGTGAATCAGGCGGAATTACGCAGCACATCGGAGCTTATAAAGTAGATGTGGGAAACGGAAAATCAATTACATTTCTCGATACTCCGGGGCATGAAGCATTTACTGCAATGAGGGCACGCGGTGCACAGCTTACCGATATTGTAGTTCTTATAATTGCTGCCGATGATGCGGTAATGCCTCAGACAATTGAAGCTATCAATCACGCCCAGGCTGCAAGAGTACCGATTGTAATTGCAATAAATAAAATTGACAAGCCTGGTGCAAATCCTGACAGAATAAAACAGCAGCTTGCAGATAGAAATATATTAGTGGAGGAATGGGGAGGAAAAAATCAATGCGTGGAAATTTCAGCTAAGTCGGGAAAAAATATCGACAATCTTTTGGAAGTTATACTGCTGGAAGCTGAGCTGCTTGATCTCAAAGCAAATTACAATCGTTCTCCGCGCGGAGTTGTGGTTGAATCGGAACTCGACAAAGGCAGGGGAATAACAGGAACCATACTTGTTCAAAAAGGAACTCTTAAAATAGGCGATCCTTTTGTTGCCGGAATTTATCACGGCAAAGTGCGTGCAATGTTCGATGAGAGAGGAAATAAATTAAATGAAGCACCTCCTTCAACTCCGGCATTGGTGATCGGCTTTGAAGGTTCTCCTCAGGCCGGGGATACATTTGTTGGAGTAGAATCTGAAAGGGACGCTAGAGTGATAAGCTTAAAACGGCAGCAGCTTAGAAGAGAACAGGAACAAAAACAGATTCATCATATTACTCTGGATGAAATAGCTGCTCAGATAAGCATCGGCGGAATTAAAGAATTGGCGCTCATTGTTAAAGGAGATGTGGACGGTTCCGTTGAAGCTTTATCCGATTCCTTAATGAAATTATCCAACCAGGAAGTTGTTGTAAGAGTAATTCATAAAGGAGTTGGGGGAATTTCGGAGAGTGATGTACTCCTTGCATCGGCTTCGGATGCAATAATAATCGGATTCCATGTACGCCCGAATATAAATGCGAGGAAATTAGCCGAAACTCAGAAAGTCGATATTCGTTTATACAACGTTATTTATGATGCTATCAATGAAGTGAAATCTGCATTGGAAGGACTTCTTTCTCCCGTTATTTCGGAAGAGATTACCGCTACTCTTGAAGTCAGAGACACCTTCAAAGTGCCGAAATTCGGGACAATTGCAGGCTGTTATGTACAGGAAGGAAAAATCACAAGGAACAGCAAATTAAGATTAATCCGGGACGGAATTGTTATCCATGAAGGAGAAATAGCATCACTCAAAAGATTCAAGGATGATGTCAGAGAAGTGGATGCCGGTTATGAATGCGGTTTGAACATAGCAAATTTTAATGATATTAAACCCGGCGATATAATTGAATCTTACAAGATTGTTGAAACAAGAAAGAAGCTGGCATAAAGATTTTAGAGCTGAATTACCTGCGCTTGAATATTCTTTAAGTGCTTTACAGCGGAAAGGTTTGGAGATGTCGTACAGAATAGATAAAATTGAAAACCTGATAAGAGAAGAAATCAGCATGATTTTACTGCATAAAATGCAGGATCATTCCTTCGGTTTGATTACGGTAACGCATGTAAAAGTAAGTCCCGATATAAAAATTGCCAAAATTTATATTTCTGTTTTTGAAAGAGAAAACAGGGAGCTTGCTCTCGAAAAAATTAAGGCAAGCACCGGTTTTATCCGCTCTGTACTAGCCTCGCGCATCAGAATAAAATTTGTACCCGAGTTAAAATTTTTCATTGACGATACATTGGACTACGTTGAAAAAATTGAAGGATTGATCAGAAAAATTCACAAAGACGATGATAACAAAAGAAACTTCTGATTACTCCAAAATTAATTTTCAAACCGGCGAAACAATATTAATAGATAAGCCGCCGAATCTTACTTCATTCAGAGTAGTGGAGAAAATAAGGAAAACAGTTGGAGTGAAAGCCGGTCATGCCGGAACTTTGGATCCGCTTGCCACCGGACTTTTAATTGTCTGCACCGGCCGGTTTACAAAAAAAATCTCTTTGCTCAATGAACTTGAAAAAACTTATTCGGGAACAATAATTCTCGGGAAATCCTCTCCCTCTTTTGATCTTGAAACGGAGGTGACATCCGGGAAATCCCTTAGTGAAATTTCCGAGAAACAGATACTCTCGGTTAAAGAAGAATTTACGGGGGAAATTCTTCAAACTCCGCCGATGTACTCGGCTTTAAAAGTTAACGGTAAAACTCTGTACCGTCTTGCAAGAAGCGGAAAAAGTATCTACAGGGAGCCGAGGAAGGTAACTATTTATAATTTTGTTATAAAAAGAATTGCTGTTCCCGAAATTGATTTTGAAATTACTTGTTCGAAAGGAACTTATATCAGGTCTATTGCCAATGATTTCGGTGAAAAACTGGGATGCGGAGGAATTCTGTGTAATCTGCGAAGATTAAAAATTGGAGATTATTCTGTTGATAATTCCCTCCTGCTGGAGGAATTTTTAAATAAAGTAAAAATTCATCAGGAACTAACCAAGGCTGAAGAAACTGTTTCCAAGCAGCATGAACAGCAAAAAAACTGAATCCTATGTTCTTTAAGGTATCCGAACTAATTTAATTAATATTCAAAATAACATATATTATTGCTCTGTTGTAATTAACGCATTATATGAAAATTTATAACGATATATCTGAAGTAGAGTTAAATAAAAATACAATCTTATCCCTCGGAACTTTTGATGGTATTCATATAGGACACCAGCAGATCATTAAAACCGTTGTTGAAAAGGCTTCATTAAATCAGCGCAGAAATTTTCTAATAACTTTTTACCCGCATCCCAGAAGCATTATTTCCAAAGACGCCTCGGTAAAATTACTGACAACCAGCGAAGAAAAAATTTCAATCCTGGAAACGCTTGGAATTAAAAACCTACTGATAATAAAATTTACGGAAGAGTTTTCACAGATTGCTCCGGACGATTTCATATTAAATTATATAATAAACAGGATCGGTGTAAAAGAAATCGTAATCGGTTTCGATCACCATTTCGGCAAAGGAAGAAGCGGTAATAAGGATACATTAAAAAAATTCGGAGAGAAACATGATTTTACGGTTTCCGAAATCGGTGAATGCAAAATTAACGGCGAAACTGTTAACAGCTCAAAGATTAGAAAAGCTTTGGCGGACGGAAATGTTGAAACGGCAAACTCCTTCCTCGGACGCTACTATTCCTTAAGCGGTACCGTAGTAATCGGCGATAAAAGAGGAAGAAAACTTGGATTCCCTACTGCTAACATTAAAATTGAAAACGAGAAACTTCTGCCTTCATTGGGAATTTACGCAATCGAAGCAGTATTGGGTAAAGAAAAATTCTATGGATTGTTAAGTATAGGCAGAAGACCGACTTTTTACGATTCAGGCGAAATTATTCCGGAAGCCTACATATTTGATTTTGACCGTGATATTTACGGAGGAAAAATTACCGTAAATTTGGTTGAACGGATAAGAGGCGAGGAGAAATTTAACACGGCCGATGAACTCGTCAGCCAGATGAAAAAAGATAAAGAAACGGGATTTGAAATTTTCAGCAGAATCAATTCTGCTGCTCAGGTGAAATTTTAATTAATTAACTCCGGTTCATTCTGGGGTTACATTGTATAAATAAAAAAGGATCAAAAAATGGATAAAGAGAAAAAACATGAAATTATCAAAAAATTCGGAACCAGTGAAAAGGATTCCGGAAAAGCTGAAGTTCAGATCGCATTATTAACCTCAAGAATAAATGATCTGACATCTCATTTCAACACCCACAAAAAAGATCATCATTCCAGAAGAGGATTAATGATGATGGTAGGTAAAAGAAGAAGGCTTTTGGATTATCTGATGAAAAAAGATATCCAGAGATATAGAACAATAATTAAAGAATTGAATATTAGGAAGTAAGGTATTTTAAATTATGATAGCAAAAAAAGAAGTCGAAATCGGGGGAAAAATTTTTTCAATAGAAACAGGGAGGTATGCGAAGCAGGCAAACGGTGCTGTAATGGTTAGGTATGCCGATACAATGATTCTTGTTACTGCGGTAGCTTCCGATGAAGCGGTAGAGGATCAGGATTTTTTCCCGCTGCAGGTTGAATACAGGGAAAAAACATCGGCAGCCGGCAAATTCCCCGGCGGTTATATAAAACGGGAAGGCCGCCCTACTGAAAAAGAAATTTTAAGCGCCAGGCTGATAGACAGGCCCATACGTCCGCTTTTCCCGAAGGAGTTCAAAAATGAAACCCAGGTAATTGCATTGGTATTGTCTCACGACGGAGAAAATGATGCTGATGTCCTGGGTGCGGTTGGAGCATCTGCCGCATTAACTATATCCGATATTCCCTTCGGCGGACCAATGGCTGAGGTCAGGGTAAGCAGAGTAAACGGAGAGTTTATTGCTAATCCTACTATTGCACAGATCAGCGAAGGCGATCTTGAACTCGTAGTCGGCGGCACTGCCGATTCTATAATGATGGTTGAAGGAGAAGCCAACGAAGTGAGTGAAGAAGTTCTTCTTGATGCGCTTAAATTTGCTCACCGGGAAATTAAAAAGATTGTTCAGCTACAGATGGATTTAAAAGAAGCTGCGGGAAAACCAAAAAGAGAAATACCCGGAAAAGAAATAAGTGAAGAATTTAAAAGTGATATTCTTGCCGTGTCATATGATAAGATGAAGGAGACAGTTTATTCTGTCCTCAAAAAGGAGGAAAGAAGTGAAAAGAATAAGCAGCTCCGAGAATATGTTATTGAATCTTTAAAGGTGAAATACCCCGAAAAAGAAAAAGAAATCACTGAAATACTGGAAGAATCCGAAAAAGAGTTAATGCGGAACAGAATCTTGAACGAGGGAATAAGACTGGACGGCAGAAATACAAAGGAGATCAGGCCTATTTCAATAGAAATTGGAATTCTTCCCCGGACGCATGGGTCATCTCTCTTTACAAGAGGAGAAACCCAAAGTCTGGCAACCTTAACATTAGGTACTAAAAATGACGAGCAGATGATCGAAGGTCTTACTTCCGATTATGCTAAAAAATTTATGCTCCATTATAATTTCCCTCCTTTCAGCGTAGGAGAAACCGGTAAATTAACGGGTGTCGGAAGAAGGGAAATTGGGCACGGAAACCTGGCTGAAAGAGCTTTAAAAATTGTTTTCCCTCCGGAAGATCAATTCCCGTACACCGTAAGAGTAATATCTGATATACTCGAATCTAACGGTTCATCTTCAATGGCAAGCGTATGCTCCGGCTCCCTTGCTCTGATGGACGGCGGAGTACCGGTAAGAAAACCTGTTGCGGGTATAGCAATGGGACTGGTAAAGGAGGAAGACAAGTTTGCGGTACTTTCCGACATTTTAGGAAATGAAGACCACCTCGGCGACATGGATTTTAAAGTTGCAGGTACTCAGGACGGCATTACTGCCTTTCAGATGGATATTAAAATCAGAGGCATCTCATTTGAAATTATGGAGATCGCGTTAAAGCAGGCAAAAGAAGGAAGAATGCATATTCTAAATATTATGAATGAAGCCATAAGTATGCCGCGCGAACATTTATCGGAATATGCCCCGAGATTAATTACCGTGCAGGTTGAACAAGATCAAATTGGATTGATAATTGGCCCCGGCGGAAAAACCGTCCAGGGCATGCAGAGGCTGTTCGGAGTTGATATCAATATTGAAGATGACGGAACAGTTAACATCGCTTCTCCCAACAAAGAGAATGCAATGCGCTGCAAAGAGTATATTAAAAAACTGACCGCTACACCTGAAGTCGGCGAAGTTTATGACGGTGTTATAACAAAAATAATGGACTTCGGTGCATTTGTCGAAATCCTTCCAGGGAAAGAAGGCCTTCTTCATATATCCCAGATCGATAATAAACGGGTTAATAAAGTTACCGATTACTTTAAAGAAGGAGACAAAGTAACTGTTAAACTGATAAAGATTGAAAACGGTAAATTTTCGTTAAGCAGAAAAGAATTGTTAAAAGAAGACGGTGCGGGAAAAAAGCCCGTTATCTGAAATAATTCTGCTTTAACCAGTTTAACTTAAAAATTTCTAATTTTATTTTAAGCCGGGTGCTTCTGCAAAAGGCTTCCCGGCCGGAAAATTAATATGTCAGCAGCACAGTTAAATTTTTTCATTTTACTTTATTTAAATTTTTATTTCTGCCACAGCAATTACCATGTGGATTGCTTCCATAAAAATTCTCTCCTAAAGATTTTATCAACGGAATTGTTTATTTCAACAAAAAAGTTTTTCCTTTATGACAAAAGAAATTATTATCAACGCATCTACTACGCAGACACGCGTCGCCATTACAGAAGATGGAAATTTAGTAGACTTCTTTGTGGACTATCCTGAAAACAGGAGGATGGTCGGAGACATATATCTGGGAAAAGTAGCCAGAGTGCTTCCCGGTATTAAAGCAGCTTTTATCGACATAGGAATGAAGCATGATGCATTCCTTCATTTTTCAGACATCGGGGAATCTACCCAGCAGCTTCAGGAAATGATAGGGGATGAAGACTCCGACGTGGATGATGATTCCGAGGAAGAAGAAACCTCGACACCGGAAACTAATCCGTCATCAGCGGCTCATCCTGCTGCAGGCCATGATCAAAATCCTGAAAGACAGGACCAGCTTTTAAAAACAGCCAAGCCTGAAATTGAAAATCCGATAATTTACAGATTGAAAAAGGACCAGGAAATTCTTGTCCAAATAACAAAAGAGCCTGTAAATAACAAAGGAGTCCGGGTAAGTTCCTCAATTTCACTGCCTGGAAGATTCTGCGTTCTTCTTCCTTTTGACGGGAAAATCGGCGTTTCAAAAAAAATATCAGATTTCAGGGAAAGAAAACGCTTAAGACATATTGCCCGAAGCATTTTACCAAAAAATTACGGCTTAATAATTAGGACAGTTGCCAGGAATCAGACCGAAGAGGCTTTAAAAGATGATATGAATAATCTCATTAAAACCTGGGAAGAAATTCAGGCAACTATAAAAACTGAAAAACCGCCTTCGCTTATTTATCAGGATTTAAATACTACGTCAAGCGTAATACGTGATCTTTTTACTCCCGATGTTTCCAAAGTCTTTGTCGACTCAAGAAAAGTTTTTAAACAAATTAAAAGTTATGTGCAGATTATCCATCCCGAACTAGTCGACAAAGTAGAGCTTTTCCGCTCCGGCACATCGATATTCGATGCATTTAAAATTGAAGAACAGATAAAAACATTGATGGGAAGGAAAGTACCGTTATTCAGCGGCGGATATTTGATAATTGAACATACAGAAGCAATGGTTGTTATCGATGTAAACAGCGGCAGGTATGCAAAAAGCAAAGAGCAGGAACTTAATTCTCTTAGAACGGATCTCGAAGCCTCCAGGGAGATAGCAAGGCAGATGAGATTGAGAGACATCGGTGGAATTATAGTAGTAGATTTTATAGACCTTGAAGAAGAAAGGAACAGGAAAAAAGTATACGACGAATTGAGAAAAGAATTCAGAAAAGACAGAGCAAAAGTTTCTGTTCTGCCCATGTCAGATTTCGGACTTGTTCAAATAACTAGACAGAGGATAAGGCAAAACATAATGCAGGCAATGAAGGAAGTCTGCCCTTACTGCCTGGGAACCGGGCTCCTTACAAAACATTCTCACCAGATTTATGATTTTGAGGAATGGCTTAAAAAATTCAGAAGAAACTCGAAAGAAAAATCAATTATTATCCGGTGCCATCCAGCGTTTGCCGAAAAGCTTAGGGAAGGAAAGATAAAAACTATTACGAAATTTCAGTTCAAATATTTAATCAAAATAAAGCTTGAAGAAGATCCAAGTGTTCCGCTTGGCCAGTTCAAGGCATATTCCAAAAGGAACAATAAAGAAATTACCGAGGATTATAAATAGTAAAAATGAAAAAAACTAAATTTTATCCGGTTCATGAAAAACTTAATGCAAAAATAGTTGAGTTCGCCGGCTACTTAATGCCTATTCAATATTCATCAATTATTGCCGAACATAAAGCTGTGCGCAGCTCAGCCGGAGTATTCGATGTCTCTCACATGGGAGAAATTTTTATAAAGGGAGATAGAGCGTTAGATTTTGTTCAGCATATAACTGTAAATGACGCCTCTAAATTATTTCCGGGAAGAGTTCAGTATTCGGCAATGTGCTACAATGACGGAGGAATTGTTGACGATCTCCTTGTATATAAAATATCGGATAACGAGTATATGCTCGTAGTCAATGCCTCCAATATTGAAAAAGATTATGAATGGATGAAAGGAAATAATAAATTTAATGCAGTTATTGAAAACCAAAGCGATGAATTTTCTCTGCTGGCAGTACAAGGTCCGAATTCAAAAGAAATTATCTGTGAAATTTCCGGAGGATCTGTAGACTTTGAATATTATCATTTCGGCAGACTGACCATCGGCGGAATTGAAATGATTGTTTCCAGAACAGGTTATACCGGCGAACTAGGTTTTGAACTTTACTTTAAAGGCAATGAAACGGCAGCCGAGAGAATCTGGAATCTAATTTTGGAAGCAGGCAAAAAATTTAATATTCTGCCGGTAGGATTGGCTGCAAGAGATTCTTTAAGACTTGAAATGGGATACTGCCTTTACGGAAACGATATCGACAAAACAACTAATCCCCTTGAAGCAGGTTTAGGATGGATTACAAAGTTGAATAAACCGGATTTCATCGGGAAAGAATCTTTACTGAAATTTAAATCTAGCGGTTTTAAAAGAAAATTGGCTGGAATGAAAGCCGAAGAAAAAGCATTCCCAAGACATAGTTACGATATAACTCTGAACGGCAAAAAAATCGGAATGATAACGAGCGGTACAGTCAGTCCTACTTTAGAAAAGCCGATTGCACTTGGATATATAGAGCAGGGGTATTCCTCAGCAGGTACAAAAGTTAATTTTAATATAAGAGGTAAGGAAATTCCTGCTGAAATTGTGAAAATTCCCTTTATAAGAGGAATTAATAACTGAAAACAGAAAGAAAATTTTAATAAATTAGTGAACAACGATTTAATCTTGAGTATGTAATTATGAAGATCAATGTGCTTTTTAACCATAATAATGCCGATGAATTATATTTTACTAAAAAAACAACTGTAGTAATCGACATACTTAGAGCTTCGAGTACGGTTGTGAATGCTATTCAAAACGATGCAAAAGAGATAATCCCGGTAACAACCGTCGAGTTCGCTGTGAAGGTTTCGGGGGGAATGTTCGGCGGACAAACTTTAGTCGGTGGTGAAAGAAATACCAGGAAAGTAGAAGGATTTGCATTAGGGAACTCACCCCTGGAATATGTCCGCGATGTTGTTGCAGGGAAAACAATAATTCTTTACACAACAAACGGCTCTAAGGCGATAGTCAAAGCAAAGTTTTCCGAAAATTTATTTGTCTGCTCTTTTCTTAACCTTGCCGCAATTGTTAATCATTTAAATGAATTAAACAAAGACTTTGAGATACTTTGTGCGGGAAAAGCAAATACATTTTCTCTGGAGGATACAGTATGCGCCGGCAAGCTTATATCTGAACTGGAAAAGCTTAGAGAAGACCTGGAACTAACCGACTCTGCTCGCGGCAGCATGGCAATGAATAAGGTATTTGGGAAAAATATTTTAAAAATGCTTAAAGAAAGCGATCATGGGAAACTATTAATTGAAAATGGATTTGAGGACGATCTTAAATTCTGCAGTAAGTTAAACTATTCTCACATTATACCTTATTTTACAGGAAATGCTATCAAGCTTTATGAAAAGCTTGTACCGCAAAGCGGAGCGGAAATAGCCGCCAGTTAACTCTCTACAAAAAAACATGTCCCTTAGAAAAAAGAAAAAAGTAAACCGCAATTCACAGAATCACGCCTCTACGGACAGCCATACCCCGGTTGCAAAGAAAAAGAGAATTCTCGGCTTACTCCTTATGGTTCTTGCGGTTTTGATCTTCCTAAGCATCGTTTCGTATTCAAGATTCGACGAAGCCAATTTAACCGACTTCCTCAGTGTCTTCGGATCGGATAACGAAATGCTGAGGAAAGCCGATTCCACAAGGAACTGGCTTGGAATTTTCGGTGCTTACATTTCTCACTTTTTTATTAAACGAACGCTGGGATATTTTTCAATTGTAATCCCCATTGTCCTTTTCTGCATCGGAATTTACTTTTTTAAGAAATTCAGATTCAGAACTTTAATTTATGCATCAAATTCTTTCCTCCTGATCGGATTAATCCTTGCCGCATTCTTTGGTGTTCTAAGAAATTACAGCGGTATCCTGAGAAGCCAGTATGAACTTTCAGGCAGTATAGGGGAATATTTAGGTGAAGCTTTAAAACGGCTTTTAGGTGGAGCCGGAAGCATTATTTTTCTATCCGCTGCAGCCTTGATTTTCCTTGTTGTAATATTTGATATAAAAATTGAAAATATTTTTTCTTTCTTTAAAAGAATTTTTACCCGTTCCGGAACCTCTGTTAATAAGGAAGGGGAGATAGTACCTGTCAGCAATCTGGAGAAGATTAAAAAGCTTTCTGCAGAGAAGAAAAAACCTCGTTCAAAATCCCGGTTGGAATCGGAGGGATTAAGGGAAACAGCAGATAAGGATTATGAAGATGAAGAGAATACCGGAGAACCATCAATGGAAGAAACTACGATAAGAATCGTAAGGAAAAATGATCTGCCGCTACACCAGGAACCAAATCCGATACAAAAAGAAGAAGAGAAAAAAGTTGACCTGGAAAAAACCGGTGAAATTCCGGAAAGGGATTCGGAAAGAGAGTTTGAAAGCGGTCTTCCAAACCAATGGGAAGAAAAACTTAATTATAAATTCCCCAGCTTAGATTTATTGGAACCTATTCCAGAGGAAGATTTTAAAGTTGCGGAAGAGGAGCTCAAGAGAAATGCGGAACTGCTTACCGAGAAGCTTAAATTATTCGATATAGAAATCCAGGACATTACAGTAACTCCGGGACCGGTGGTTACTTTATATGAAATAGTTCCGGCTCCTGGAGTTAAAATAAGCCGGATCGTTAGTCTTGAACATGATATTGCACTGGCATTGGCGGCAAGGGGAATTAGAATTATTGCACCAATTCCGGGTAAAAGCGCAATCGGAGTAGAAATACCCAATGCCGAAGCGTCAATTGTAAATGCAAGATCGGTACTGGGAAAAATTTCGGAATCAAAATTTGAACTCCCGGTTGCATTCGGAAAAACAATAAACGGAGATGTCTATACTGCCGATCTTTCCAAGATGCCGCATCTTCTGATTGCCGGCTCAACCGGTTCCGGAAAAAGTGTCGGAATAAACATGATTATTGCAAGCCTTCTTTATTCAAAACATCCTTCCGAAGTAAAATTAATAATGATTGATCCGAAAAAGATTGAACTCTCTTTCTATAATAAATTACGAAGACATTATCTGGCAGTTTCACCTGACCTTGATGAAGAAATTATTACGGCTCCGCAGAATGCAGTTTTATTATTGAAATCAGTTGAGTTTGAAATGGAGAAACGGTACGATAAGCTTGCCAAGGCCGGAGTGAGGAACATTGTTGATTATAATAAGAAAGTGAACGATTCTTCAAAAAAACCGAAGGATACGGAAGAAGTTAAGCACCATCCGATCCCGTACCTTATTATTATAATTGATGAGCTTGCGGATTTAATGATAACCGCCGGGAAGGATGTGGAAGAACCGATTGCACGGCTAGCACAGCTTGCCAGGGCAGTCGGAATTCATCTTGTGCTTGCCACTCAAAGACCTTCAGTTAATGTTATTACCGGTGTTATAAAAGCAAATTTCAGCTCCAGGATTGCTTACCAGGTTGCAACTAAAATTGACTCAAGAACCATTCTTGATATGAACGGGGCGGAGGCGCTTCTTGGTAAAGGAGATATGCTTTTCCTTCCGACCGGCTCACCGAAACCTACGCGCATTCAGAATGCATTTATATCAACAGAAGAAGTAGAAAAATTAACCAATTACATCTACACACAACCTGCATATTCAAAACCTTTTTTTCTCCCGTCAATTTATGAAAAGAAAAAAGAATCCAGAGGAGGCTTTTTATCCGATCTCGATCCGATGTTTGAAGATGCAGCCAGAGTAATAGTCCGGCATCAGCAGGGTTCGGTCTCACTGCTGCAGAGAAGATTGAAGTTGGGATATTCGAGAGCAGCCAGGATAGTTGACCAGCTTGAAGAAGCAGGGATCGTCGGTCCAAATGACGGAAGTAAAGCACGTGCCGTAATTGTGGAGAATGAAGAGCAGCTTGAGACGATCCTCAGATCTCTTTGAGTAAATCCTTCCGAATTTAAAATAAACATCGTCTAGTGACCTTTGCCATTTTTCAAAATCTCTTTTAATTTTCCCCTGCTTATTTTAAAAAATTAATATCTAAATTCGTATTTTAATTGAGTTTTATTTTAATTTAATAATCCGAAAAAGCAAGATTCTATTTTATAAAATCCTGAACTGAATTTTTAAGCTGCTCTAATAACTTTAATTTCATTAACCAAAAAAGAGGCTGCTTATGATCAAGAAAATGGAACCAGGCTGCTACTTTACAATTTTTCGGATTATTTCAATAACTGTTTCAATTTACCTTATCGCAACTCTTTAGGTTATTAGCTGTCTGTTTCAGTTTAGGCAAACAGACAGCTGTTTAAAATATTGTTTTTACAAGACTGCTCTTGTTATTAAAGATGCAGCCGTAGTTGTATGCTGCTTTATTTTAAATCACGTTTAAGCAGGTAATTTTTCTTTATCATACTATTCTTAAATGAGAAGAAATTTTAAAGATTTTGCTCTCCTTAATCCATTTAAACAAAACCGATTATAGTCCTTTTTTCAAAGAGGAGCCTGTGTGAATACGTCACCGGATAATCAATTAATTTGGCCGTTACTAGTCTACGGATTGGCTGTAATTCTTTTAGTTGCGGTCATGATCGGCTTATCATACTTGCTAGGACAGCGCCATAAAGAAAAAGTAACCGGTGAACAATTTGAATCGGGAATGAGAATTACCGGGAGCGCAAGGGTTAGATTTTCAGCTCATTTTTACCTTGTTGCAATGTTTTTTGTAATCTTCGATCTGGAAGCTGCTTTCTTAATTGCCTGGTCGGTTGCTTTTAACGAACTAGGCTGGGAAGGATATATAACCGCAGCAGTATTTATTTTAATTCTTTTAGTCGTTCTTGTTTATGAGTGGCGGATAGGTGCACTTGATTTCGGCTTAAGCGGAAAGAAGATTTTAAAGGCAAGAAATAATTATACAATTGATGCAAGTACAAATTAACCTTATTTCAATTAAGAAATTTTAATCTATTACCGACAGAAATTCATGAAATGGTGGACTAGCAAAACTGATAATCCTGCCGGAACCGTTAAAGGAACAGGCTCTTTTGAAGAAGCGGTTCAGCAGAGCATTGTTTTAAGCACGCTTCAGGATCTGCTTGCATGGGGAAGAAAAAATTCAATATGGCCATTTAACTTCGGATTGTCCTGCTGCTATGTTGAGATGGCAACAAGCCTTACAAGTAAATATGATATATCCAGGTTCGGTGCCGAAGTAATCCGCGGTACGCCAAGGGAAGCAGATTTAATGATAATTGCAGGTACCGTTTTTATAAAAATGGCCCCGATTATTAAGAGACTGTATCAGCAAATGATGGAACCAAGGTGGGTGATCTCAATGGGGTCATGCGCTAATTCAGGCGGGATGTACGATATTTATTCGGTCGTCCAGGGAATTGATAAGTTTATGCCCGTAGACGTTTACATCCCAGGGTGTCCTCCCAGGCCGGATGCCTTTATGGAAGGACTGCTTATGCTGGCCGATTCAGTGGGAAAAGAAAAGAGGCCTTTGAGTTGGGTAATAGGTCCCCAGGGAGTTATAAAACCTGAGCCTGTTTCAATTAAGGATATTAAACGGAATGAAAGACAAAAAGTAACCAGACTAAGACCCACTAATGAAATATGATGATCAAGTTTCGTAATTAACGGATTAACCTCCAATTATTGAGTTACTGCTAATTTTTTGATTATCAAATGTCCTCAAATATACTTGATGAAATAAAATCAAAATTCGGTGAATCTCAAATATTCATTCATGCGGCAGCCGACGGCATCCCTACAGTCTGGGTGCCGAAAGAAAAGATTGAGAGTATTCTAAGTTTCTGCAAGAAAAATATTTCCAATCCTTATAAGATGCTGTACGATATCACCGCAATTGATGAACGCTCAAGAGCAGATAAAACAATTCAGCCTGAAAGCGACTTTACGGTAGTCTATCATCTTTTTTCGTTCGGGAGAAATGAATATTTAAGAATTAAGGCTGCATTAAAAGAAAGTTCCCCATCATTACCCAGCATAACCGGTTTATGGTACAATGCTAATTGGTATGAACGTGAAGTATACGACATGTTCGGCGTCGAGTTTGAAAATCATCCCCATCTAAGAAGAATTTTAATGCCTCCGACCTGGAACGGATATCCGCTAAGGAAGGAACATCCGGCACGTGCAACCGAGATGGGCCCTTTTCAAATGCCTGATGATAAATGGGATAAAGAACAGGCTGCTCTGGAATTTAAACCCGAGGAATGGGGGTTGAAAAGAAAAAGCGAAGAGAGTGAATTTATCTTTTTAAATCTTGGTCCCCAGCATCCGGGTACGCATGGGGTTTTCCGATTTATACTTCAGCTCGATGGAGAGGAGATTCTGGATATTGTCCCCGATATAGGATATCACCACAGGGGTGCAGAGAAAATGGGGGAAAGGCAGTCGTGGCATACATACATTCCTTACACAGACAGAGTTGACTATCTTGCCGGAGTTGTAAATAATCTACCTTATCTGCTCAGCGTAGAAAAATTAGCCGGGATAGAAGTCCCTGACAGGGCAAAAGTAATCCGAATCATGCTGTGCGAGTTTTTTAGAATTTCCAGTCACCTTGTTTGGTACGGAACATTTGCACAGGACATTGGCCAGCTCTCTCCGGTATTTTACATGTTCAGCGACCGTGAAAGAGTATTCGATGTTATCGAAGCAATAACCGGGGGGAGAATGCATCCAAGCTGGTTCCGCATTGGCGGAGTTGCAGATGACCTGCCGAAAGGCTGGGAAACCCTAGTACAAAACTTTATAAACTACTTTCCCGAACGCTTAAACGAATACGATAATCTAGTAATGAAAAATAGGATTTTCAAAGCACGTACTGTAGGTATAGGCAGCTATACTCTGGATGAAGCAATTGAGTGGGGAGTGACTGGTCCGGGTTTAAGAGCATGCGGATTCGATTGGGACTTCAGGAAAAAAACTCCTTATTCGGCTTACGATCAATTTGAATTTGAAATTCCGACAGCACAAAACGGGGACTGTTATGACCGGGCAAAAGTTCGTATCGAAGAAATGAGACAAAGTTTAAGGATTATAGAACAATGCATTAAGAACATGCCTGAGGGGCCGTATAAATCCAAACATCCGCTGGCAACTCCTCCCGAGAAGGCAAAAACAATGAAGGATATTGAAACTCTTATTACTCATTTTTTAAATGTCAGTTGGGGCCCTGTCATTCCTCCGGGTGAAGCGCTTGTAGGAATTGAGGCAACAAAAGGGAACAACGGATATTATTTGATAAGTGATGGGAATACTTCTCCGTACCGGGTACGCATAAGAACTCCATCTTTCCCTCATACGCAAATGGTTCCGTATATCAGCAGAGGGCATACTGTAGCAGATCTGCTGTCTATACTGGGAAGCATCGATTTTGTATTAGCGGATATTGACAGATAAGTTTTGTAGAGCGAAGCGAAGCTTCGCTTAAACATAAAATAGATTAAACAAATGCTCAGCGATCAGGAAAAAACAGAAATAGAAGAACACTTAAAAGAATATCCTTACAAACAGGCAGCATGTATTGAAGCTCTTAAGGTCGTTCAGAAACACCGCAGATGGGTTTCGGACGAAGGAGTGAAAGACATTGCGGAAATTCTTGAAATGACTCCTCATGAAGTCGACAGCGTTGCCACTTTCTATAATTTAATTTACAGAAAACCGGTGGGGAAGCATATAATCCTTCTTTGCGACAGCGTCAGCTGCTGGGTGATGGGGTATGAAAAAATTTTAGATCACTTTAAGAATAAACTCGGTATTTCTTTTGGACAAACCACAAGCGATGGCCGTTTCACACTTCTGCCCGTACCGTGTTTAGGTACATGCGATCATGCCCCGGCCTTAATGATCGATAACGATCTGCACAGGGATTTAAAAACCGAAACCTTAGACAATATTCTGGAAAAATATAAATAACTAATGGAAAGACCTTTAACAAAAAATATACGTCCCGGCCAGCCGCCCCTGGATTTAAAAGAATACGAACGTGCAGGCGGATATCAATCTGTGAAAAAATGTTTAAAGGAATTCCAGCCTAAGGAAGTAACAAAGATTGTTCAGGATTCTAATTTAAAAGGAAGAGGAGGCGCAGGATTCAATACCGGAATGAAGTGGAGCTTTGTGCCGATGAACGGGGACATCAAGCAGAAATATTTGGTGGCAAATGCAGATGAAATGGAACCGGGAACATTTAAGGACAGGATTCTGCTTGAAGGCGACCCTCACTTATTAATCGAAGGAATGATTGTCAGCGCATATGCAATGCAGGCATCAACAGGATATATTTTTATTAGAGGAGAATATACAGAAGCTGCCGAAATTCTTAGGAAAGCTTTAAGCGAGGCATTTAATGCAGGCTATCTTGGAAAAAATATTCTTGGATCCGGGTTCACTTTTGATCTACATATTCATACCAGTGTCGGAAGATATATGTGCGGTGAAGAAACCGGACTCCTAAATTCACTTGAAGGGAAAAGAGCAATTCCAAGAGCTAAACCGCCGTTTCCGCAGGTAAGCGGCCTTTTCGGTAAACCTACAATTGTCAATAATGTGGAAACACTCTGCAATGTACCGCATATTATTAACAATGGCCCGGTTTGGTTTAAAAACTTGAGCCGCACGGATGATGGGGGAACTAAGTTATACGGTGTGAGCGGGAAAGTAAAAAAACCGGGTGCATGGGAGCTTCCGATGGGAACTACTATACGTGAAATTTTAGAAGAGCATGCAGGGGGAATGATGGATGGAGTGAAATTCAAGGGCGTTCTTCCCGGAGGTGCGTCAACTGATTTCCTTGTAGAGGAACATCTCGATGTAAAAATGGATTTTACAAATCTTATGAAAGCCGGCAGCAGGCTGGGAACAGGTACAATGATCGTACTGGATGATAAAACATGTCCGGTGGGTTTCGTTCATAACATGGAACGCTTTTTTGCCCAGGAATCATGCGGATGGTGCACGCCGTGCAGAGAAGGGCTGCCATGGGTTGAAAAAATTTTGAGAACAATTGATAGCGGCGACGGAACGCTGGAAGATATCGATCTGCTCTTATTCCATACAAAATATTTAGGCCCGGGGAATACCTTTTGTGCACTTGCCCCCGGTGCGATGGAACCGCTTCAAAGTGCTTTAAAATATTTTATGGACGATTTTAAAAGACACATCACCCAGAGAGGCTGTCCATGGAGGCATTAATTGACTAAAATTATTATCGACGGCAAAACTTACGATGTGAATCCGAAAAAAAATCTTTTGGAAATCTGCCTTTCTATAGGATTGGATCTGCCGTATTTCTGCTGGCATCCCGAGCTTGGATCAGTTGGTGCATGCCGCCAGTGTGCAGTTACCAGGTACCATGATGAAAAAGATACCGAAGGAAGATTGGTAATGGCCTGTATGGAGCCGGTTCAGGAAAATATGAGAATTTCCTTAAAGGATAGTGAAGCTCAAAAATTCAGAAAAAATGTAATCGAGTGGCTGATGACTAATCATCCTCACGACTGCCCGGTTTGCGACGAAGGCGGTGAATGCCACCTGCAGGATATGACTGTAATGACCGGGCATTCGCATAGAAGATACAAGTTTAAAAAACGCACATATAAAAACCAGTACCTGGGTCCTTTTATTAATCATGAAATGAACCGGTGCATACAATGCTACAGGTGTGTCAGGTACTACAGAGACTATGCTGACGGAAAAGATTTAACTGTATTTGCGGCGCACAATCATGTTTATTTCGGAAGGCATGAAGAGGGAATTCTTGAAAATGAATTCAGCGGTAACCTTATTGAAGTTTGTCCAACAGGTGTTTTCACAGATAAAACTCTTAAGAAGAACTACACAAGGAAATGGGATCTGACAAATGCTCCGAGCATCTGCAATCAATGTAGCCTTGGATGCAATATAATTGCCGCAGAACGATACGGAAAACTTAGAAGAATCCTAAGCCGGTATAACGGAAAAGTAAACGGATATTTTATCTGCGATCGGGGAAGATTCGGCTACGAATATGTTAATCACCGGAAGAGAATTAAACACACGTTGATGCGCAATAGGCAGAACGGAAATTTGCAGGAAACTAATAAGGATTCAATTTCAGCATCTTTAAAAGAAATCATTTCTAAAAAGAAGGTTATAGGTGTTGGATCGCCGAGAGCATCCCTCGAATCAAACTATGCTTTAATGAAACTTGTAGGTGCAGAAAATTTCTATCACGGAGTTTCTGAAAACGAATTTAAAATGATGAAAACCGTTATTGACATTTTGCAGAATTTTCCTGTAAGAACGCCTTCACAAAAAGAAATAGAAAAAGCCGATGCGGTTTTAATTATCGGCGAAGATCTTACCAATACCGCTCCCATGCTTGCACTTGCAGTAAGGCAGGCCGCAAAGAATGTCCGCGGGAAATTGGGGGAAAAAGTGAATATTCCTGAATGGAATGATGCTGCCGTAAGAGAACTCGCACAGGATGCAAAAAATCCGGTTTATATTCTTTCATGCCATTCTACAAAGCTTGATGATATTGCCGCAGACGTATATCATGGCACACCGGATGAAATTTCTAAGGCAGCTTATACGGTTGCAAATTTTATCAGCAGCGATGCACCGGCCGATTCTGAAATATCTGAGGATGCATCTTCATTTGCAAAAAATATTTCTTCTATACTTTTAAATGCCGAACATCCATTAATAATTTCCGGAACCAGTCTTTTATCCGAATCGGCTATAAAATCTGCGGCTAATATTGCATTGGCTCTTAATTCAAAGAATCTCAAAGCGGAGATTTCTTTTGTAGTACCGGAAGCAAACAGTATCGGCCTGGCATTAATGAGCGGAGAACATTTTGGAACTTTCAATGAGAAGCAGGATAATGAAAACTACGAAACAGTGATTATCCTGGAAAATGATCTTTATAGGAAAGCCGGGAAAAATACTGCAGACGGTTTCTTAAAAAAATTCAGTAATGTTGTTGTAATTGACCATACTGAAAACCGCACAACGGTTAAAGCAGATTTTGTGCTGCCTGCCGGAACTTTTGCGGAATCAGACGGAACTTTAATTAATCATGAAGGGCGTGCCCAGCGTTTTTACCAAGTTTTTGTGCCGACAGGAGAAATTCAGGAAAGCTGGAGATGGTTAAAAAATATTAATACCCACATGCAAAATCAAAATGGCAAGCAATGGGATAATTTATCAGATTTTACAAATGCCCTGGCAGACGAAATGCCTATTCTCAGCGGAATAACAGAAATTGCTCCTCCTCCGGGATTCAGAATGGCTAAGCAGAAGATTCCGCGGGAACCGCACCGGTACAGCGGAAGAACGGCAATGCATGCTAATATTGATGTAAGCGAGCCGAAACCTCCCGAGGATCCCGATTCACCGCTGACATTTACAATGGAAGGCTACCGCGGAGAACCGCCGTCGTCAATAATTCCGTTCTTCTGGTCGCCCGGATGGAACTCCGCACAATCGATAAATAAATACCAGATTGAAGTAGGCGGACCGCTGCACGGAGGCGATCCGGGTGTAAGAATTTTTGAACCTAAAGAGATACCGGGAAAATATTTCAACATTATACCTGAAAAGTTCGACAGAAGAGAAGACCAATGGTTTATGTTCCCGGTTTACCACATCTTCGGTTCGGATGAGCTGAGTGCTTTATCTCCCGGAATTGCTGAACTTACGCCTGAATGTTATTTAGCTTTAAATCCCGATGATGCGCAGAAATTAAATTTATCAAAAGAAAGCAGAGTCGAAGTTATTATATCGGAAGAAAAAATTAATCTGCCGGTAAAAATAAAATTTGAACTTGCAGCCGGAACCGCTGCCATTGCAGCGGGTCTGCCTGATTCACCTTTTTTAGATTCACCATCTTGGATTAAAATCAACAAAGTGGAATGATGAGCCAAACAGTTCAGTCTCTATTAATAGTAGCCGGGGTTTTATTTGTGATGCTCAATGTAGCCGCCCTTTTAATATGGGTCGAAAGGCGGATGCTGGCTCTATGGCAGGATAGATACGGACCAAACAGGGTCGGTCCTTTCGGACTTCTTCAAAGTATTGCGGATATGATCAAAATATTTTTTAAGGAAGATTGGATACCTCCATTTGCCGATAAAACTGTTTTTATCATTGCTCCTGCTATAGTAGTTATTACGGTGCTGATGAGTTTTGCAGTAATACCATTTGCCCCCGGAATACATGTAATAGATTTAAATATCGGAATTCTATTTTTCCTGGGGATGTCTTCGCTGGGGGCCTACAGCATTGTGCTGGGCGGATGGTCATCAAATAATAAATATTCTCTGCTGGGGGCCCTGAGAGGTTCTGCGCAGATGATAACTTATGAAGTATTCATGGGAATTTCTTTAATGGGCGTCGTCATGCTGACCGGCTCATTCAGCCTGGTAGATATTGTAAATGCACAGCAGAAAATGTGGTTTGTAGTTCCTCAAATATTGGGCTTTGTTATTTTTCTGATAGCCGGAATCGCAGAAACACACAGGCTGCCGTTTGATATTCCTGAAGCTGAAAGCGAATTGATTGCCGGGTTTCATTCCGAATACTCCGGTATGAAGTTCGGGATGTTTTTTGTAGGCGAGTATCTGGGAGTTACTCTAGTTTCTGCTTTAATAACAACGCTGTTCTTCGGCGGCTGGCTTGGGCCTTCATTTCTCCCGGGTGTTGTCTGGTTCTTCTTGAAAACTTTTGTCTTTATTTTATTCTTTGTTTTGCTTAGAGCAGGTCTGCCGCGGCCGCGTTACGATCAATTAATGGAATATGGATGGAAGTTTTTGCTACCTCTTTCATTATTAAATTTATTGATAACCGGAGCAGTTGTGCTCTATTTTAAACAGTAATTCTTTTGATTATTCTGTTTTAAAATTTGAAAAATAAACAATAAAAAATGTTCAGTTCACTAAGAAGCCTTTGGATTGCATTTCTTCACATGTTCCATAAAAGGGAAACTATTCAGTATCCCGAGGAAAAGCCTAAGCTTCATCCGAGATACCGCGGAAGAATTGTTTTAACCCGCGATCCGGACGGCGGTGAAAGATGCGTTGCGTGCTATTTATGCGCTGCGGCCTGTCCGGTCGACTGTATAGCGCTTCAGGCGACGGAAGATCAAACGGGTCGAAGATACCCTGAATTTTTCAGGATAAATTTCTCCCGCTGCATATTCTGCGGATTTTGTGAGGAAGCATGCCCGACTTATGCAATTCAGCTTACTCCTGATTTTGAAATGAGCGAGTATAAAAGGCAGAATCTTGTATACGAGAAAGAAGATTTACTTATCTCCGGTGAAGGTAAATATCACGGATATAATTTTTATAAAGTTGCAGGGCTCGCTATCGGAGGGAAAGATAAAGGTCAGGCAGAGAATGAAGAACCTCCGGTTGATATAAGAAGTCTGCTCCCATAGCAATTATTAATCAAAGGTGCACATTGTTCGAATATCCGAGTTTAACAAGCAAAGGGATTCTTAATTAGAATATGCAAGTTGCATTCTACATATCTGCAGTAATTGCAGTCTTATCTTCTGTAATGGTGATTACCCGGCTTAATGCAGTACATGCACTGCTCTATTTAATTGTTTCTTTATTTTCTGTTGCGGTAATCTTCTTCATTCTTGGTTCTCCATTTGCCGCTGCGCTTGAGGTAATTATTTACGCCGGGGCAATAATGGTGCTGTTCGTTTTTGCAGTTATGCTCCTTAACCTTGGACAGGAAGCAAAGGCTGAAGAAAAAAAATTACTTAGCGGAAAACTCTGGATCGGCCCGGGAATTTTATCTTTAATTCTTCTGGTTCAGCTTTTAATCATTCTTTTTTCAGAGAACACTAATGAGATTTCCGTACATGCAATTTCCCCTAAAGAAGTAGGGATCACTTTATTCCGCAAATATTTACTTGGAGTAGAATTATCGGGCATGCTCCTGATGTCCGGGATTGTAGGTGCTTTTTATTTGGGAGAAAAGAAGAAGAAATCGAAGCATAGATTTCTTCAAGGAGAGAATAATTGAATCCGATTTCTTTGGAAATAAATTTGGCATTAGCCGGCATATTATTCCTTATTGGATTAATAGGTGTAATGGTAAGAAGAAATATAGTTTTTATGCTGATGTCTATCGAGATAATGCTGAATGCCTCCGGGCTGGCATTTGTGGCTGCCGGATCCAAATGGATGCAGGCCGACGGCCAGGTAATGTTCATATTTATTCTTACAATGGCTGCAGCCGAAGTATCGGTAGCCCTCGCGCTGATTTTAAAGATATTCGGCAGAACCAAAACACTGGATGCCGATTTACTTGATAAGATGAAAGGATAAAATGCTTAATCTTCTTTGGATTGTTCCTGCATTGCCTTTTCTTAGTTTTTTAATACTCGCTGTATTAGGTAAACGGTTTACGCTCAAGGCTGCATCAATTCTAGGTGCAGGCTCTATCGGAATTTCCGCATTCATTACACTATTAATCGGAATCAGTTTTATCTCGAATCCCCCTGCTGATCATATTTTCGTTCAAACTCTCTGGACCTGGATCAATGTTGCCGGATTTAATCCTTCCATCTCATTTTACCTTGATCCTCTTTCAATAGTATTCATGTTTGTAGTTACTTTTGTCGGATTTTTGATCCATCTTTATTCGGTCGAATTCATGTATGAAGAAGAAGGATTCACACGTTTCTTTGCTTACATGAATTTGTTTGTTGGATCGATGCTCACCCTCGTACTTGCAGATAACCTTCTTCTGCTTTATCTCGGCTGGGAAGGGGTTGGACTGTGCAGTTATCTATTAATCGGATTTTGGTACAAAGATTCTGTAAACGGAGCCGCTGCACAGAAGGCATTTATAGTTACGCGGGTGGGCGATACGGCAATGGCAATCGGATTGTTTCTCCTTGTTGCAAATCTTGGAACACTAAACATAAAAGATATTTTGAACAGAGCACCTGAAGCATGGGCACAAGGCTCTTCATTGGCAACTGCAGTTGCACTGCTTCTTTTAGGCGGTGCGCTTGGAAAATCGGCACAGCTTCCATTGCAAACCTGGCTGCCCGATGCAATGGCAGGTCCATCCCCTGTTAGCGCTTTAATACATGCTGCAACAATGGTTACTGCAGGAGTTTACCTAATAGCCAGAACAAATGCACTCTTCATTCTAGCACCGGATGTACAGCAGCTTGTTGCAGTTATCGGAGCAGCAACTCTTCTGGTTGCAGGCTTTTCTGCCCTAACTCAGCATGATATTAAACGAGTGCTGGCGTATTCCACAATAAGCCAGATAGGCTATATGTTTCTTGCATTAGGAGTCGGAGCATTTTCTGCTGCTGTCTTCCATTTTATGATCCATGCCTTTTTTAAAGCTTTACTTTTTCTTGCAGCCGGAGCTGTAATAATATCTCTGCATCATGAACATAATATGTTTAAGATGGGTGGATTGAAAACAAAGATGCCTTTAATTTACTGGACATTCCTGATTGGTTCGGCCTCGCTGGCCTCGCTCCCATTAATAACTGCAGGTTTTTACAGTAAAGATTTGATCTTATGGACTGCATGGTCGGGCACAAAAGGAAGTACCTGGTTATGGGCCGCAGGTTTGTTCGGTGCTTTTATAACGGCAATATATACATTCAGAATGGTTTTTATCACCTTTTTAGGTGAACAAAGAACAGAGATCAGTCATACATCAGGAAATTTGATTAAAGTACCTTTAGTAATATTAGCAGTTCTCTCGCTTATCGGAGGATTTATCGAGCTGCCGGGAACTTTAGGCCATTTACCTCTGTTCTCCGGTTTTTTAGAGAATGCACTCCCCTCTGTTTCATTAACTGGCAATAGCATATTGCAGGAAGGAATTTTTCAGATAATTGCAGGAATAACAGCTTTGGCTGGATTGTATATATCTTATCTTCTTTATGTGCGAAGAAATATATCCGAAGAAAGGTTTAGCAAGGGAGCGCTGCACAGGTTCTTCTACTCCGGCTGGGGCTTTGATTGGCTTTATGATAGATTGTTTGTCAAACCGGCAATATTTCTTGCATATATAAACAGAAACGATTTCATTGATCTATTTTATAACGGTATTGCTGCAGTTACATCGTTTATTCACAAATTATTAAGCAAAACTCAAACCGGAAGACTAAGGTGGTATGCGATGGGAATAGCTGTTGGAGCAATTTTAACAATAACTATAATAGTTTTCTTATGATACTTGCCTGGCTCATAATAATATTAATGATCGGCGGAATTCTTGCATGGATTACGGGAAGAAAGAGTCCGCTTGCCGCAAGATGGATTTCCCTCCTTTCTGTTCTCATAGATTTTATTCTCGTTGTAAAAATCTGGATTGATTACTCTGAGCAATTAAATTTAAATTCAAATCCATCATGGGCTATTGAAATAAATAATGTATGGATACCGCAGTTCGGGATTAATTTTCATCTGGCGCTTGACGGATTGAGCTTAATTTTAATAGCTCTTACAGCATTCCTTGGGCTTCTTTCAGTACTCATATCATGGAAAGAGATAAACGAAAGAGTAGGATTTTTTCACTTTAATTTACTATGGATTTTAGCCGGCATAGTAGGAGTTTTTACAGCCATAGACCTCTTCCTCTTCTATTTCTTCTGGGAAGTAATGCTTATCCCGATGTACTTTTTAATTGCCATATGGGGACATGAGAATAGAATTTATGCATCTTACAAGTTTTTTATTTTCACACAGGCTAGCGGATTATTAATGTTCCTTGCCATTCTGGGATTGTATTTTATCCACGGGTCCCAGACAGGTTCATATACATTCGATTATATGCAGCTTCTCGGTACAAATCTGAATCCTTCAATGGCTTTTCTCTTAATGCTTGGATTTTTAATTGCATTTATTGTAAAGCTGCCTGCTGTACCGTTCCATAACTGGCTTCCCGACGCACATACCGAAGCTCCGACTGCCGGGAGTGTAATACTCGCCGGACTTTTATTGAAAACCGGTGCATACGGCATCCTTCGGTTTGTAATTCCACTCTTCCCGGAAGCAGCTGAAGATTTTCAACTGATTGCTTTTATTCTTGGTGTTGCAGGAATTTTATACGGAGCTATGCTTGCCTTTGCTCAAACGGATTTAAAAAGGCTGGTTGCATATTCAAGCGTCAGCCATATGGGCTTTGTGCTGCTTGGAGCTTTTTCCTTTAATGAATTAGCGCTGCAGGGAACAGTAATGCAGATGATTACTCATGGAATAAGCACCGGGGCTCTTTTTATTTTGGTCGGAATGCTGCAGGAAAGAATTCATACCAGGGATTTAAATTTAATGGGAGGGCTTTGGGCTAAAGTCCCGGTTATGGGCGGAGTGGGCCTGCTCTTTGCAATGGCTTCGCTAGGACTTCCCGGACTCGGTAATTTCATCGCGGAATTTCTTGTACTAGCCGGCTCTTATCAGGCAAATACAGTTTTAACTGCTGCTGCTGCTTTAGGCTTAATTGCATCTACAATTTATTCTTTAAGAATAGTGCAAAAAGTTTTTCATGGTGTTCCCGAAAAGGAATGGCAGCTCTCTGATCTTAATCCGAGAGAGATCACTGTAATGAGCTCTTTAATTGTTGTTATTGTATGGCTGGGACTTTTTCCCCAGCAGGTATTTGATATATCTAAATCATCGGTCAACAAAATTCTGTATAGTATTGAAACAATAGAGGCAAATTATAATTCAAAAAACATAATAAAAGAAATTACCGCCGAACAATGAGCTTATTTGAAATTGAATCCATACTTCCTTTAATAATTATTGCCGGTGCCCCGGTAATTATAATGCTTTCAATTGCCGTTAAACGGAATCATCTGTTTACTTTCTGGTTAAGCTTACTTGCACTGGCTGCCGCACTATATTATATATTCCAAACAGCTTTGCTGACACCAGTGGAAGTAAATTCAATCCTTATAATAGATAATTTTTCTCTGTTTTATATAGGACTGCTTATATCGTCAGTATTTTTCGTTTTTCTTCTTTCATTTAATTATATCGAGAAACATCAAGGGAGCAGGGAAGAATTTTACATATTAATTTTTCTGGCTCTGCTTGGATCATCGGTAATGGCATCTGCTGATCATTTTGTTTCATTGTTTCTCGGACTTGAGTTATTAAGCATCTCGCTATACGCATTGATTGCATATATGCTTAACAATGATAATTCTCTGGAAGCTGGGATCAAATATTTAGTGTTGGCCTCGGTATCCTCAGCATTCCTTTTGTTCGGAATGGCTTTAATTTATGCAGCATACGGGAAAATGGATTTTACCGGGATTGCAGAAGCTTTAGCTACCGAGGGAATTTCCGCTCTTTCGCTAACAGGGTTTGCATTAATTATTGTAGGGGTCGGATTTAAACTTGCACTTGTCCCCTTCCATATGTGGACTCCCGATATTTATCAGGCTGCCGCTGCACCGGTTACTGGATTTATTGCTTCCGTCTCAAAAGGAGGTATGTTTGCGGTTCTTCTCCGATTTTTTTCCGAATTGAACGGACATCAGTATGAATCGCTTACATTGTTATTCAGCATATTGGCAATAGCTTCAATGATTACAGGTAATCTCCTCGCACTTCTTCAAAATAATGTAAAGAGGATTTTAGCGTATTCTTCCATTTCACATTTCGGGTATATGCTGGTTGCATTTTTGGCCGGCGGAAATATGGGAGTAGAATCTTCAACATTTTATCTCGCCGTATATTTTATTACAATTCTGGGTTCATTCGGAATTGTCTCAATCCTTTCGGATTATAATAACGAAGCGGAGCACATCGATGACTATAAAGGTCTGTTCTGGAAACGGCCCGTAATTGCAGTTGCATTTACAGCAATGCTGTTTTCTTTAGCGGGAATTCCTTTAACTGCAGGATTTATGGGAAAGTATTATGTTCTTGCTGCCGGGGTCAATGCATCCCTTTGGACCCTGGTGATTGTCCTTGCCGGCGCGAGCGTAATCGGCTTGTATTACTACCTTCGTATTGTAGTTTCCATGTTCACACAATCTGACTCTATTGTATCCGTGGGGAAAAATAATAGTTACACTTTCAGCAGCATGGCTGCAGTAGGAATTCTTACCGTATTGGTAATCTTGTTTGGCGTTTATCCTGCCGGGTTAATTGAAGTTATTCAATACATTGCAAAAAGTTTTTTATGATATTGAGCGGCATGCTTTTACTCTGATCAATTATTAAATTGTATTTTGTCAATTTGAAATTATATTTTTTAGGATAAACAAATGAGTATCAAGATTACTTCCACTGCTTTTAATAACGGGGATTTTATTCCCGCTAAATATACCTGCGACGGCGCCGATATTTCTCCGCATTTAACGTGGGACGGGATTCCGGAAGGAACAAAAACTTTATCATTAATTGTTGATGATCCGGATGCACCGGGACATACATTTGTGCATTGGGTTGTTTACAATATTCCTGCCCACATAAAAGAATTACCGGAGGGGGTTACACCCACAAGGAACATCCCTGAAGATGTCTTAATGGGTACAAATGATTACGGCCGTATCGGTTACGGCGGACCGTGTCCTCCGCCCGGAACCCACAGGTATTTTTTTAAACTTTATGCATTGAACAGCGCATTGCATCTAGATGCAGGAGCCACCAAAGGCCAGGTTTTAAAAGCTATGGAAAAACATATGCTAGGGCAGGCAGAATTAATGGGAAAATACAGCAGGAAGAAGTAGAGGCATTGGGGGGTATTAAGGTATATGGTGTAAATAATGAATTTCCAGCCTTATACCTCTATGGCTTTAATATCTGAACACGGCTGCTGCCGGTTTATCGCACGGCATTTTATCTTGTTCCAAAACAAAAACACTTCCGTTATTTACAAATGTCTGTACCGCGGCAAGATCAAGAAGCTCCTCGTTTGATTCATTATGGCTGCCGTCAACTATTACTTCATCGGCTTCCCGGTTGTACCTTCCCCATAACTGAACTTCTCTATTTACAAAGAGAGATTCTATTTTTTTGTTAAATGCTCCCTTAACAATTTCTTCAATATTGCTGGATGCCCTGCCGTTGCCGGAAAATTGTTCATATAATTTAAATGCTTTCAACCGGTTTTTCTCAAAAAGCGGATGAACAATTTCCCATGCCGAACGGTGAAGCTCTTCATTTTTTAGCCCTTCAGGATTTATATCAAGACTCTCACCTGCCAGATACGGGTAAGAATTGGCTTCTTTATACAATGGAATCAGATACTCAACACCGGCAAGCACTAACGGAGCATTTTCATTCTTGATTACATGGAAAACTCCCTTGTTTACCAGCTTAAAAAATTCCAGGATCTTTTCTTTATGTACTGCCGCATCCATTCTTACACTTCCATGTGTAAAAAAGCTTGCGCCCTCAGCTGCTGTTGAACCCACGTAAAGCTGGTAAGATTTATCCGCTTCTTCATATTGGAAAAAATCCTTAAGGCTTATAAAGGTGCCTTTTGGGAGTTTTACTTCGTTTATAGAATACTTCGAACCTTGAAAAAGCTTAATTATTTTTTGATCCAACCCCAGTAAAAAGAAACGGCCGTCACCGCTCATTAGCGATAGAAGAGGTTTTAAATAATAACGCTGAGAAATGATATTTATATCCTGCACCTTTATCGGTATTCTATACCTTTGAAATTCACCCGGAGAAAAGAACACCGCAAGCCCTTCACTCTGGTGATTCCAGAATTCAATATCATCAAGAAGATCAAATGCCGGTTTCATCAGCTGCTGAAGCCGATTCGCACGTATACCCCGCTCATTAAGCTTTTTATAGATTTTTTGTATATGATTTTTAAATCTTGTCCTGTCCTGACCTTGTTCATTCCATTCACGGTGAGTAGGTATATAAACCGATATGCAAGGTTCGCTGCTTTTTTTTACTAAACTTTTTAAAGACTCTTTTGATAATAAATCCATATTCTTCTCCTTCTATCTTAAAAAAGAATTAATTAAATCTGCATTTGGAAATGCAGCTGGAAATCCCAAAAGGATAATGAATATTTTTGTTCTTATACTTCTGTTTATCTATAATATAACAATAGAAAAGGAGATAATCAGTGAGTAAATGTAAGCATGAAAAAAGCCGTTATTAACCATTGAAATCGGTATTTTTTTATAATTTCGCTTTAGTACGTCTGTAAAAAAATATTTGCGGCTTTGCCGGAAATATTATCGGAGAGAATATAAAAATTGTTGATCCTCTACGAGGATCTTTAAGTATCAGAGGTATTCCACATGGTTACACTAGTTGAACATCTACGATGTTCATTTCGGGAATTGACTTAAGAATATTAAATGAAGATTTCAATAAAAACATCGTAGATCCGCCCTGGCTCGCCCGTCTTGGTTCGGCCAAGCCGAGACAGTCTGAGGCTAGACAGGTGTTTTACTATTGTAGAAAATAAGGAATCCGAAAATTATTAAATCCTCGTAGAGGATTAACAAATTCCAAGTAGAGATACATTTTATCTAAACAAATCTTTAATGACTTTTTCCGCCGCATGGAAACCGCACATTCCGTGCACGCCTCCCCCCGGCGGAGTTGATGAAGAACAGATATAGATTCCTTTAGAAGGTGTTTTATAGGGGGAAAAACTCCATACCGGTCTGCCGTAAAACTGCATCAGATCCTGAACTCCGCCGTTTATATCTCCCCCGATATAGTTAGGATTATATTTTTCAAAATCCTCAGCATTCATAATACTTTTTGCTAGAATAGTCTCCCTGAATACGGGCGCAAATCTTTCAATCTGCCTTTCAATTCTTTCGGTCATATCAACACCCGATCCGTTCGGCACATGGCAGTATGCCCATAATGTCTGCTTTCCTTCAGGAGCACGGGTTTTGTCGAATAAACTCTGCTGGGCTAAAATTACAAAGGGTTTTTCAGGATGACCGCCATTCCATACAATTTTTTCTGCTTCTGATATTTCTTCAATAGTTCCGCCGATGTGAACTGTCCCGGCTGTAAGACATTCTTTAGAAGTAAACGGGACTTGTTCACTTAATGCATAATCGATTTTAAATACGCCCGGTCCGTGTCTGAACCTGGCTAGTTTTTTTTTATATTTTTCAGGAAGACGGTTCCCGGCAATTTTAATAAGCTGCCTTGGAGTTAAATCAAAAATGACAGCTTTTGATGGGGGGAGTTCTTCAATAGATTTAATTTCCGCTGATGTTTCGATCTCTCCTCCAAGAGATAAAAAATAAGATGCAAGGGCATCTGCAATTTTTTGAGAACCTCCCTTTGGAAAAGGCCATCCGTAAATATGAGCTAGAACAGCTAAAACAATTCCTGCAGCCGAAGTCATTGGCCTTTCCAAAGGCATAATTGAATGTGCGGCCAATCCGGCAAAGAGACTTCTTTCATGTCTGCTCTTTAAATATATTTTTGCAAAATTTTCTGCAGGCAGTACCGCCTTTAACCCGAAAGATAAAGCTTTAAGTGGATAACCGGGAATGCACGGGGGACCCAGAAAATTCTTATCAAGAAGGATCCATGCAGAAACAAGTTTCCGGAAAACTTTTAAATATTCTGAATTCTCTTTTCCTTCATGCATCCCCAATTCTGTAAGTTTTGCTGACGTTTCATCTACCGATTGAGTTAAGAGCGCTGATGTTCCGTCATCAAAAGGATGAGCCATTGCAGTTTGCGGATGTATCCATTCCAGTCCGTGGTCCTTTAATGGAAGCTGTCTGAAAAAAGGTGAACCTACAGCGAGGGGATGAATTGCAGAGCATACGTCGTGATAAAAACCTGGCAGAGTTAGCTCTGATGTTCTGCACCCTCCCCCGATTGATTCTTTTCCTTCGAACACTTTAACATGAAGACCTTCCTGAGCAAGTCTGACAGCTGCAGCCAGTCCATTTGGCCCGGAACCTACTATTACTGCATCATAAACATCCATAAAACCTTTAGATAATCGATAGAGGAAAGAAAACATAAAAAAACGGCTTCGGCAATACCTCTTTATCACCGAAGCCGTTCACATGATGAACGATCAGCTCATTCAGCCTTGCCTTTCAATTAATTCTGAATAA
>DAISZW010000036.1:0-22735 GCA_036824595.1 Ignavibacteriaceae bacterium
ATTTGGACGCTTACAATCTTTCGAGCGGTGTATATTTTTATTCCATTACAGCGGGTGAGTTCCACCAGGTGAAAAAAATGGTTTTGACGAAATAAAATAAATTTGGATGGTAGTTATACAATGCCGGGATCTCGTGATTCCGGCTTTTTTATTTCTTGCTTCATGAGTCAAGTATAAATAGCTTTGAATACTTATATTACAAATTTTAGAAGATATGACAGATTTTGAAAATCAAAAAGGCAACAAATGGATTACGAAATAATAAAAGAAAAAGTTAAGCAGGCAAAGGATATCCTTAACGAAAAGGATATCGATACCTGGCTGATTTTTGTTAGGGAAAGTCCGATCATTCCCGATCCTTCAATAGAAATGGTTGTCGGAGGGAACTGCACCTGGCAGTCCGCATTTTTTATAAACAGAGATGGTTCAACTGCTGCAATCGTCGGATCGCTTGAGAAGGAGAATTTTGAAAAACCAGGAGTTTATAAAGAAGTTACCGGGTATCTGAAATCGATTAAAGAACCTCTGCTTGCTTACATGTCTAAAAAGAATCCAAATAAAATTGCAGTAAATTTTTCCAAGAATTCTACTCTCGCAGACGGACTAACTTACGGAATGTACCTTATGCTGCTCGATTATTTACAGGGAACCGGATTTGAAAACAGATTGGTCAGTTCTGAAGAAATAATTTCATCATTAAGAGGAAGAAAATCGGCGAAAGAACTGGAAATAATGAAAGAGGCAGTTGATAAAACTCTGCAGATTTTTAACAAAGTAACAAAATTTATTAAACCGGGAAAAAGTGAAAAGGATATTGCAAAGTTCATTTTAAATATTGTACAAGAAAAAGGATATGAGCTTGCCTGGGAAGAAGATCATTGCCCTGCAGTTTTTACAGGACCGGAATCTGGCAGTGCACATACGGGTCCTACCAATCATAAAGTAAAAAGAGGACATCTAGTCAATATTGACTTCGGCATAAAGTATAAAGGCTACTGTTCCGATTTGCAACGCACCTGGTATGTACTAAAGAATAATGAAAAGAAAGCTCCTGCCGAAGTTCAAAAAGGTTTTGAAGTGATACGGGATTCAATACAAAAAGTTGCGGACAATCTTAAACCGGGAGCAACCGGGTGCGAGATGGATGACATAGCAAGAAATTATATAACTGAAAATGGATATGAAGAATATCCGCACGGGTTAGGACATCAAGTCGGGAGAAGAGTACATGATGGAGGAAGCGGTCTGTTTCCGCGCTGGGAGCGTTATGGAAATTCTCCCTATTTAAAAATCGAAGAGGGTCAGATCTATACCATTGAGCCGCGGCTTACAGTAAAAGATTACGGAACAGCAACAATTGAAGAAGAAGTGGTTGTTACAAAAGAGGGCTGTGAATTTATTTCCAAACCGCAGAAGAAATTGATAATTATAAAATAAATTCTTCCCTGCTCTTTCCTCAGTATAGTATTGTTTAATAAATCCTCTTCTTTAAGCTGATCAAAAAAAAATTTTAAAGAGCTGACATTATTGTCAAGTTCTAGCATCGGCCGGATTTGAAATATTTTGGGGATCCTTAAAATTCACAAATTATGTTATAGGATTCATTCAATAGTCTTGTATATTCTTCAGAAGCAATCTCAACCGCCCCGAACATCTTCAAATGGGGAGTCATATATTGAACATCCAGCAGTACAAAATTTTTTTCTATTAAATGTTCGATAAGCTTGATTAATGCTGCTTTAGAAGCTTGAGGCACTTTTGAGAACATCGATTCGCCGAAAAATGCACCGCCAAAAGTAATTCCGTACAATCCTCCGGCTAGTTTCCCCTTTTTCCATGTTTCAACAGTGTGTACATGTCCTAATTTCTGTAAACGTTGATAAGCCTGAATCAGTTCTTTGCTGATCCAAGTTTTATCACGGTCAGCGCAACCGTTTACAACAGAAATAAAATCCGAATCGTATTTAAATTCGAATATCCCTGTTTCAACTACTTTTTTCAGTGATCGTGGATAGTTATAGTTGCCGAGCGGAATAATTGTCCTGACCTCCGGCATGTACCAATTTATTTCCCCTGATTCATCTGCCATGGGGAATGCGCCGCTTGCATAGAGACGGAGCATATTTCCTGGCTGAAGCAGCAATTCCTTAATATTCTTTAAGTCTTTACTTTTCTTCATCTCAAATTATATCAAGTTACAAATTTAAAATTAAATGATGCCTATAACGGAAATAGTTGTTTCCAAAAGTAAATTTTTTGTTGAATAGCTTTAAAATAGGAAAAGAGTCCGACTGATGTGCGGGAATTAAGCCGATTGGATTACTGAACAGGATTGTGTTCAATCTTTTCCGGGCCGCGGCTGAACAAGCTGCTTACAAACAGCTTAATCAAATCGAACGGAATAAGATTGAAAACGAAAAACCGGAAAGAGCCTGTATTAAAGATAGTAACCCGTAAACGGGTTCTCTCATCCAATAGGCAAAGCACACTCATCATTTTGTCTTCGTTTACGGGTTTTCTCAAATCGATATAAATGAAATCCGGGAGTTCACTTTGTATTAAATGGATAAGCTCTTGCGCGGAAATAAAATAAAACGAATTTGAAGTGAAAAATTTCCTCACAGCTTTTTCAAGAAAGCTGGCTTTGTTTCTTTCTTCAATAACAATTACCTTCTTCATTTTTTAAGCATTGCCTCCACAAAATAAAATTAGGTACAAGAAAAATAATAAGTTGTGATAAAAACTATATTCTTAAATTATACCTCCGTTCTTTTAATGAAATCTGTAATAACTTTATCATCGGCATCAATAAACTCCTGGGGAGTTCCGAAGAAATAAATTTTACCGTCGTGCATCATAGCAACTTTGTGCGCCACATTTTTTACACTATACATATCGTGGGTAACTACTATAGAAGTGACATTAAGTTTTTCGCCGAGCTCTTTGATTAGATTATCGATGGAATCGGCCATAATCGGATCCAGACCGGTTGTAGGTTCATCGTAAAAAATATAATCGGGATTTGTAATTAATGCTCTGGCCAGGCCCACACGCTTTTTCATTCCCCCGGAAAGTTCTGCAGGTTTTAATTTTTGAACTCCCGGCAAACCGACCATCCGAAGTTTTTCTTCAACAAGCTTATCTACTTCCTTTTTAGCCGATCCGTTCCTGCCGACGCTTGAAGTTGTTCCCGATTCTACAAGCGGAAGAGCAACATTTTCTTCAACAGTCATTGAATCAAAGAGTGCGGCACCCTGGAAAAGAAATCCGAATTTTCTCCTGAGTTTATATAATTCCTCCTCATTCAATTCACTGACGACCTGGTTTTCAACTTTCACATAACCGGAATCGGGCTGCAGAAGTCCGACAATGTGCTTTATCAAAACACTTTTTCCGCACCCGCTTCTTCCGACAATAACGATTGTTTCGCCTGTATCTATTTTTAAGCTGACCCCGTTTAAAACAGAATTTTCATTAAACCGTTTGTGTAGATTATTTATCTCTATCATTTAAAATTTTTAAAAACAATATATGTAAATTTATTGATAATGCTGATCAAAAAAAATTATAATCCGTTCAGTAAGAAAAAAAATTTATTATATTAATTTTCAGAATAAAATTTATGGAGTAGACGAATGAAGCCGTTCAAACTAATTTCAGCAATGATGATGTTTTTTAACTGCGCTCTATTTTCTCAAGAAGGTTTAAATTTGCAAAGCGGGAATGAACTTCCAATCTATTACAGGCAAAATTCTTTTTGGCTTACTTCGCCGGGTGCAATGAAATACGGCTTGTACGGCTACGATAATCCTGCACTGCTTTCGACATTAGATAAAATTAATTTGGAAGTATTCTGGATTTCGCAAGATGAAATTGATGACTATAGTAAGTGGGGATTTTTTACAGCGGTTCCACATTTGGGATTTGGTTTTGTAAAAGAAAATCTTCCTCAAAACTCTATAACCGATTATAAAATTTCCTCGGCCTTCGGCAATTCTACGCTGAGCTTGGGATTGGCATACGGCTGGTCAACCGGAAATACGACTTTATTCAACCGCTCGAATCTTTTTAATGCCGGCATCCTTTACAGGCCTGTTAAATATTTTTCGTTCGGCTTAATCGGCAATTTCCCAACAGAAAGCAGGGCAGAGGGTGCAGTAGATTTAGCAGCGAGGCCTTTTGGAAATGAAAAGGTTTCTCTATTCGGCGACTATGTTTACAGCAGAGATCTCAAAGCATCTGCCGTAAATTGGAGTGCGGGCGCTGCTCTAGAATTAATTCCGGGATTAAGAATTACTGGAAGATATTTTGAAGGAAAATCCTTCAATGCAGGAATGCAGTTGAGCTTCGGCAATATCGGATTTACCGCACAGCCTAACTTCGATAAAAACGGAAACCATGTTTCCAATGTTTATGGAATAAGAATCGGCGGATACGATAGAAACTTCTTTACATCATTATTCCTTAAGAGAAATTATGTTGAACTGAACCTGCTCGGAAAATTAAAATATCAGCGCTTCATTTTGTTTGACGATTCAAAAACTCTTTTAAATATGCTGCTGCAGATAGATGCTGCAAAAAATGATAATTCGGTCTCCGGGATTGCAATTAATACTTCCGGATTAGAAATAAACCGTGAAATGCTGTGGGAGCTGAGAGAAAAACTAAAAGATTTTAAATCATCGGGGAAACATGTTGTAGTATACATAGACCGGATAGGAATAAACGGATATCACCTTGCTTCCGTTGCGGATAAAATTGTTTTAGATCCGCAGGGAATTATTACACTCGAAGGATTTCTCTTCGGAAGAAGCTACTACAAGGGATCTCTTGAGAAAATCGGAGTCGGTTTTACCGAGCTAAAGTATTTTAAATTTAAATCAGCGGCAGAAACATTTTCTCAGGATAAAATGACCGAGGCAGACAGCATTCAATGGCAGGAAATCATAAACGATTTTTATGAAACCGCAAAAAGCGATATCTGCGAGGGAAGGAATATTTCCCATGCACAGTTTGATAACCTTGTTAATTCATACGTATTCCTTCCAAAGGAAGCAGTAGAAAACGGCCTGGCGGATACAATCGGAAGATGGGATAAAGTAGAGGAGATAATTTCTAAAATGGAAGGCGGATCGAAAGATTTTACCGACCCAAATTCCTTGGAAGCATTTAAACTCCCATCCGACAATTATTGGGGAGAGAAACCAAAGATTGCGGTAATTTATGCGGTAGGTGTTTGTGCTATGGATGAAGGAATTAAAGCACGCGAATTAGTAAAGGATGTTGAAGCTGTTTCAGAAGATCCTGATATAAAAGCAGTTGTATTCAGGGTAGAATCTCCCGGCGGAGACGCCCTTGCATCCGATCTTGTTGCGGAAGCATTAAGAAAGTGCAGCAACAAAAAACCTGTTATTGTTACACAAGGCAGTGTTGCCGGCTCCGGCGGCTACTGGCTTTCAATGTATGGGGATGCAATTATTGCCTCGCCTAATACTATTACTGGTTCTATTGGTGTAATCGGTGCATGGTATTATAATAATGGCTTAAAGGAGAAGCTCGGAATATCCACCGACTATGTGAAGTATGGTGAGCATGCAGACTTTGGTTTTGGATTTTCTTTGCCGTTTTTTGGAATGGTTCTGCCTGATAGAGATTTATATGATGCTGAAAAGGAAAGGGCGAAAGAATTAATTACCAGTATGTATAAAGATTTTACCAGGAAAGTTGCTTTGGGGAGAAATATGAATGAAAGCAGAATTAATGAGATCGGGCAGGGCAGAGTCTGGTCCGGTAAAGATGGATTGGAAAACGGATTGGTGGATAAGCTCGGCGGACTATCCGATGCAATCAATTTGGCTGAGCAAAAAGTAAACCTGAAGAAGGGAGAATATGAACTCATCGAATATCCAAAACTTCCATTTTTTGATACTAATTTATTGATTCCAAAATTTATTGGACTGGATTTAGAGTCTGACAATAACCGGCTAATCGACGACTTTAAATTCAGATTAAAAAATAACGGCCATCCTTTACCGCTTCTCCCGATAGACAGTATTGAATTATTAGAACCCTATTAAAGGATGTGACCTCCACATTTTAGAATATAAGTCTTTGATTAAGGCGGACGGAAGTTCCCATCTGGCACTTTTCATTCTCCAATTTTCCATTTTCCATCTTCCATTTTCCATCTTCCATTTTCCATTTTAAGGTTTACAGCGAAATGTGTGTCCTCTCATCTCAGCTTTTTTGCAATTGAACGCCCCTCCTATATTTCATATATTAGCGGCGGAAAAACAATAACCATGCATAAAAACAACGTTTACATAGAAACATACGGCTGCCAGATGAATGTAGCCGATACCGAGCTGGTGCTGGGGATTTTAAAAAACAGCGGATATGGAATTACAAAAAAGGCCGAAGAAGCGGATGTTATTCTAATAAATACATGCAGCATCCGGGAAAATGCCGAGCAGAGAATTTACGGCCGGTTGGGAAGCTTTAAAGCTCTAAAAAATGAGAAACCGGAACTGGTTGTTGGTATTCTAGGATGCATGGCGGAAAGATTAAGAAAAGATCTTATAGAAGAGAAGAAGATTGTTGATATTGTAGTTGGTCCGGATGAATACCGCCGTGTACCGGAGTTCATAAATAATGCATTCCATGGAGAAAAAGGAATCGGCGTAATACTTTCAAGGACTGAAACATACGACGATATAGAACCATACAGGGAAGACGGACTGCAGGCATGGATTTCAGTGATGCGCGGATGCGATAAGTTCTGCACATTCTGCGTAGTTCCATTTACAAGAGGACGTGAACGAAGCAGGCCATTGCATTCTGTTGTAGATGAAATAAAAATACTTTCGGAAAGAGGTTTCAGGGAAGTAACTCTCCTTGGACAAAATGTAAACTCATATCAAGATAATAAAAGCGATTTTGCCGATCTTCTCTCTGCCTGTGCACAAGTTGATAATGATGTAAGAATAAGATTCACAACATCTCACCCGCAGGATTTGTCGGATAAGCTTCTTTATACAATCGCTGAACACTCTAACCTTTGCAGCTATATCCATCTGCCGGTGCAGTCAGGTTCCGATAGAATTCTCAAGCTGATGAACCGTACCTATACAATAGACCATTATCTTAATCTTATCGAAAAAGCACGCAGGATAATTCCGGGTGTTTCTATCACAACCGATATAATTTCCGGCTTCCCCACAGAAACATACCAGGATCATTTAATGACTCTTGATCTTATGCAGCATGTAAAGTATGACGGTGCCTATATGTTCAAATACTCTGCACGTGAAGGAACAAAAGCATTTAAAATGAACGATGATATACCGGAAGATGTAAAAACAAAACGTCTTCAGGAAATTATAGAGCTGCAAAAAGAAATTTCACATGAAATCAACCAGGAGCTGATCAATAAAGTAGAAGTGATACTGGTTGAAGGTTTCAGTAAAAAATCGGATAACTTTTTAGCCGGGCGCACCGACTCAAACAAAATTGTCATTATTCCGCTGCATGAGAAAATTAAAGAGGGGGATTATGTGAAAGTCAGGATTAACAGAGCAACGCATGCAACTCTTTTCGGAGACTTTGTTGAGATTGTCTGCAGTGCTGAAAATAGATTCTCTTTAACCGCTTGATTATCAAAACCAAAATGGAATTGTAATTAATTTCTTTCCGTTGAACAACAAGATTTGCTTCATTATTAAAATTAAATTATGAAATATAAGATTGCTCCAGCGGTTGTTTTATTTATGCTGTGCTCAGTACATTATACGTTTCCGCAGGATGTTGATATCACTTATTATTTAAAGAAGATTGAAAACGGACAGAAGCAGGAGGTGCTTAGAAACCTGCAAGAATTAAAAAAACAGCATCCCGGCCATGCTTCAGTTATGTACCTGGATGCGCTTATGACTGAAGACGGCACAGATGCAGTTCATAAGTATCTTGAGCTTACTAAAAAATATCCTGAAAGCAATTATGCAGACGATGCACTATTCAGGGTGTACGCATATTATTATGCCGCAGGTTCATACTTCGCTGCAAAGGAATACCTTAAGCGGCTTAAAAGAAAGTATCCCGGTTCTCCCTTTATTAAGCTTGCCGAAAACCGCATACCTGATAAAGATGAAACAGGGGTTCTGCCGGATATTGAGAAGGTTTCAGACACTAAACAGCAGAAGGCAGTAAAAGAAGATTTAAAATATACAATCCAGGCCGGGGCATTTACTAATCCGGATAATGCAACCCGGCTCCATAAAGATTTACTTCTTTCCGGTTATTTTTCGGAAATAAAGGAGAAAACAGTAGGGGGCACTTCTTTCAAGGTGGTTTATGCAGGACAATTTAAAACTGAAAAAGAAGCTGCGGAGTTTTTAAATATTATCAATGCAAAGTTCAGACTCTCCGGGAGAATTGTACCTGCAAATCAATAACAGCTCTGCATACGCTGAATCTAAGGAATCTTGATGGCCAATAATCTGAGCATCATAAAATCGGAGATAAGATTTATCGGCACCGGCTCAGGCAGAGCTTCTTTAAAGAGGCATCATTCATCAATTCTTCTCAGCGCCGGCAACTACAACCTTTTAGTAGATGCAGGGGATGGAATTTCAAAGGCACTTCTCTCGGCAGACATTTCCTTTAATAAAATAGACGGGATACTTCTTACTCATCTTCATCCGGATCATTATGCAGGACTCTCTTCCCTAATAGTACAGATGAAGATGAATAAGCGTGGAAATGACCTGACAATATTTATACATAAAAGTTTGAGAGATTATATTTCCGGACTGATCTACCATTCTTATCTTTTTTCTGCTAAGCTCAAATTTAATATTCTTTTTATTCTCCTGGAAGACAATAGGATTGTAACTTTATCCAATGGTTTCAGCTTTACTCCCAGGCAGAATACTCATCTTGAAGAGTACAGGGAATTTGCAAACCAGGAAGAATTAAGTTTTTCATGTTCGAGCTTCCTTTTCAATATTAATGATACTAATATCTTTTATTCAGGCGATGTTGGGGGAAAGGACGATCTTTATCTTTTTAAAGATTTTACGATTGATTTGATGATAAGCGAATTAACACATGTAAGTCAGGAAGAGATTTATGAAGCTTTTAAAACATTAAAAGCTGAGAAGCTCATTTTAACACACATAACTGAAGGAGACGAATCGAATATCGCAGAACTTGCAAGCCGGTCCCCTTCCAAAATTATCCCCGCATTTGACGGGATGAACATAAACCTTCAAGGTTAGGAAGCGTTTAGAATTCTGTAACCCTTGAAGGTTCTTACAAATATCCCAAGCGAGACTCTATTAAGACATTATTTTGATGCAGTCGTAACGGCCAAGAGTTGGGGAAAAATATCGTAGAGGCCAGGCATGGCTACTCTCTATTTATGAGAATCTATTGTCATTTAATCTTCAATAACACTTGTAATCCTTTTTTATTGTAAATTTGTCTTATGAATATGACTTTTTACCTAATCCAACGAAAACAATGACTGTTGATCAATTTAAGAAGCAATTTGGAATAATCGGCAATTCAAAAGAGCTTAACGACCTGATCGATATTGCCATGCAGGTTGCAAAATCCGATATATCAATTCTAATTACGGGAGAAAGCGGCGTAGGGAAGGAGATATTCGTACGTGCAATACATGGATCCAGTAACAGGGCGGATAAACCGCTTGTCAGCGTAAACTGCGGTGCAATTCCGGAAGGAATACTGGAAAGCGAGCTGTTCGGACACCGGAAAGGATCATTTACAGGTGCAATAGAAAGCAGGAAAGGATACTTTGAAATAGCGGACGGCGGGATTCTTTTCCTGGATGAAATTGCGGAAATGCCTTTAACTACCCAGGTTAAACTTCTTCGTGTACTTGAAACTAAAGAGTTTATGAGGATTGGCGCCGAAACCGTTACAAAAGTGGATGTGCGGATTATTGCTGCTACAAATAAAGATCTGCAGAATGAAGTCGATGCAAAAAAATTCAGGCAGGATTTATACTTCAGGCTAAAAGCTGTCAGTCTAAATATTCCTCCTCTAAGAAAAAGAAAAGGAGATATTGAAGGGCTGGCAAAATATTTTATCCAGCAGTTTGCGAAAGAAAATAGAATTAAAGAACCGGAACTAACAAACGATGCTTTAAATCATCTCCTTGAATATAACTGGCCTGGGAATATCCGTGAATTAAAGAACACTATAGAAACTGCAATGGCTTTAAATAGGAACGGTTTGCTGGATGTATCTATTTTCAGAACACTTATAAAAATGGAAACGGATATGAACAGCAGATTCCTCCCGGTTTCATTAAGAATTACTCCGGAAGAAGCAGACCGGGAGCTTCTTTACCGGGCTCTTTTTGAAATAAAAAGAGATATAATGGAGTTAAAGGATATAATTAACCAGAAACAGATTGAAGTTTATCCGCCGCCCGCCGCCAATTCACAGGAAATTGTTCCTCTTGATCAGCTTGAAAAAGAAGCGATAAAAAATGCTTTGGAATATACACGAGGGAATAAAAGAAATGCTGCAAAAATGCTAAATATCAGCGAAAGGACTTTGTACAGGAAGCTTAAAGAATATGAACTTCAATAAAAAGTTAAACGACTAACGGGGAAAAGCAGTCAGTCATAGATTGTGTAAATTTTTAATAAAAACAAACAATTCTCATTTTGAAAATAGAATTATTTTTTTGAATATTTATGAAAAATTAATTTTCCTATTCAATTTTACTAAATTTTTTCACATATTGATTTGAATAATTATGCATATTGCCGGAAGAAATAGGGATTGTTCATTATCAATGCGAATGATCTACTTGTTTATATATATTAGCATCCTTAATTTTACCGGGTGCTGCATATATTCTTTTACCGGATCATCGGTACCGGAACACTTAAATACAATAGCGATTCCGATTTCCGATGACAGAAGCGGAGCAGGTGAACCGGGGCTCAGAGAATTTCTCACAGAAAGATTAACTCAGAGATTTATCGAAGATAATTCGCTCCAGGTAACCGATAGAACTAAAGCCGATGCAGTTATTGAATGTACAATTATATCGCTGCCCGATGCCCCGGTAGTTGTCAGCGCCGGTGAACAGGTTGAGACACGGAGAATTACGCTTTCGGTACATGCAGTTTACAGAGATTTGATAAAACGAAAAACTATATATGAAAAAACCTTCTCAGAGCAGGGGGATTACTCATCCACAGGGGATACAAATGCCAGAAGAACAGCGATTGAACTTGCCGTGGACAAGATTACTGAAGATATTCTTCTTGATACGGTCTCAGGTTGGTGAAATATATCTTTAATTATAAAAATGGTATAAGCGTATGGATGATATAGTACTAGTCTCTTATTTCATTGCGTTATTTATACTTTTTGTTTTCGGCTGCCACGGTTTTATTATGATATATTATTATAATAAGTACCGTAACGTAAAACCGGTTCCGAAATCTTCCGGCGATGCAGAAAGCAGCCTTAATCCAATGGTAACAATTCAATTGCCGCTGTATAACGAGTTTTATGTAGTTGAAAGATTAATAAATAAAGTATGCGAGATAAATTATCCTAAGGAAAACCTGGAAATTCAAGTGCTTGATGATTCGACGGATGAAACTTCAATGATCTCGGCACGCCTGGTAGAGAAGAAAAAAAGCGAGGGTTTCGATATTACATTAATCAGGAGACCAAACCGATTTGGATTCAAAGCCGGTGCATTAAAGGAAGGATTGAAAACTGCCAAGGGAGAATATATAGCTATTTTCGATGCTGACTTTATTCCGCATAAAGATTTTTTAAAGAAGACTATCCCCTTCTTCTCCGATGAAAAAGTGGGGATGGTTCAAACCCGGTGGGAACATCTGAACGGAGATTATTCCCTTTTAACCAAAGCCCAGGCACTGGCGCTCGACGGCCATTTTGTAATTGAACAGTCTGTGCGCAACAAAGCAGGTTTCTTCATCAATTTTAACGGAACGGGCGGCATCTGGAGAAAAAATTGTATTGAAGACGCCGGGAACTGGCACGATGATACTTTAACAGAAGATTTGGACTTAAGTTACCGTGCACAGCTTAACGGCTGGAGATTCGTATTTCTAAAAGATTTTACTTCACCTGCAGAGCTCCCGTCGGAAATTAATGCTTTGAAAAACCAGCAGTTCAGATGGACCAAAGGTGCAATTGAGACGGCAAAAAAAATACTTCCGCTTGTATGGAAATCGAAAGTTCCGCTAAGGATTAAACTTCAGGCGACATTTCATCTTACAAATAATCTGGTTTTTCCATTTATACTTTTGTCTGCTATTCTAAATGTTCCTTTAATTTTTATTAAGAACAGCGGATCGCATGAAGTTTACTTTGCAATTCTTTCACTCTTTGTGCTTGCATTTATAAGCTCATTTATATTTTATCTTTATTCACAAAAAGATATTAGAACAGACTGGCGAAAGAAAATTGTTTTATTTCCATTGTTCATGGCCGGAAGTATGGGATTTGCAGTAAACAATTCACGCGCAGTAATTGAAGGTCTGCTGAGCAGGAAAAGCGAATTTGTAAGGACACCGAAATTCAAAGTTGAGAAAAGTTCCGATTCCTGGAAAGGTAAAAAATATATTCCCAACAAGATTGGTTTATCCGTAGTTGTAGAGCTGATAATGGCGCTTTACTGTCTTGTAGGTATTGGATCATCGATATATTTTGCTGAAATTGCCGCATTACCTTTCCAGATTTTATTTTTTGTCGGCTTCTCATTTGTTTCTTTTACATCGATTAAGCATGCTTATTCGAAAAAATTTGTCCGTTAAATTTTTAACAAAAATATATTCATTGTGAGCAGTCAGCAGGAAACATTCTCAAGCAAGATCGGTTTTATCTACGAGTATAACAAGAATTCCCCCCTCTTTGTACATGTTGCTGCAGATGAACTAGACAAAAAAAATATCCAATCGGCAATCGAAATTCTAGAAAACGGGATTAAAACTTATCCCTATTTTACTGCTGCCTATATAATTCTCGCAAAAGCATATGCTCTATCAGGAAATTATAAACTTGCTTTAGATGTTTTGAAAACCGGTGCCGATCTGATGCACTCAAAAAAAACATACGATTTTTACGTTAGGGAGATTGAAGGAATTAGAAGGCATGTGAATTTATATAATCCTCCCTCGGTGGGCACTGATATTAAAAAGGATCAGCCGGGTGGATCGCAGAATAAATCCGAATCTGATGAAGCAATGGGGGACATTGAAAGCAGACTGGAAGATCTTGTCCGTGAACTCTCTCCGTCAAAGAATACAACGGGGGCTGAATCAAAAACGGCACCCGGGAAAACTGAAAATTTTGCCGAAGGAAACATCATAGTTTCCGAAACTCTTGCAAAGATCTATATTTCTCAAGGAGAGATTGAAGAAGCAAAAAAAGTTTATTTAAAATTGATTCAAAAGTACCCCGACAGGGAAGAATATTACAGAAAAAAAATTGAAGAATTGCCTGCCGGTTTGGAAGGTTAATAGTATAATCCCGTCTTTATCTTTTTCTCCCCATATTTATTATGAAGAACTCATTTCAAAAATTAAACAGAAGTTTTTATACCCGTGATGTATTGGCAGTCGCAAAGGATCTGCTCGGAAAAATCGTTGTAAAAAAAGATGGATCAAAGTTACTTTCTGGAAAAATTGTTGAAGTGGAAGCATATGATGGTTCGGTAGACCAGGCTGCACATACTTTCCGCGGTGTAACAAAAAGAAATAAAATAATGTTTGGGGAAGGGGGTTTCCTCTATGTTTATTTCACTTACGGAAATCATTATTGCTGTAATGTTGTTACAGGAAAAGAAGGTTCGGGAACGGCAGTTCTGATAAGAGCAGTTGAGCCGATATCCGGAATTGATTTGATGATTAAAAACCGCTTCGGAAGAAGCCTGCTGAATGAAAAAGAAAAATTTAATCTCACAAGCGGACCGGGGAAAGTCTGCAAGGCATTTGCAATTACGATGGATCACTATGGAATTGATCTTACAGGAAATGAAATTTATTTTCTCGATTCACCTAAGATAAAAATAAAAGATATAGTTGCTGCTAAAAGAATCGGCATCATTAAATCTGTAGATTTACCCTGGCGTTTTTATATAAAAGACAATCCTTATGTATCTAAAAAATGATGACGGCAGTAATAACTACATAAAACCTGAAAACTTATTGATAGTAAGGACCGACAGGATCGGCGACGTTGTTTTATCTCTTCCTCTTGCCGAGATCGTGAAAAAATATTTTCCTCAGTGCAAAATTACTTTTCTTCTGCGGGATTACACAAAAAGCCTCGCAGAGAATCATCCTTTTATCGACGAAATTATTATTCTCCATGAATCGGATCATAAAATATCTTTAATTAAGAATATTAAAATGGTCTCAGGGAAAAAATTTGATTCATGTGTAATTGTTTATCCTACTTTCCTTACAGCTTTGATCATCTTTTTATCCGGAATAAAAAGAAGAATAGGAACCGGCTTCAGGTGGTATTCTCTATTATTTAATAAAAAAATTTATGAACATAGAAAATATGCAGAAAGGCATGAGCTTGAATATAATGTTAATCTGCTGCGGCATTTCGGAATATATGAAAAGGCAGATTACGGCAGTATAAACTTCAATGTCAAAATAAACAAGGAAAGCCTCGGGGAGGTTGATAATTTATTAGCCGGTTATAAAATTCAAACCGGCAAACCTTTAATTATAATTCATCCGGGGAGCGGCGGCAGCTCGGTTGATTTGCCGCTTGAAAAGTTTAAGGAATTAATTTATTTGATAGACTCGAATCTGGATGCTCAAATATTGATTACCGGCACTGAAAATGAAAGGGAAATGTGCAGTAAGCTTATAGTTAATGAAAGAATTATAAACTTTGCCGGATTATTGAATCTTTCTCAGGTTATTGCATTAATAAGCAAATGCGGTATTTTTATATCCAATTCTACCGGCCCGATTCATATTGCGGCAGCACTAGGAAAATATACGGTCGGTTTTTATCCTAACCTTCTGGCCTGTTCGGCACGAAGGTGGGGGCCATATACCGAGAAAAAAGCCGTATTTACTCCCGATAAACAATGTCCCGACTGCCGCAAGGAACAGTGCAGCAGCAAAGACTGTATGAATACCATTAAGGTGTCTGAAGCCTTTGTTCAAATTGAAAAAATTTATAAGTTTATTGTAAATAATGGAGAATTGAATGCATAAAACAGATAATAATATCCTCCGGAGATTAACTGTTTTTACTCTTGGCCTGCTTATTTTATCTTTTTCTTTTCAGGGAAAAACTTCGGCAGATAAGCGCGCCGACGATTTTCGGAAAATAAAAAATACAGCTTTTAAAGTAGGTGAAAAATTAACCTTCGATGTTAAGTATGGTTTTGTAACTGCAGGAATTGCTTCCTTTCATATTCCCCGCATCAGAAAAATTTCGGGAAGAGAAGCTTATCATGTTACGTTCGAAGTAAATACCGTTCCGAGTTTTGACTGGATTTATAAAGTCCGGGACCGTTATGAAACATTCGTCGATGTAGAGGGGATTTTCCCATGGCGTTTTGAGCAACATATCCGGGAAGGAAGTTTTTCCAGGGATTTTTCCGCTTACTTTGATCAAAGAAAGGGTAAGGCTCAAACAACCGAAGGAGTATATCCAATACCTCTTTATGTAAACGATATAGTTTCGGCTTTCTACCTGGCCCGTACCTTCGATTATTCGAATTTAAAGGTTAATGATACTTTTCATCTTCAGAATTTTTACAAAAATAAAACATACGATCTGGATGTAAGATTTTTAGGAAGGGAAACAGTAAACGTAGCTGCTGGTACCTTTGAATGCATTATTATTGAACCTCTTGTTCAGGAAGGCGGATTGTTCAAAAGCGAAGGAAGCATTGTTATCTGGCTTTCCAATGATGAACTGAAAATCCCGGTTAAAGTAAAAACGAAAGTTGTAGTTGGTTCTATAGATGCTGAACTCACTAAATATGAAGGTTTGGCAGGCAAGCTGATGTCAAAAAAATAACAAAAATCTGATTTTAAATAAATTTTTTAACAACCCCGTCCAAGCGGGGTTTATTTTTTTTGAGGTTAATAGTGTTTTAACTAATTTGCCAAAAATGTTTAATTTAATTCTATATTATGGAAGAACCAAACAAAGAAAATGAGCAGGAAGAAAATCAATTTTCGCCTGAAATTAAAGAAGTTAAAAAATCAATTGTTCCTAAAATTCATCCGGTCGGGGCTGCTTTTATCGGATTATTCGGGGGATTTTTTCTTTACCAAGTAGTCGGGGGACTGCTTGTTGCTGCAGTTTTCGGATTTGATTTGGAAAATGCTCCCGTAAACAGCGTCAGATTAATGACTATTGCCGGACAGATCTTGTTTATTCTGGTTCCTGCACTGCTTTTCGCTCTGGTATTTTATGAAGACGTTACTCATATAATCAGATTCAATGCCCCAAATTGGGTGGAAATCCTGCTTTTTGTAATCGGAATATTTGTTCTCTCGCCTCTTCTGCAGAGCTATGTTTACATTCAGAATTTTTTTGTCGAACAGCTAGCAAATAAATTTTATTTCGTCCAGGACTTGAAGGAATTGGTTGAATCATTTAATAATCTGCTCGAGCTGGAGAAGGGCTACGAATTTTTAATCAAAGCAGATAGTATTCTAGAAATTATTTTAGTAGTGATTGTAATTGCATTAACTCCTGCAATTTGCGAAGAAGTGATGTTCAGGGGTTTTATCCAGCGAAGTTTTGAATTTAAATTGAAACCCGTATGGGCGGCTTTTATAACTGCAATTTTTTTTGGCCTATACCATTTTAATATTTACGGCACAATTCCGCTGATTGCCCTCGGTTTTTATTTCGGTTTTGCTGCGTATATAAGCAATTCGATTTTTATCCCAATGATTCTTCACTTTATAAATAATTTTCTCGCAGTTATGATCTATTTTATTGTCGGCGAAGATGATCTCTTAGGCACAACTACTCCGCCGGATTTTCAGCTTGCATCGACGGTCATGACTTTTTTTATTCTACTTATTTTATTTTCCGGGATCATAGTTTTAATAAAATATTATTCAAGAAGAAAATTATCAGCATCAGGCTGAGATAAGGAGAATATTATGGCAGTATGCCCTAATTGCAATTATGAATATGTTGAAGGTGTAACATTTTGCCCGGATTGCGGAGCCGCTCTTGTAGACCCGGAGTTCATCGACAAACCGGAAGAATGGACCGAAGAAAATTGGGAAGTAGTGTACACATCAAGCGAAGAATACGAAGTAGAAATGATAAAGAACAACCTGGATGGTGCTGGAATTATATCCGAAGTACTGGTTCAGAAAGACAGGAATTTTCCGGCACTGGGGGATCTAGGGATTGTCAAGCTGCTTGTAAGAAAGGAAGATGTTTCGGCTGCTTTAAATTATATCCAGAGGATGAAAAGTGAAAGCGGCGAAGAGGATGAACAGTAATGAATTTAAGTAATAATGCAAAACGAATTTTAGTTTCTGTTGCTGCTATTCCTTTAATCATTGCTGCAAGTTATGCCGGAAGCATTTACTTTCTACTTTTAATTCTAGCAATAGCTTTAATTTCTTTTTATGAATTTAATTCGATTGTAAAAAATAAAGGAATGTCCGCAAATATTTTCTTCGGCTTCGCAGGAATAACTTTTTTGGTAATAAACCAGCGGCACCACTTTTTTGATTTTTATTCTTTCTTTCTTCTTTTTATTATACTGCTGACGGGAGTAGAACTTTTCAGAAATAAAGGATCTGCAATTTATAATATAAGCGCTACTTTGCTTGGCACTTTATATTTGGGATTGCTGGCCAGCGCCTTAATTTCAATCCGTGAATTTTATCCGCAGGTCGGAGAATTATACCTGCACGGCGGATATTTAATTATTTCAATTATGGCTGCAATCTGGATCTGCGACAGCGCTGCTTTCTATGGAGGAATGAGATTCGGAAAGCATAAATTATTCCCGCGTGTAAGTCCCAATAAAAGCTGGGAAGGAGCAATTTTTGGCTTTATCTTCGCTGTTATTACTGTAATCTTAGCTAAAACCTTATTCCTGGATTTTATCTCTTTTGAAACGGCTTTCGCGATAGGTTTTATTGTAGGAACCATCGGCCAAATAGGTGATCTCGTTGAATCTCTCTTCAAAAGAGATGCGGGGATGAAAGACTCTTCGAAATTAATACCGGGCCATGGAGGAATTTTCGATAGGTTTGATTCACTATTATATACGGCCCCTGTAATTCTGCTTTATTTAAGATATGTAAGCCGATAGCGGAATGGAAATTAACTGATAATTATGGTTAAAAGAAAAGAAACGGTAAGCGTAATTACGTTAGGCTGTTCTAAAAATACAGTCGATTCTGAAAAGCTGCTTAAACAGCTGAAGGAAAATAATTTAAATATTAATAACGATCCTAATACCGCCGGAACGGTAATAATTAATACATGCGGATTTATTGATGCGGCAAAAGAGGAATCGATTAACACAATTTTAAATGCAGTTGCGCTTAAGCAGGAAGGAAAAATCGAAAAAGTTATTGTGGCCGGCTGCCTTTCGGAGAGATATAAAAGCGATCTGCAGAAAGAAATACCGGAAGTAGATGCTTACTTCGGCACAGAAGACTATGAAGGAATTCTGAAGGAATTCGGCGGAGAGCTGAAAACAAATCTTTTGGGTGAAAGAATATTAACTGCACCGGCACACACCGCATATTTGAAAATATCCGAAGGATGCGATCATCCATGTTCTTTTTGTGCAATACCATTAATGAGAGGAAAACATAGATCAAGGCCGCTTGAAGAACTGATAAAAGAAGCTGAGTTTCTTGCAGGGAACAAAACAAAGGAACTAATTTTAATTGCACAGGATACAACCGATTACGGCAAAGACATTTACGGCCGGCAGGCTCTGGGAACTTTATTAAATAAGTTAAGTGAAATTGAAGGAATTGAATGGATAAGAATCATGTATGCTTATCCCTCCAGGTTTCCGGAAGATGTAATCAATATTATTGCTGAAAATCAAAAAATATGCAGTTATATTGATATTCCTCTTCAGCATATATCCGATTCCGTGCTTAAATCGATGAGGAGAGGAGTTACATCAAGAAGAATTAAAGAGCTTTTATATAAATTAAAAGAAAGGATACCATCAATTACACTGAGAACTACTTTAATTGCAGGTTATCCTAATGAAATGGAAAAAGAATTCAGGGAACTTTGCGATTTTATTCGGGAAATAAAATTTGACCGGCTGGGAGTTTTTACATATTCCCTCGAAGAAAATACATCCAGCTATATTCTTGGCGACCCGGTTCCGGATAATATAAAAAAGGAACGAAAAGAAATTATTATGGAGATACAAAAAGAGATATCATTGGAAAAAAATAAGGAACTTTGCGGAAAACGGTTGAGAGTATTAATTGATAGGATTGAAAATGAATTTTATATCGCACGTTCATACAGGGAAGCTCCCGAAGTGGATGGGGAAATATTGTTACCATATAATAACTCAAGAAATAAAATTAATATAGGTGAATTCATCAATGTTGAAATTAATGATTATAACGAATACGACCTGTATGGCTCAATAGTACATGAGGGAATTCCCTCAATGGAGGTTTAATGAAAATATTACATTTTATGTTAGCAGCGGTCATGCTTTCTTTCCAAGCATTTGCGCAGGTAGAAAATTTAAAGCAGTATAATGCTGCCGGTTCCGATCAGGCATTTTATGAGGAATTCTTAAATTTCTACTCTGATCAGCCGGGTAAAACAAGGCTTGATATCTTTGTTCAAGTCCCGTACACGCATATACAATTTGTTAAAACCGACGAAGGTTTCAGCGGGAGCTACTCGGTTACCGTTTCAATTTTTGATGAAGAAAAAGAAAAACTAATTGTAGAAAAATCGTGGGTAGAAAAAATAAATGCGAAAGAGTTTGATCAGACAACCTCCAAAAATAATTTTAACCTCAGTCTTCGTTCCATTGTCCTCGATCCCGGCAAGTATCTGATGAGATCCGCAATGGAAGATATGGATTCAAAAAAATCTGTCGTCAAAGAGGAACTTATAACCGTTAAGAGCTTGCCGGATGAATTTTCATTGAGCGACATAATGCTTATAGCGAAGCAGACTGTAATAAACGGAAACAATAAAATTGTCCCGAATGTTTCTAAAAATGTCGCACTCCAGAAAGAAGAACAGGGTATTCAGTTCTTCTTTGAAATTCAGTCCCGAACTCCGAAACAAATTTCAATTGAATACTCATTAATTGAGGGAGAGGAAGAAGCAATTATAAAAGATGCCGTTAATAAAAATATTGATTCCGGGAAATCACAGGTGTTTCACACATTTAGCAATGTTCAGCTGGGAATGGGAAGCTATTTAATTAAAGCAAAGGTTGTTGATGATTCGGGGAATATAATTGCTTCAACGGAAAAACCGTTTATATCGAGGTGGGTGGGGATGCCCTCTACAATCAGAGATATTGATAAGGCAGTCGATGAAATGATTTACATTGCTTCAGGCGGAGAAGTGGATGAAATAAAAGATTCAAAAACCAAGGAAGAGAAGCTTCAGCATTTCCTGGAATTCTGGAAAAAGAAGGATCCGACTCCGCAAACCGAGGATAATCCGGTATTTGAAGAATACTACAGGAGAGTTGAATACGCAAATAAAAATTTTTCACATTATGTTGAAGGATGGCGTACGGACAGGGGAATGGTATTTATAATACTGGGCTCGCCGAATAATGTGGACAGACATCCTTTTGAGTATGACTCAAAGCCTTATGAGGTTTGGGAGTACTATGAGCTGAATAAATATTTTGTTTTCGTTGATGAAACAGGCTTTGGCGATTATAGATTATCCACTCCGTTATACGGAGACTTCTATAGGTACAGGTAAGATAAGGTTTAAAGAATAAAAAAGATTTAAAGATTAAAAGATTTAAGTTTGCCTGTCGATAAGAATGTGAGGGAGCTATTAGAAAATTTCAATCTCTTCTACATTTATGATTTTAACAGTAACTCTAAATCCGCTTCTTGAACACCGGTTCACCTACCAAAATATTTACCCCGGTACCGTAAATAGAAATCCGGTTGAAGAATTTAAAGCGGGAGGGAAAGGAATTAATGTAAGCAGGCAGTTAAAGCATTTAGATATTCCAAGTCTTGCTTATTTATTCCTTGGAGGAGATACCGGCAGAATTTATAAGAATGCATTGGAAAAAGAGCTTATAAAATTTACGATCCAGAGGATAAATAGTGAAACTAGAAGTGCGGTGCTGATTAAAGATGAATCAAATAAAATAATTACTTCATATTTCGGCTGCGATCCTTTGGTGTCTATTGAAGAAGCTGAGGAATTCAAATTAAAACTGGAAAAAATGATTCAAAATTGCGAGATAGTGGTTTTTTCGGGGAGTTCTCCGTGTATGGAAACAAATTCTATAATTCCCTTCGGAATTAAAACGGCTAATAAATACGATAAGGTTTCTTTCTGCGATACCTACGGCAGCTTTCTAAAAGAATGCATCGAATTTTCTCCTACTGTATTACATAACAACATTGATGAGATAGAGAAATCTTTCAGCATATCTTTGCAGAATGAAGAGGAAAAGATTAGATTCTTAGATTATCTCTACAGCAAAGGGATTAAACAGGCGTACCTTACAAACGGGAAAAAAGAAACTTATGCATCAAATTTTGATTTTTATTTTAAAGTTATAAATCCTAAAATTACTGCCGCAGATCCGACAGGAAGCGGCGACAGCTTTACAGCAGGCATTGTTTATGGCTGGTATAAAGATTTAACTTTTGAAGAGACTTTAAAAACTGCAGCCTCATTAGGCGTAATAAATGCAGAACGATTCGAAACCTGCAGTGTTACACTTGAGGAAACTAACCAGGTAAAAGAGAAATTAAAAATATCTTCCATCGGGAAAAAAATAAGATCACTTGATGCCTCCCCTATTTAAATATTTAATTTTTTCTCTTTTGATTTTCACTTCTGAATTTTTACCCCAGACTATACAATCGGTGGAAGTAATTGATAACAGAATTTTCAGCCGGGATGAATTACTGCAATGGAGCGGAATAAATATTGGTTCATCATATTTCCCGGCTATATTGGATTCCGCTAAAGCAAGAATAGCTTTTGCACTCAGCGGGTATGGTTACTTCAATAGTTCTTTTGATAATTCCTCCGCTGAATATTTGTTTGATCAGACCTTCGGGAGAACAGATTCCCAGAAAATAAAAATTATCCTTTCCGTAAAAGAAAATGATCCGACCATCATTAATAATATCATGCTTGAAGAGAATGATTCCATTATAAGCAGGCAGCTTTTTAACCAATTTGATTTATTGGAAGGCCGGATTTTTAGCAAAGATGATCTGGAAGAGGATATATCGGAATTGATTAATTTTTTGGAAAACAACGGCTATCCTTTTGCAAAGATCCGTATTTCGTCTGTATATTTTTTTACAGACACATCATCGAATGAATATCTTGCCGATATCCACATAAAAATTGATCCCGGTTTGAAAAGCCGCATAGACATAGTTGAGATTGAAGGAAATAATTCAACAAAAGACTATGTGATTTTAAGAGAGCTTAGACTGAATCTGGGGGATGAGTATTCGCAGAC
>DAISZW010000170.1:0-7261 GCA_036824595.1 Ignavibacteriaceae bacterium
ATTATTCTTTCGCTGGATAAGCTTATATCCGTATGAAAAATAAGGCTTGTCATCCCGAATCGTTAGATTCCGTAGAATCTAACGGTCGCCAGACTCCGGTGAGTCTGTCGGACTCAACGAGATTCTATGAACTCTGCGGAGTCTGACGACCTTTGGCGGCAAGTTTATTTCTAAGTTCAAATAAAAAACTTTTAATTAATAGAGATTTCCTAATGGATTTTTTTGATAGTATAGTAATACCTCAATCTGCTGAGCACATCAGGCTTTTGCATTACATTTTAATTTTGATTTTTTTCCTCTTTATTCCATTTATCAGTGTGATACTTGGGGGAACTGCATTATCCATTATTTACAGGGAGAAAGGACTCAAGGAAAAAAATAATCTGCTCCTTAAATTTTCCAGGGATGTAATTGAAACACTCACTATAAACAAGAGCATCGGCATAATATTAGGAATAGCACCACTTTTTACTGCGGTAATTATTTACACTCAGCTGCTTCATACTGCCGGAACTTCGGTAGTTGTTTACCTGCTGATATCTTTTATTCTAACTACTATCGGCTTCATATTGATTTATACCTACCGTTATGCGCTTTCTTTCGGTGAGATGTTTAACTCGCTCTCAATTATTGAAGAGCTCTCCAAAGAAAATGAAATATCGAATGAGATAAACAGATTCAGCAGCGGGGCCAGGAAATTAAGCTCAAAAGCGGGCAGATACGGATTGGGAATATTAATTATTGCTCTCTGGATATTTACATCGGCAGTTACTGTGGCTTCTTATCCGCAGCAATGGGGGGAAGGAAATCTTCTTAAGCTGATGTTTTCATGGAATGTTTTTACAAAGTTTCTTACTTTTTTATCGGCCTCATTGGCTTTTACCGGAGCGGCAGTTCTATTCAGCTTCTTCTGGTGGGAAGGAGGACGGAAAAATTTAGACAATAATTATTCCGAATTTGTGAGAAACGTTTCAATCAGGATTACCTTCTTAGGAGCGCTTCTTGTGCCCCTCTTTATGTTTGTAAATATTTTGTCCCTTCCCGGATCCGCATTATCCGGGGGAGTATTTGGATATTCCGCGGCAGCCCTTATTCTGATTTTCTTTGCATATAATCTTTTGTATGCAATGTTTAAAAATTCAAATGCAAAATTCAGCGGATTAGTTTTTTTCGTTCTCCTTTTTTCACTGCTTGCATTAATAATAAAAGACCAGCTTGCTATGAGCAATGCAACAAAGGTGCACTCAGAAATTCTTGACAGGAACTATCATGCAGTTATTGCAAAGACAGAGAAGGTGAAAGGCCCGGAAGAAGCTGCAAACGGGGAACAGATTTACCAGAACATCTGCGCATCCTGCCACCGGTTTGATGTTAAGCTTGTGGGGCCATCTTACGATAGCGTAATGCCGAAGTACGAAGGAAAAATAGATCAGCTTGCTGCATTTATAAGAAACCCCGTTAAAGTCGATCCTTCTTACCCGCCGATGCCGAACCCGGGTTTGCGTCCAAAACAGGCAAAAGCTGTCGCGGATTATGAAATGATCGAGCATATGAAGAGAGAATTTGATAAGAGAACATCAGAAGCAGGGAATGACGGCGGAAAAATCTTTAACACAATCTGCGCTGCTTGCCATTCATTCGATAAAGATATGGTTGGTCCTTCTTTCGGAAAAGTTTTATCTAAATACGACGGGAAGGAGAATGATTTAATTACATTCCTTACCAATCCGGAAAAAATTAGTCCCGAGTTTCCGCAAATGCCCAATCCCGGGCTGGCTCAGGGACAGCTAAAAGCGATTACTACTTATATTATGGATGAATATAGGAAAAAGAAACCAATATAAATGTAGAGTTAAGCGATCTTTTTATTTGTGAAATGAAAATACCGCTTCCCAATCGTGCTGATAGGATCATTTAATTTATTATTATAGTTCACCATAAATATGGCCGAACTCAAAAAATAATTCATAATGGTAAAAGTAAAAGAACGGCCTCCCATTTCTAAAATAATTTATCCTTTTCAATCATTCCTTCGAGCAGAGGCATCGGGGGGAATTTTATTGCTGATATGCACTGCCGCGGCTTTGGTTTGGGCTAATTCACCATGGAAAGAAATATATTTTAACTTCTGGCATATAAATATCTCCATTAATTTCGGTGGCTATATTCTATCATATTCAATTCATCATTGGATCAATGATGGGTTGATGGTAATTTTTTTCTTTGTGGTGGGACTTGAAATCAAAAGGGAATTACTTGTCGGTGAACTTTCAAATCCTAAAAAAGCTGCACTGCCGGTCGCCGGTGCTTTGGGGGGAATGCTTTTCCCGGCAGTTATTTACTTATTATTTAATGCCGGTGCAGAAGGTTCCGGAGGATGGGGAATTCCAATGGCAACCGATATAGCCTTTGTAATCGGTATTCTTGCATTGCTCGGCTCAAAAGTTCCTCTTTTAATAAAAGTTTTTATTACTGCGCTTGCAATTGCCGATGATATCGGAGCCGTTATAATTATTGCAATTTTTTACACTCAGGATATCTCATCAATCAGTCTGCTGATTAGTTTTATCTTTATAATTCTTTTGGCAGCGGCAAATGTTTTAGGAATAAGAAGCCTGCTTGTATATATAATCCTTGGAACCGGACTATGGCTTGCATTCCTTAAATCAGGAGTTCATTCTACGGTTGCAGGTGTAATTTTAGCCTTTACCATTCCTGCGTCAACAAGAATAAATTCTTCGCAATTTCTGTTAGAAGGGAGACAATTACTAGACAATTTTGATAAAGCAGGAGAAGAAACCGAAAGCACGTTAACAAATGAAGAAAGATTAATTTCAGTTCAGTCGATTGAAAATAATTGTAAAAAAGTAATGCCTCCTCTGCAAAGATTTGAAACGGGCCTGCACCCGTGGGTTTCATTCCTAATCATGCCTTTGTTTGCCTTTGCTAATGCCGGAGTCGAAGTAAGCAAAGATATTTTTTCTTCAATCGCAAATCCTATAAGCCTCGGAATTATTTCAGGATTATTTCTAGGTAAACAGATAGGTATTTTTACTTTTTCTTGGCTTGCGGTAAAATTCGGCATAGCTTCAAAACCGGAAGAAGTAGGCTGGGTAAAAATTTATTCTTCTTCAATCCTTGCCGGAGTTGGTTTTACCATGTCCCTTTTTATTGCTAATCTTGCCTTCGGAGAAAATGAACTTCTTGATGTTTCTAAAATAGGAATATTAGCAGGATCATTAATTTCAGGTATTATCGGGTTTGCTGTTTTAAAATTCTTTTTAAAAGAATAAGACACTTAAAATATTCAAACATTCTTTTTAGCTTGTTTAATCACAAGTGAAATGCTGCAAATGAGGAGGAATAAATTATATTATATTATATTTGTAAAACATATTTATAGATGCCTCAATGTTTCTGCGTTTGTTTAATATTTTCCTAATTTCTGCTTATTACTTTTGCGGTTATGCCCAAATAACGGGGTACAAAAATGTGCATGACCTGAAAGAAATACTATTTACCGATTCGAAAAACCGTTCAGCCGCAGGTACATTATACTTTAAGATGCCTCTCCAGAAACACACTCATTCCTATAATGTTATAAAACTTAGCGATCAAGCTAAGGACTTCAAGACGCATTTTCTATTCGCCAGATCTATTATTGCCTATCATTACATTCCTTCAGAAAATAATATCTTCAAAGTAACTTTAGATTCACCGCTAAACAAAGCCCCTCCTGCTTTTATCTAAGTAAATATTCCATTTCTCGTAAACTCCGCAGCCGGTGGATTCTTTTTAATTTACAAGCATAATAAGAATTCACCAATCATCGTCTATTTGTTAATATTATTTAGGAGAGGAGTCCATTATGAAAGATAAAAGCAGCGAAAAGAAAGGAAATGAAAATCAGGATAATACTTTCAGTTTTGCGATTGTTTTATTAATCATGATAATTATAGCGACATTAGCAATGGTATTAAAAATATTAGGTTTGTTTTGAGAGTAATTTAAATAAATGCTTCAGGCAAGGCCGATCTTTTTCACTTAATTTTGACAGCCGCCAAAGTTCCAATTTTGGCGTGATGCTTAACTGAAAAGTATCTCCCGTTGCAGTATTGATTTTTGAAAGATTATAATTGAAAGATGCAGACTTTGTAATTAAAATTTTCTCTTATCCCGCATTGAAAGGAGAATTCCATCTACCATGCAAAATTATCCAAGCTGAGTTAAAAAACAATTAAAGCTTCATTGTTCTTAAACACTTGATACAACTTATAAGTTTGTTTTTTTTGCTACTGAAATTGTCGGCTAATTTGAATTGCTTTACTTTTATTCAATAATATCATATGTTAAAAAAAATTAGACAGGGTGGGGCAAAACCGTAACTTAAAGAATAAGCGCAGATATCCTTTTGAGAGAATTGTTATGAAAAATAATATCGACAAAAGAAAAACAAAAAAGACCAATCCGGAGAAACAAATCCTCGTGAATAAGATAAAGGACATTAAAGCTAAAAAAGGGAATGAATTGAACGAAAATAAAAAACTGTCTAAGGAATTTTTTAAAGAAGAGTATCAAGCGGAAGCAGGCAGGGTGGAACTGTTTGAAATACAAAATGAAATGCAAAAATCCCGGAATAGATATGCCGCCCTATCTGACTATGCCCCAGTGGGGTATTTAAGCTTGGATGATAAAGGTGTAATTAACGGGATTAATTTAACAGGAGCCTCCATGCTGGGGAGAGAAAAGGAATACATCAACAATACTCCGTTTATCTCATTCATAGAAACATCTGCTATGAACAGATTTATTAATCATTTAAAAATCTGCAGGTTAAATAATATTCCGATTATTGATGATTTTAGACTAAAATTTAAGGGAAAAGAAACCTTATACATAAAATTGGTTATGCTCCCGTTTCCTGATTATACTTCTAAAAAAATATCGTACCGTGTTGTAATGTATAATGATTCGGAAAGAAAAAAGACGGAGAAGGCATTAAAAGAAAGCGAGGTCCGATTTTCAAACCTAGCGGATACTGTTCCCGTGTTGATCTGGATGTTTAATAAAGACCAGAAGCTTGAATATATAAATAAACAAAGATTTCAGTTTACAGGACTCTCGGCTGAGGAGGAAGGGAATAACTGGTTTAAGAATGTTCATCCGCTGGACAGGGAGATTTACATGCAGAAATATAAAAATGCTTTCAGCCGTTATAAAAAATTTTCCATAGAATACCGTCTTAAAAATCGTAGGAATGAATTTCACTGGCTGCTGGAAACAACAATACCCCGCTTCAGCGAAGAGAATGAATTTTTAGGTTTAATAGGGGCCAGCATCGATATAACCGAAAGGAAAAAAGCAAGAATTGCTGTTGAACGTTCTCTTAAAGAAAAAGAGACTCTTATTAAAGAAATTCATCACAGGGTTAAAAATAATCTGCAGATAATTTCAAGTCTTTTAAACCTGCAGACTTTCTATATAAAAGATCCCAAAATGCTGAATTTAATTAAAGGCAGCCAGGAAAGAATCCGCTCGATGGCTTTGGTTCATGAAAAGCTGTACCGGTCAAAAGATCTTTTGAAAATAAATTTCGAAGAATATGCAAGGGATCTTATCTCGAATCTTTTCCAGTCTTATAGAAAAAATATTAATGTCAGGTTGAACCTGAATATTCCCAAGATATTCCTTGAAATAAATGTATCAATCAGTCTGGGATTGATTTTGAATGAGCTTGTTTCAAATTCATTGAAGCACGCTTTTAACGGCCGCAAGGATGGGGAGATTTCTGTTACTATGCTTAATAAAGGGAATAACCTGGAATTAATTGTTTCCGACGACGGGATTGGCTTGCCGGAGGATTTTAATATATCGACTTCGGAAAGTATGGGTCTTGAACTGGTAGAATCGCTCGTACAGCAGCACAATGGATCGTTAAATATCATTAATGATGGTAAAACGGAATTCCAAATTTCAATTGATACTTCAAAGGAAAAAATCCAGAATAGGGGAATACCTTCAGAATTGATAGAAGGAGCAGGGGAATCATAATGAAATTATTCGATTTTTTTTACTAATTCTTTCCCGGCACAAATGTTCAACTCTACGGATGAAGCGGATCCCTTGTTTTCATCGGATCGAAATGTGTCAGCTTAATAACTTTAGTTTTTTTCCTGAACAAAGGGGGAACGGACATTCTTGCGTTTTCATGGCTTTCGGCATCAATTATTACATAAGCTGTATGGTCACTATCTAAACAGCCCCACTCAAAATGAGTAAGGAATCCCGGATTATGTTGTCTGAACTGCTTCACCGCCATTTTACACTCTTCCGGAGTATGGGAGGAAATTACAATATATCTGTCCATCTTTGCCCTCAGTATTTTTTAGATTTCATTTTAGTGGGTTACTGCCATTGGATTCTATATTAAACTAAATCCCCGCAAGATATTCATGAACAAGCTTGATTGCCATTGCTCCTTCGCCTACAGCGGAAGCTACCCGGTTCATAGCGCCGGCTCGAACATCACCTGCAGTAAAAATTCCGGGGATGCCGGTTTCAAGCAGGAAAGGATCGCGTTCAAGCTTCCAGGATTTTTTAAAGTTTTCATACTTAAATAAATCTCTTCCTGTTTCAATAAAGCCTTTGGGGTCCTTAAAAATATTTAATTTAATCCAATCTGTTACTGGCCTGGCACCAATGAAAACAAATAACGCCTCTGCTTCGTTAGTTTTCCGTTCGCCAGTTTCAATATTTTCTAAAGTAATACATTCAAGCTTGTTTTTCCCAACTGCTTCAATAATTACAGAATTAATTATTATCGATATATTATTTGTTTTATTGATCTGGTCAATCAGGTACCGGGACATTGTTGAATCAAGAGAGTTTTTCCTGATTACTATAAAAACATTTTTAGCAAAGGCAGATAGATACATTGCTGCCTGCCCGGCAGAGTTGCCTCCGCCGACAATAAAAACATTTTTACCTTTGCAGGAATGTGCTTCTGTTGTTGCAGAACCATAATAAACTCCGGCACCTGTTAGTTCATTTATTCCTTTAATATCTAGAGTATTATAGTCAACACCGGTAGATAGTATAATTGTGTGTGTTTTAATTTCAGGCCCGTTGGAAAGAGATAAAATTTTATAATTGTCTTTTATATTAATATCAACTACTTGGCAGGGTGAAAGAAGCTCAACCCCAAACCTTGCTGCCTGGGTCACAGCTCTCCTCGTCAGGTCAGCACCTGAAAGTCCTGAAG
>DAISZW010000171.1:0-7250 GCA_036824595.1 Ignavibacteriaceae bacterium
TTTTCTTGACTTTCTTCCGGTATAGGCTTAAATTTCAAATCTTATTTTTAATTAAAATCCATGTTTTTTAAAGGAATATTGTGAAACAGGAAAAACAAACACGTTTTATAAAGACTGAAGAAGCAGACAGGAAATGGTACCTTGTTGATGCAAAAGATCAGGTTTTGGGGAGATTAGCTTCAAAGGTTGCAAGGATTATCCGGGGTAAGGACAAACCTATTTTTACTCCAAACACCGATACCGGCGATTTTGTCGTAATTATTAACGCCGAACAGGTTAAGGTTACCGGCAAAAGGGAGGTTCTTAAAACCTATACTCACCATTCGGGATATCCGGGCGGATTAAAAGTGAAAAGTTTTACCGAACTGATGGCTAAAAAACCTGAATATGTTATTGAGCATGCAGTTCAAGGGATGCTGCCGAAAAACAGGCTCGGAAGAAAATTAATTAAAAAGCTTAAAGTATATCACGGAGGTTCGCATCCGCATGCCGCGCAAAAACCTGAACCAATAAGTTTTACAACGGAGAAATAAATGGCAGACCGTATTTATGTAGGCAGAAGAAAAACATCCGTCGCACGAGTAATCTTGAGAAACGGTCCAGGAAAAATTACAGTAAACGGGAAAGAATTTGAACATGTTTTTCCCCAAATATTAAGCAGAGAAGATATTTTAATGCCGTTGAAAGTAACCGACTCCGAAGGCAAATTTGATGTCATAATAAATGTAAACGGCGGCGGTACCACAGGTCAGGCGCAGGCTATAAGATTAGGGATTGCCAGAGCTCTTATAGAAAATAATCCCGACCTCAGACCGGCTCTTAAAAAAGATGGATTACTGACTAGAGACCCGAGAATGGTTGAACGTAAGAAATACGGCAGACCAAAAGCAAGAAAAAGATTCCAGTTTTCGAAGAGATAATATTAGTTCAAGTGTAAGCCTGCATGCCCTTCTTGGCTCGGCCAAGCCGAGACAGGCTGCAGGCAGGTTCAGTTTAAGTTCAAGTTTAAGTTCAAGTTTAAGTTCAAGTTTAAGTTCAAGTATTTTTTAGCTAATTACTCTATCAATAAACAAACATACTTCCGGATTTACCCCCTGTGTTCCGATAAATCGGGATGAAAGGTAAAAATGAAGGAAGTAGATGATCCCGATTCTATCGGGGTAAAAACAGGAGATAAAATGCAGAAGATAGATATTACCCAGCTCATCGAAGCAGGGGCACATTTCGGACACTTAACCCGCCGGTGGAATCCTAAAATGAAACCTTATATCTTCATGGAGAAGAATGGGATTCATATCATTGATCTGAAAAAAACTCTCGATGAATTAAAAAAATCCACTGAAGCACTTACTAATCTGGTTTCAGAAGGAAAGAAGGTATTGTTTGTCGGTACCAAAAAACAGGCAAAAAATACAATTGAAGCTGAAGCAAAAAGATCCCATTCCAACTGGGTAAGCGAAAGATGGTTAGGCGGAATGCTTACCAATTTCTCTACTATCAGGAAAAGCATTAAACGTTTAAATAATATTGAGAAACAAGAAACCGACGGCACTTTCGATAAAATTACAAAGAAAGAAAGGCTTTTTCTTACAAGGGAAAAAGAAAAGCTGAAAAAAGTGCTTGAAGGGGTCGAAGCAATGTCAAAGCTTCCCAATGCAATGTTTGTTGTGGATATCAAGAAAGAATCCATTGCCATTAAAGAGGCTAAAAGACTGAACATCCCGGTGTTTGCAATTGTAGATACAAACTGCGATCCCGATATTGTAGATTACATAATTCCCGCAAATGATGATGCCGTTAAAACAATCGAGTTAATTACAAAATATATAGCCGATGCAGTCATTGAAGGAGGTGTGAAGGCTAAAGAATTAAAGGCGGAAGAAGCTGCCGAAACTGAAAGAATAAAAAAAGAACGGGAAGAAGAAAAATCATCGCAAAGCGGTACCCCGCTTAAGGCAGGAAAAGAATCAGCGGAAACCGCTGAGAAAAAGAGTAGTTCTTCTTCTTAAAATAAAAGGATAGTTTATGGAAATTACTGCTTCACTTGTAAATGAATTAAGAAAAAAAACCGGTGCCGGAATGATGGACTGCAAAAAAGCTCTTACCGAAGCAAACGGCGATATGGAGAAAGCTATTGAGATATTAAGAAAAAAAGGCGCATCGGTTGCCGCCAAACGTGCTGAAAAAACTGCTAATGAAGGACTGATACTTACAAGAGTAACCGAAAATAGCAAAACGGGAATAATTGTAGAAGTAAATTGTGAAACTGACTTCGTGGCTAAGAGCAGCGATTTTATTTCTTTTGCAAATGATGTCCTAAATTCAATAGCTGAAAAGAAACCGGGAACTGTAAGTGAACTGCTTCAATCCGATTCTTTAAATAACAAATTAAATGATATACTCGGAAAGATCGGCGAAAAAATTGAAATCTCCCGGTTTGTTGTTGATACTATTGAAAACGGATTCGTTGTGGATTATGTGCACCCCGGTTCAAAGCTTGGCGTGCTTGTGAAATTCCAGAATGTAAATAATGCATCCGAAGGTTTGGCCGGGATTGGCAAAGACATTGCAATGCAGGTTGCAGCAATGAAGCCGATTTGCGTCTACCGTGAAGAAGTTCCGAAAGATTTAGTTGAAAAAGAGATAGATATCTATAAGGAAATCTCCAGGAAAGAAGGAAAACCGGAGCAGATTCTTGAGAAAATTGCCGCAGGGAAGCTTAATAAATTTTACCAGGAAAACTGTCTTGTTGAACAGGAATTTATTAAGGATAATTCAAAAACAGTCGGCGACCTGATTAAGGAATTCAACCAGAATAATAAATCGTCCGTAAAGATTGAAGGATTCCGCCGGTTCCACCTAGGGGATGAAAAGAAATAATTTTAAAAAGGTCTTATTTAATAAGGCCTTTTTTTATATTTAAATTGTAAACCAATATAGAATTTGAATTAAAGAATGAGCGAACTAAAATATAAAAGAATTTTACTGAAGCTGAGCGGCGAATCTTTAATGGGGAAAAAAGGATTCGGAATTGATGCAGATGTACTCGATTTTTTCTCAACCGAAATTAAAAAAATTCACGATATCGGGGCTGAGATTGGACTCGTAATCGGCGGGGGGAATATTTACCGCGGGTTAAGCGCCGACGCCCAGGGAATTGACCGTGCTACCGGCGACCAGATGGGAATGCTTGCTACAATGATAAATTCTCTTGCACTGCAGAATGCAATGGAGAATAAAGGAATATACACAAGGCTTATGAGTGCCATAAAAATGGAAGAGATTGCCGAACCGTATATCAGAAGAAGAGCAATAAGGCACCTGGAAAAAGGCAGAGTTGTAATTTTCGGCTCCGGTACCGGTCATCCTTACTTCAGCACCGATACCGCCGCTTCTTTAAGAGCAGTGGAAATCCAGGCGGATGTGATTATTAAAGGAACCCGCGTAGACGGTGTGTACGATTCCGATCCGGAGAAGAATCCTGAAGCATTTAAATTTCAATCTATCACTTATATCGATATTCTAAAAAAGAACTTAAGGATAATGGATCTGACTGCGGTAAGCCTTTGCCAGGAAAATAATCTCCCCATGGTTGTTTTCAATATGGATGTTCCCGATAATCTTCTCAAACTTGTAAAAGGAGAGAATGTAGGGACCACAATTAATAATCATGCAAAGATTCATAAATAAATCTTTCCCCGGCTATTTTTATTATTCATCTCCCTTAAATAAATTTACAAAGATTTTTTTTCTTTTTTCGTAATCAATAAAGTTTAACAGGTAGAGAGGGCAGTAATGGATCAAATTCTAAAAGACGCTAAATCCAGGATGGACAAAACCATTGAAAACCTCCGGCTTGAGCTTGCGAAAATCCGCTCCGGGAAAGCAACCACTGCTTTGCTCGACGGAATTAAAGTTGATTACTACGGCAGCATGGTGCCCATAAGTCAGACAGGCAACCTAACTGTTCTCGATGCGCACGCACTCTCTTTTACTCCCTGGGATAAATCAATGCTGAATATTGTAGATAAAGCAATCCTGGAAGCGAATATAGGGTTAAACCCGGTAAGCGATGGAACAAATCTAAAAATACCGATTCCTCCTTTAAATGAAGAAAGAAGAAGAGAACTTGTTAAGCTTGTCAAAAAATTCGGGGAAGATTCTAAAGTTGCCTTACGGAATGTAAGGCGCGATGCAAATGAGCATTTAAAAAGGGAGGAAAAAGAGAAAAAAATTACCGAGGATCAGCTTAAAGCAGCAGAAGATAAAACTCAGAAGCTTACAGATGAGCATACAAAAATTGTTGAGGATATACTGAAGCATAAAGAAAAAGAGATAATGGAAGTATAATTAAATAAATCCCTTTTATTAACTTCAAGAAAGTAATACGGGTTACTTCAAATTAGAAATTTCAATTCAGAAATTAATTATAGTTACCTTTATACCACCTCAGTCAACCGAAACATTAATTCCTATTCCTAAAATACCATCAATATAATCGTTGATTCCGTCTTTTAAATATATCTCGTAAAATATTTTCGGTGAAATAACATCTCCGTTCAATTGAAATCCGAAATCAATCAGATGCACAAACCGGTCACTGAATTCAGCAGCTTCCCCCGAAGCTATAAAAACCCCTAAAAGTTCGGCATTAACCAGGAAGTTATCTATCTGATAACCGGCACTACCTCCATAATGAAGGAATAACTCTGTGTTAAGACCTTTTTTAGTCGGTATTTTTATATTCGGACCTCCTTCAACTCCGTAATGGAACCCTTTTTTAGGCATCTTATGATAAGCGTAATTAAAATAAAATCCTAAAGAATTAGGCAGATATTTCTGCAGATAATAATAATTAACGAAAAATCCTGAAAAAGCCGCCTCTTTATCTGCTGTCGGCAGAAATACGCCGAATGAAATAGTTGATCTGCTGTCTTCCGGTGATTCCGGTTTTGTCTGAAGTCCGATAAAAATATTTCCCAATCCCGCTTCTTCATATTCCCCGCTTTCTACAAAATAATCTGCTTGGAAACTTGTATGAATGTAAGGCACCGAAGCAATCAGGTTTAATTTACGGCTCAGCGGTATATCAAGATTAAGTTCATATACTCCGGATAGAGTTGAGTAGTTGTATTCATCGGAATAAAAAGCTTTATCAAACCTTAAACCAAATTGAGTTTTTTCGCTGGGAATATTCTGAAGATTAAATGTCTGTGCGGAAATAAATTCCGGAGAGGATAAAATGATTATTGAAAATAGAAGTGCTTTAAATTTAATATTTTTCATCGCTCTCCCTTTTTAGTCTTTTGAAAGGTTTAAGTATATATTGTTTGATGATTTTATCTCAATTTCCGCTATACCTTCCCCTGATTATTTGTATTTCCCCTTTCCGATTAATTTATTTTTAATGGAGAAATCAACTACAATATAAAATAATCCGATAACCTTAAACATGCAATGTAAAATTATTAATTAATCCGGGCACCAATTCATTCTGAAAAGATCCCCTCTTGTTGTTATTACCTCGCTTACGGAATGCAGCAACATGCCTGTATTTTTATCGAGTACCTTAATTGCAAAGAATTTCTCGGGAGGTTTATTATTATTTTTATCAACGACTTCTATTTCAAATGGTTCTAATTCTACTTCGGCACAAGGATCATCGGGACAATACCTGCTGAACTCAACTGCTTTTCTTTTTTCCAATTCTCTGAAGGCGGATATAAAATCGTTGCCGATGTGTTCAATAAATGTAATACTTCCGCAGCCATAGCCGGTTATTAATAGTTCCGTCTGATTTTCGACGTAGTTATCTGTTATAGTTGATTCGCTGCATGAGCAGATAAAAGATAAAAGAATAATGAGAAAAAAATATTTGGGCATACTTTTCATATTCACCCCCAATTTTATGATGGTTTAATGCTGTTAAAGGTAAACCGTCTCTTATTGTATTCCGATCCTTATTATATCGTTTTTGCTTCCAATTTGATTTTTCTATTCTGAACTGCCAGTAATGTAAAGCCTATTAACCCGGAGATTAATAATCCGAAATCCTCATAAACTGAAAAATTCAGTGCTGCGCCAAAACCAATAATTGACCAGAGCAAAGGAATTATTAAAACTGTAAAAGAAATTTTATTTTCAGTAAACAGAAGTATTCCGAATGTAAAAATGGTTGTCGGGCAGGGTAAACCTAAAGTAATGGAATACGGATATTCACGGCCTAGAAAATATCCTAATACCGGATAGATAATCAGTGCGTATAAAATAAATAAAGCCCCGGTGTAGTTGTAAATATTTTTCTTATATCTGAATATTAATCTATTTGAGATAAATCCGAAAATAAAAAATATTATTCCCTGCAAAACGAACAATGATCCAAACAAATATGCGGCTTTGTTTATAGTTGAGAAATAAGTTATATGATAAACTATGCCGATCCATAACCAGAAGAATGAGAGAACGGAGGTTATAATTTTATCGCTGTTCTTCTGTTTCTTAAAAAGTTGATAAAGAATAAAAAAAGCTCCTAAATAAAAAATTATCTGTAACGGGAAAATATTTTCATTATAAGATTTAAAAACTTCTAAAAATTGTTCGGTAGAAAAAGGAAAGTTCATATTGTAATCTCAGAATGTTCTTTGAATAAATTTTATTGAATAAATTCTGTTATAAAAAGATCAATTGAATTATTTTAGTAAAAAATCCTGCCGGCTCCGCAAACCAAACAGTTTTCTCTATGTACGCATAAAATATTTCCGCATTTAGGGCATTTCCATTTTTCCTTTTCAAGCTTAATAAATTTTTGAATACCAATTTTTTTGATAGTATCTAGATTCTCAATCATGCTCATGCCGTATTTTGTCCTGTACCGTTTATCAATATGCTTAATTCTGCTGCAAGGATATTCACTGCAGTTAAAGCAGTATTTCGAATTACTCTTCCTTAACAATCCGCAATTTTTTATTAAGCAGCGTGCACAATAATTCATTTTGGGAAGTTCAGCCGAAATACAGCCATGGCATCTATTCTTGGTACGCTGATAAGCCAGGCATAAGGCGCAGTTCATTCCGCATGGAGCTACCAGGGAAGATTTAATATTAATTCTTGTTTTTCTCATTTATAAATAACTTTCAATGCTCTGCTGATTCCTCCTGCGTAACAGGAAGAATGGGTTTCGCCTTCAAAAATATGTGTTTTTAATTTTAAATTACTATAATTACGGGATTGAAGCAGACCTGTCATTCTAT
>DAISZW010000172.1:0-7250 GCA_036824595.1 Ignavibacteriaceae bacterium
TTCTGATGAAATAGGCCTCTAAATCTCCAACCCGCTCGCTTCAGTCTCTGCAACGCCGGGTCCTGACAGATTGGCGAGCCAAGGCGGAAGAGGGGCTTAGGAAATATGGAAAAAGTTGTAGGCCGGACTTACTGTCTGGCCTGCAACTATAAAAATTTTATTTTATTATTTAGTTATATAAATGTTTAAGTTCTTCTAGATCACTAAATAGATTAGGAATAAGAACATGCTAAATTTTTACAACAGAGAACATAAAAGACCGGTTTCCGGGAGTATTTTGATTTTACTGCTTTGTTTTATTCAATCGCTTCCGGTATATGCCGGCACTACCGGGAAGATAAAAGGGAAAATCATCGATAAAGAAACCAGCGAACCGATTCTCGGTGCTAATGTAGTTGTTGAAGGGACTTATTTTGGTGCCGCGGCCGATGAGGAGGGGGAATATTATATCAATAATGTTCCGCCTGGAAAATATACTTTAGTTGCAAGTGCTGTGGGGTATAATAAAGTCAGGGTTGAAAATGTATCGGTGAAAATTGATCTTACAACAGATGTAAATATTGAGTTGATTTCGGAAGCTATCCAGATAGGCGAGGTCGTGATACAGGCTGAGCAGCCTCTTATTACTAAAGATCTTACATCCTCTTCTGCTATTGTGACCTCTGAAGAAATCCGCGCAATGCCTGTCGATAATTTACAGCAGGTCATCAGCCTGCAGGCGGGAGTGATAAAAGACGCAAGCGGAGATCTCCACTTTAGAGGAGGCAGATCGAATGAAGTAGCTTACCTGGTTGACGGTATCCCTGTTAACGATGTTTTTAACGGGGAAAATTCGGTCACCATTGAAAATAACACCATCCGGCAGGTTGAAGTTATCAGCGGTACGTTTAATGCGGAATATGGCCAGGCCTTATCCGGTATTGTAAATATGGTTATTAAGGAAGGGTCATCAAATTTCGAAGGGACGGCCGAAGCATACCTTGGGAATTTTTTTACTTCTCATGACGATGTTTTCTGGAACTTAGAAAAAGTTAATGCCGATGGGCCAAAAGATTTTCAATTCAGTTTCAGCGGGCCGACAATAATAATTAACGATTTGAATTTTTTCTTTTCCGGCAGGTATTTTAAATCTAATGGTTTTATTTACGGCAGAAGAGTCTATAATTCATGGGATATAACTCCTATTATCCCCGATCAGAGTATGCCGGACTTTTATATAAATTTAAACAGCGGGGATTTGGCTTTCGTACCTATGAACCCTGAGGAAAGAAAATCTTACAGCGCTAAACTCAGCTATAACATTGAAACATGGAAATTCAGCTACAGCTTTTTCTGGGATGATGCCCGGAATAAATATTATAACCATGCATTCAGATTAGCTCCTGACGGTATTAAAAATTATTACAGAACAAATTCCGTAAACAACCTGCAAATTTCATTTTTCCCTTCCCAGGATGTTTATGCTACTTTAAAATTATCTTCGAATTTGAATAAATACTGGGGATATCTTTACAAAAATGAATTGGATCCAAATTATGTAGATCCAAACAATTCTACTACTATTTCAGATTATACATTTCGTCATGGCGGCAACGAAACCGACAGGTATAACAGGTATACATGGTCTTATATTGCTCTTCTATCGCTGGAAGCGCAAGTAAGTAAAGAACACAAGCTGAAAGCCGGAGTTGAAGGAAAATATTACGATTTATATCAGCACTGGAAAGATTTGAGAAATTTTTCCGAGGGGCAAACGGATGAGTTTGGTAATCCTATTTGGAATCCCGTATATACTGTAGTGGGAACTAAATACCACGAAGAATATTTTAGGCATCCGTATGAATTTGCCGCGTACATCCAGGATAAAATGGAATATGATATTATGATTATTAACGCGGGAGTAAGGTTTGATTATTTTAATTCAAATACAAGACTGCCTGTTGACATCAGGAATCCTCTCGATAATCCGCAGTTCCCTGGTGCCTTCCAGACAAGAAAAGCAAAATATGAAACGCAAATTAGTCCTCGGTTAGGAGCATCATTCCCGATAACGGAGGGCGGCGTAATTCACTTTTCTTACGGTCATTTTTTCCAAATACCTAATTTTGAAAATTTGTATACAAATAATGAATATAATGTTGATCAGACATCCGATTTGGGTTCCCGAATCGGCAACCCGGAATTAAAAGCACAAAAAACGGTTAAATATGAACTAGGACTCCAGCAGGTGCTGTTTCCCAATATTGCAGCGGATATTTCCGTTTATTACAGTGACATCAGAAATCTGCTTGGAATGCAGATAGTTCAAACTTACGAAGGTTATCCATTCGGCAGATTTGTAAACAGGGATTACGGCAATGTTAAAGGTTTGGTTTTAACTCTGGAAAAAAGATATGCGGATTATTTCAGTGCGAAAATTGATTACACATATCAGATTGCTCAGGGGAATGCATCCGATCCAACTCAGGAATTTTACAACAATCAGTCTTTCCCGCCTATAGAAACTACTAAAAAATTTGTACCACTAAACTGGGATCAGCGTTCTACATTAAATGTCACGTTTACTGTAGGAATTCCGGGTGATTGGACTGTTGGTCTTCTTTGGATATACGGGTCCGGTACTCCTTATAATGAAGACAGCAGGTATACTCAAAACATTAGGCTGGAAAATAATGGAAGGAAGCCTTCCACCATGAATGCTGATTTAAAAGCAACAAAAACATTTAAGCTTTTTGATTTGGATATTAATGCTTTCTTATTGGTTTATAATGTCTTTGATATTAAGAATGAATTGAATGTAAGCGGCACCAGCGGCCGCGCAGGTGTTGATCTTACAGCAGAAGAATACACCGGAAGAATTTATGGTTTAAACACTATAGATGAATATTTATTGAATCCCAACGATTATAATTCGCCGAGGGAAATCAGACTCGGATTTGGTTTCGGATTTTAATTTCTTAAAGCGTGGTTCACAGAGGAAAAACTATGAAAAAAATACTACTGTTATCATTTTCAATCGGGTTCTTTTTAGAAACGTTGTTTGCACAGGTTACTACAGAAACACAAAAATATAGAGATGATCCTTATGGAAATCCATCGTACCGCAAAAGAGGAATACTTGACGGTAATCTAATACGAACTACATTTTTTAATGATGGTCAGGTAGGTACCTGGGTTTCAACAGGTTACCCGGGTCCGTCAGGTGAATGGCCAAAAGGAACCCAGCATAATTATATTGATGGATGTACACCTTTAGTGGTTGCCCGTGTTCAAGCCCCGGGTAACGGCCAGATAATTCATCCCGTCGAAACTTCTTACAGGGAAGAAATAGATGAGGACCCTTTAAATCCGAATATAAAATGGGTAACCCAGCCTATTCCGGGTTATGCAAGATCAGGCTCGGAAGAACCAGCTGTAAGCATAGATTCTTTAACATGGCCGGCCGAATGGCCGGATGCATTAAATTTAACTCCCGAATGGAATGGATTCTGGTATGGGTATTTTGGGCGTGGTGTTCAAAATGCCGATGTTGAAACATTTTTTGTTTTAGATGATTCTCAGGATAAAGAATTTACAAGGCAGCCTTATTATTATTATCCTATCGCTGCGGATTCGAATAGAGGCGGACTAGGTTTGAGAATTGAAGTAAGAGGTTTCCAGTGGTCGCACGTTCTTGCTGAAGATATTATTTTCTGGCACTATGATATAGTTAATATTTCCGATCATGATTATGACTCGACTTTTTTCGGATTTTATTGTGACACAGGTGTAGGCGGTTCTACAGATAACGGGGACGACATGGCTTCTTACGATACGAAGCTTGATTTAGCTTATGCTTTTGATTTCGATGGTAAAGTTCCTCCTCTTAATTGGCAGACCGGATATGTCGGTTATGCTTTTTTGGAAAGCCCCGGAAACGGTTTTAACGGCTTTGATGATGACGAGGATGGAATGCTTGATGAAAGGAGAGACGACGGGATAGATAACGATGGTGACTGGCTTCCATATTCCGATCTGAATGGAAACGGGAAATGGGATCCTGAGGAGAATGAACCTTTGAATGATGATCTCGGAAGAGATGGAGTCGGTCCGCTGGATGCACAATACTTTGGACCGGATGAAGGAGAAGGCGATGGATTCCCGACGGATGGTGAACCTAATTTTGATAAGACAGATAAAGATGAATCTGACCAGATTGGTTTGACAAGCCTGGCAATTGAAAGATTATCTAATAAAGGTCCATCCGCAATCTGGCCTAAGAATGACGATGTTATTTATCAGAAAATGAATAACTATAGCTTTGATACGACTGTTCAAAACTCCAATATTCAGATTCTTTTCGGTTCCGGGCCGTTTCCTTTACAGCGGAATAGAAGAGAAAGATTCTCAGTTGCCTTAGTTTACGGAAGCAACTTGGAAGATCTAATTTTTAATAAAGAGACTGTTCAGCAGATTTATAATGCCAATTATAATTTTGCCAGGCCGCCGGAAAAACCTAAATTAACGGCGGTTCCAGGTGATAAGAAAGTCTATTTATACTGGGATAAAAGAGCCGAAGAATCGAGAGACCGTTTTCTTGGCTATGAAACAAACGAACAGGGAATCCCTGACCCGCGTTTAGGTTATAAAAAGGATTTTGAGGGCTATTTGATATACAGGAGCGAAGAACCGGAGTTTAATGATATCAAATTGATTACCGATTCTAGAGGGGAGCCGAAATATTGGAAACCGATTGCACAATACGACTTAATTGATAGCGTCCAGGGGCCTGATCCTATAGGAATAAACGGTGCGCATTTTTGGAGAGGCAGCAATACAGGGCTTCAGCATTCTTTCATAGATACCGATGTGTTAAATGGACAGACTTATTACTATGCAGTTGTATCTTATGATGAGGGAGATCCTAACCGCGGTACTAGAGGATTAATTCCCTCCGAATGTACTAAAATAATTTCCCAGGATGTTGGAGGGAATATTGATTTTGTTGATATAAATTGTGCCGTTGTTACTCCGAATGCCCCGGTTGCAGGCTATATCGCACCTCAAATTGAGGCAGGAGAAAAAATAGCTGTTGGAACCGGAAATTATTCCGCTCAGGTGATCGATCCCGGTTCTTTAAGAGACGGAGCGCAATATAAGGTGGAATTCAGATCTAACGATACATCTTATTTCCCGTTATATAAAACTACATCTCTGCAGATTGTTAGAAATCATAATGGAGTAACAGATACAATTGAAAGAAACATTGATGCTTTAAGCCTTGGCGAGAACAAATTTACTACACCATTTGACGGAATTATTTTATCTGTTTTAAATGATACCCTTGTTTCTGTTATTGAAGATCGGAGCGGGTGGCTTGTGGTGGGAGAAAGCAATATCCTATTAGATGTCTCCAGGGATTATACTGTTAAAGCTCTGCCATGGCCATCTAATTATGAACTCCAATTTTCCGGTGAATCTTTTGCAGATACAACCTTCTTTACTAAAATCCCAATACCTTTAAAAATTATAAATACAACCACAGGAAGGCAAGTCGATATAGAACTAAAAGATGTTGACCAGTCAGGATCATTAACCGTGAACGATACTCTTCAGATTGTTGAATTTATTAGGGCCCCTTTTAATGTTGCAAATTCAAGAATATCCTGGAATATTTCATACAATCCTCCTTTATTTCCGGGTCAAGAGCCGATCTATCCCGAAGCGGGGGACAGATATATAATCTCAACAACGAAACCATATAAAACCGGGGATTATCTTACTTTCACCTCTAAATCCGCAAAAGTCGATAATACAATGGCAAAGAACACACTTGATAAAGTTAATGTAGTACCCAATCCTTACATCGCAACCAATGTATGGGAAAAGAGGACTATTAGCTTAACCGGCAGAGGTGAAAGGAGAATTGATTTCGTTAATCTGCCTGCGCAATGTAAAATAAGAATTTATACTGTTGCCGGTGCTTTGGTTAAAACAATTGTAAAAGATTCTTCACCTGCCGACGGGTCTCTTTCGTGGAATCTTGTATCTGAAGATGGGATGGATATAGCATACGGCTTGTATATATATCATGTGGATGCACCCGGCATAGGTGAAAAAATAGGCAAATTTGCGATAATTAAATAGGTATAAGGTATATGGTATAAGGTATATGTATAAGGGTTGGTAACCTTATTCCCTTATACCTTTATACCCTATACCTAAACTGTATAGAGGAAACAAATATGAAAAAAATATTTACGATAACATTCAGCTTAATAATAACCTCAGCCTTATTCAGCCAGGGCTTTGTATCCGATGTTTCCAAGCGGGGAACAACTGTGGCTCAATTCCTTTCAATTGGTCAGGGAGCCAGGGCAACAGGTATGGGAAGTGCATTTGTTGCTGTATCGGATGATCCAAGCTCAATGTTCTGGAATCCCGCTGGAATTGCAAAAGTAGAAAATGCGGCTTTTATCGTAGACCATACCCAATGGTTTGCGGATATAAATTACAACTATATGGCTCTTGCCTATAATCTCGGGAATTTCGGTGCTATCGGAATGAGCTTTACAATCTCTGATATTGAAGAGATGAATGTAACAACTGTTGAAAATCCTGAAGGTACGGGGGAGAAATTTGGAGTAACTGATGCAGCTTTCAGTCTTGCCTGGGGCATGCAGCTTACCGATAAATTTGCTATCGGCTTTAATCCGAAGTTTATTTATCAAAGCATCTGGAAAATGTCGGCTACTGCTATAGCTATTGATATGGGAGTGCAGTATGAAACTCCGTTTGACGGAATGGTATTGGCAATGTCCATTTCCAACTTCGGAACAAAAATGAAGATGGAAGGAAATTCAGCCTTAATTATCCATGATCCGGATCCAAACAGTACGGGAAACAACAACAGCATTCCGGCTTACCTGCAGACGGATTCTTGGGACCTTCCTTTGAATTTTAGAGTAGGCGTCGCATACAGACCCCTGAATATGGAAAATCATAAAGTCCTTCTTTCTGCAGACGCTTTACATGTAAGCGACAACTATGAGTATGTTAACTTGGGAGCTGAATATGCTTTTAACGATTTTATTTTCTTAAGAGGCGGATATAAATCTTTGTTCCTAAATGATTCTGAAGAAACATTCGCTCTTGGTTTCGGACTTAAACAGCTTCTTCTTGATAATGTTTCCATTGTGCTTGATTATGCATTCCAGGACTTCGGGAGGTTAACGAATATTCAGAAATTTGGCATTGGTGTTAATTTTTAA
>DAISZW010000173.1:0-7238 GCA_036824595.1 Ignavibacteriaceae bacterium
CAGGTTTTTTATGAACTCGGTTCCAACTTTAACATCGGCGATTTTCTGACAATTTTATGCGCCGTCTTTTATGCTGCTTATGTTGTATATTTAGATCTGGTAAGCAAAAAATATCATTATCTTCCTTTGGTTTTTATCCAGATAACTTTGACGGGTGTATTGGGGGCAGGAGCTTTATTTTTATTTTCAGCTGCAGGAATTGAAAACATTAGGTTTAATTTAAATGAACATATTATCTTTACATTTATTTATACTTCTGTATTTGCTACGGTAATTGCTTCAACTCTTCAGACTAAATTTCAGAAATATACAACACCATCGAAAGCCGGAATTATAATCTCATTTGAACCTATTTTCTCGGCATTTTTTGCTTTTATCATCCTGCGCGAAACAGTTTCTTTCTTTGGCTTTATAGGCTGTATTCTTATATTTACGGGACTTTTAGCCTCGGAATTGTTAAATACTTCAAATGAACAGTAGAGTGGATGAAAATTTACAACGCGCAGAAATAATTATAAATGGTTTTGTCCAGGGAGTAGGATTCCGATGGTATGTATCAAGAATTGCTGCTCAGCTTGGATTGAAAGGATACGTGAAAAATTTATACACCGGTGAAGTCCTTGCAGTAGTTGAAGGAGAAAAATTTTTAATTGAAGAGCTGTTCTATAAAATGAAAATAGGACCTTCTCATTCCGCAGTAAAAAATGCAAAAATTAACTGGGAAGAATTTAAAAACGAATTTAAAACTTTTGAGATAAGACATTGAAAACCGGATTCAGAACAGGAATAGGCATTGACATTCATAGTTTTACGGATAACCGCAAACTTATTTTGGGAGGAGTTGAAATTCCTTTTGAAAAAGGTTTAGAGGGCCATTCGGACGCCGATGTTCTTCTCCACGCCGTCTGCGATGCATTGCTCGGAGCTTTAGCCTTAGGCGATATCGGAAAACATTTTCCCGATAGTGAATCCAAATTTAAAGATGCCGACAGCACCCTTTTCTTGCAAGAGGTTTCAGATCTTATAATAAAAAAAGGATATACTGTTTCCAATATCGATTCCGTAATAACAGCCCAGAAACCAAAACTCTCTCCTTACATAAATCAAATGAGGGAGAGAATTGCAAAAATTCTAAAGATTGATATTGATCAGGTTTCAATTAAAGCTACAACAACCGAAAATCTTGGATTTGTAGGGAGAGAAGAAGGAATTGCTGCATTTGCAGTTGTGCTAATCTCAGAAAATCGCCAGGATGATTGAAGACATTCTTACCAATATTTCCAATCTGAATCCTTTTTGGATTTATGTTGTTCTTTTTCTTTTTTCCTATGCAGAAAACGTTTTTCCTCCTTCACCCAGCGATCTGGTTGTATTAATCGGGGGATCTTTAGTTTCCAAATCCGCAATAAATTTTCTTCCGACACTTTTTCTCACAACTGCAGGAAGTGTATTAGGCTTTATGACTCTTTTTTATATCGGTTCTTTGTTAGATAAGAAAGTTCTGCGGGCTGGAAAAATAAAATTTATCTCCTTAGAAGCACTTGATAAAGCCGAACGATGGTTCCTTAAATACGGTTATTTAATTATTCTTGCCAACAGATATTTGCCGGGAACCAGATCAGTAATTTCTTTTTTTGCCGGTGTAAGTGAACTGAAAGTAAAAAAAACAATTCTTCTGGCTGCAATCAGTGCAATTACATGGAATACGATAATTATTTACCTTGGATTTATTTTCGGAAATAATATAGAAACGGTGGATTCTTATTTATCAAAATATACTAATATTGTAATAGTAATAACCGTTATAGCAGTTTTATTCTTTATAGTAAAATATTTTTGGCAGCAAAAAAGGATAAAAAACAAATAGCGTAATTTGTATAACGAACTGATCATATTTAAAAGACAGGAGCTTCAAAATAAAACTTTTTCATAAAATTCCGCTTACGCCTGAAGAAAAAATTACAAGTAGAAAAGAGAGGCTCTTATTAATCTTAAGCGGCGCATTGCTTGGACTATCATTCCCCCCGTTTCCCTTTCCGTTTCAACTTCTTATGTTCGCCGCTTTTATTCCGTATTTCAGCGTAATTGAAAAGAAGAAATCGCTGCTGGAAATTAATCGTGCCTCATATCTTGCTTTTTTTATTTTCTGCTTAATTACGCTTTACTGGGTGGGAAGCTGGCAGAAGTCTGCGGATCCTTTCCTGATGATATCGGGAGTGCTGCTGTTATTTTTTAATCCATTAATTTTATTGATCCCCTCGACACTTTACTATTTTTCAACAAAAATATTTCCGCAAAAGATTTCTATTTATTTCTTCCCCTTATTCTGGGTAACTTACGAATATCTTTACATGCTTACAGACGCAAGCTTTCCCTGGCTTACCTTAGGAAACGGCTTGTCTCATTTCATTTCCTTTATACAAATAGCCGATATAATAGGAGCACTCGGTTTAACATTAATCGTAGTTTATCTCAATATCCTTTTATATAAAGGAGTGGTTAATTTTAAATCCCAAACAATTTTTTTTAAAAGAATTATCCATTTCTCTTTAGCCGCCTTAATAATTCTTCTGGTGCTTATTTATGGTTTTATAAAATTATCAGGCTTCAGTTATCCGGGGAAGAAAATAACTGTAGGGCTTATTCAGCCTAACCTTGACCCCTGGGCAAAGTGGCAGGGGATGGATACGGGTACGATGATTTCAGATTACCTTAATTTATCAAGGAAAGCAGTTTCAGAAAAAGCTGAATTAATTATCTGGCCGGAAACAGCACTTCCTTTCTATTTAATGAGCGGTAATTATAAGTCAATTCTTGATTCAATTTATAATTTCGTAGATGAAAATAATGTAAACTTAATGACCGGGATGCCCGATATTATTTTTCATCATAAAAATATTCCCGAGGATTCAAAATACAGCGGACCGGGGAAATTTTATTACTCTACCTACAATGCAATTCTCTTTTTTTCTCCGCAAGGCAAACGTGTCGGGCGCTACGGAAAAATGAAGCTGGTTCCGTTCGGCGAAAGAGTTCCGTTCGTTGATGAATTTCCGTTCCTCGGCGATGTTATTAAATGGGGCGTCGGTATATCAGGCTGGAATGTCGGCAAAGATACTGCAGTATTTAAAGTTTCTTTAGTCAATAAGATAAATACAGATTCAGGAGAAGATTTCGCTTATGTTGCAGGACTGGTCTGTTACGAATCGATCTACCCCGAATTTGCTGCTTCCTTCGTTCGAAAAGGTGCGAACTTGATAGCGGTAGTAACAAACGACAGCTGGTACGGGAATTCAAGCGGCCCGTATCAGCATAAAGAAATGGCGGTGCTGCGCGCGGTTGAGAATAGAAGAACTGTAGTAAGAGCTGCCAACGGAGGAATCAGCACAATTATCGAACCTACAGGAATTACAAGAGCCGAAACCGAAATGTTTACAAAAACTTCTCTTACCGGAGAAGTATTTATTCAGGATGAGGAGACATTTTTTACCAGGCATCCCAAAATTATTCCATTGAGTTCATCCTTGGTATCCTTGTGGGTATTTGGTATTTTTCTATTGAAAAAGCTAAAGTCTTTGTCAAAAAAGAATGACACCGGGAGAATTCAAGCATAAAATTACTGTTGCCGTCCGTTTCAACGAAGTTGACATGCTCGGTGTTTGCAATAATGCCGTCTTCATTAATTACTTTGAGCACGCTCGCCTTCAGTATATAAAAAAAGCAGACTTATTTGACGGGAAAAGTATTTTTTCCGGCGGTAAATTATTTTTTGTCGTAAGAAATGAAATTAATTATTTTGATCATGCCCGCTATGATGATCAGCTTAATATTTATACAAGGATTTCTTATATAAAAAATTCCAGCTTCGGTTTTGAGCATTTAGTTGAACTGGCCGGCTCAAACAAAATCATCGCTGACGGAAAGGGAGTGATTGTACAGGTGGATCCCGCGACAAGAAAATCAGCCCCTTTTAATAAAAATTTTTACGATAAAATCATCCGGTTTGAAGGAAACGTTCAGATTTTAAAAAATGAATCTTAAGAATTTATTCTATAGAATTTACATTCGAGGAACTTCATGAAGAACAAAATATTTTTTATCCTTTTATTAATGTTCGTATTCACTGACTCAGCTTTTCCCCAGAAAGAGACAATGAACAAAGGAATCTTTGTTCAAAAGGAGAAAGGATTTTATGAGGAAATCTTGGAAGCTTTGGGAGATTCAGCCGCACTTTCTTCTAAGAAATCTTTTAAAGCCGATGTTTCTGGGATGGATCTTCCTAAGAGTACTGGCGAGTTTAAAAAATACTGGTTTAATGATCCCGTTTCACAAGGGAGGACCGGAACATGCTGGTCGTTCTCAACAACTTCTTATTTTGAATCGGAAGTTTACAGGCTGTTCAATAAAAAAGTTAAACTTTCCGAAATGTATACGGTTTACTGGGAATATATTGAAAAGGCAAGAAGATTCATCCGCGAAAAAGGGAATTCCGAATTCGGTCAGGGGTCCGAAGCCAACGCAGTAACCAGGATTTGGAAGCAGTACGGCGTTGTTCCGCTGGATGCATATACCGGAATGCTCCCCGGACAGAAATTCCACGATCATCAGGAAATGTTCAAAGAGATGGATTCATACCTGAAGGGTTTAAAAGAAACAGACACATGGAATGAAGATGCTGCTTTGAGTGAAATAAAAATAATTCTAAATAAATATATGTTCGAACCTCCGGAAGAATTTGAAGCGGAGGGGATTAAGTATACGCCGTCAGAATATCTCCAAAAATATCTCGGACTTAATCTTAATGATTACGTTGATATACTATCTTATATGCAGCAGCCTTACTATCAGCAGGTGGAATACGAAGTAGAAGATAACTGGTGGCACAATAAAGATTATTATAATGTTCCGCTTAATGAATTTATGAATGCATTGAAGAAGGCAATAAGAAACGGGTATACAATGTCAATTGGGGGTGATGTTTCCGAAGCAGGTTATCTTACAAAATATGACGTTGCAATTGTACCGGCATTCGATATTCCTTCCGAATATATCGATGAAAATTCAAGACAGTTCCGCTTCAGCAACAAAACAACAACGGATGATCATGGAATTCATTTAGCAGGGTACATGGAGAAAAACGGGAAGGATTGGTATTTAGTAAAGGATTCAGGCGCCGGTGCAAGAAACGGGAATAACAAAGGATACTGTTTTTATCATGAAGACTATATTAAACTGAAGATGATGGATTTTATGGTTCATAAAGATGCAGTCAAGGATTTATTGAGTAAATTCAATAAATAAAAAAAAGGGGGACAAAATGAGGAAAATTATTTTCGATATTGAAACTTGCTGTTTCCCTTTAGAATCTCTTTCGGAAAGCCAGCAGGAATACCTGCTGCGTTATGCCGAGAAGGAGCAGAATGAAGAACTTAGAATTCAGAAAAGAGAAGATGCGATACGCTATTTAAGTCTTTACCCGTTTACGGCTAAGGTAATTGCAGTCGGTATTTTTGATATAGAAAAAGAAAAGACTTTCGTTTACTATGAAAATCCTGTTGATGAAGAATGGAGCACGGAAAATAAAAATGTTCATTTTAAAGGATTGAAAGAGGAAGATATTCTCAAGTCATTCTGGCGGATTATCGAGGTTACGGACCAGGTGATTACGTTTAACGGGAAGAATTTTGATATTCCGTTTTTAATGACCCGTTCTGCAATACATAAGATAAGGCCAAGCAAAAATCTTTTGTCCAAGAGATACGATTCTTCTCTTCACGTAGATCTTCTGGAGCAGTTCACTTACTGCGGATTAATTAGAAAATTCAATCTTGATTTTTACTGCCATGCATTCGGAATTGATTCTCCCAAATCCAAAGGAGTATCGGGAATGGATGTAAAAAATCTTTATGAAGCTGGAAAAATTAAGGATATAGCTGTATATTGCTCGGAAGATGTTTTTGCTGAATACCGGCTCTTTAAAATTTGGAATGAATATCTTAATTTTGGTTAAGAATTTGTGTTAAAAAATGATTCAGAGCCGAAGAATTTTTCTCTAATTAAGAATATTTTCAGTTAAATACTTTATAGTTCAATAATAAACAATAAGTTAAAGGCTGCTAAAAAACTGTCACGATGGCACAATTTTAGTTTTTAAATTAACAAAACCTCTTAGGTGCTCAAATTTTTAATAAAATTTTTATTGATCCAAGCCGGAGTTATTGGACCTTCGGGATAAACTAAGTTGTGCTGTATGAATCACGGGAAAAAATTGGACGAAAAAATAAAGTGGCTTGAAACAATGCTTCAGGAAGGGAAAATCTCCCAGGAATGCTACAATTCCACAACAAAGCTTTTGGAAGAAGAGCTCCTCGCAAAAGAAACTGAAGAAATTGAAGAAAACCTGAGAGACCTTGTCAGAAGGAAACCGCATCTTGATGTAAAATTCGGCCGCTTCTATATAAAATTAATATGCCCTTCATGCGGAACATCAGGCGCTAACCACAGCGATCAGAATGTTTTTAAATATTTGGGGAAAGATGAAAAAGATAACATCTATTTTGAATGTCCCGACTGTTTTAAACATCTAAAATATAATACCACAAACGGGAAAGTTTCAATTAATACCCACATGATAAAGCATCTGTTTAGAAAGTTTAGAATGCTCTTATCTTTCTAGCATTTTCCCGGTTGAATGCTTCTTCTATCCTATTTAAAATTTTAAACATAAAATCTCTGTTTATAATTCCATAGTTAGTCATATTTAAAATTTCTTCCGGTGTTTGAACATATGTATCTTTAACAAGTTCGTCCTCGCCGCCAATTATCATTTCATTAAGGGATTCTGAAGTCACTTCCAGATGGAATTGCAGAGCGATTACTTTGTCATTTAAAACAAATCCCTGGTTTTTACATCCTTCGCTTTGTGCCACGTGCATTGCACCGGACGGTAAATCGTATGTATCACCGTGCCAATGAAAAACGGTCAGCTCTTGAGGGAAAGAATTAAAGAAAAAATTATTACGGGTTTCTTCAGTAAAAGAAACCGGGAACCATCCGATCTCTTTAAATTTATTTTTATATACTTTTGCTCCGAGAACTTCTGCAATAAGCTGCGAGCCCAGGCATATGCCGAGAACTATTTTCCCTTTTTCAACAGCATTCTTAATTAATAATTTTTCTTTTTTCAGCCACGGAAATTTATCTTCGTCGTAAACTCCCATTGGTCCGCCCATAACAAT
>DAISZW010000174.1:0-7236 GCA_036824595.1 Ignavibacteriaceae bacterium
GGCCGGTTGCGAGGCTTTCATTCAGCAGTTTCGGAGTCGGAAAACTTAATGAATCAGTAGTGTAGACTCCGCTGCTAAAGTTGATTTTCCCTGCAATTGAGCTGAGCACGACCTTACCTGACTTCCCGATTTCTCTTGCAAGAAGATTATCATAAATGGCCTGAGTCGAAAATTTTGCGCTTAAAAATATTTCCAGCCCTATTCTTTTTACTCCATAGTCTGTAAGACTATTAATCAGAAGTGCGTAATAAGATCTTTTAACCGGCCATGGACCGATGTTCTCCAGATCGGCTGAAGAAATATGAATTATAACTATATTGGAATCAGGCTCCAGTTCTCCCCGGATTATTGAAAAGGCTTCTTCAGTTTTATTATCAAAAAAATTTCTTGAGCCTTCCATGAAGAATAATGAAAGCGCTGAAAGTATTAGAATTGCAAGTTGAGTTATTTTGTTTCTATTCTTCAAATATTTGAAGTCTGAAATGGTGGTAAGAAATTATAGCTTAAAAATAAGAAAAAATTTATTATTGAATTGAAGCATTTATATGAATCCGTTTGATAAACAAAGCTTATCAAAAATATCGAGGCTGGAAAAAGATTTCCCTAATTATGAAGAAATAATGCCCCGGCATAAAAATGCCGTTGAGAACGATGAAGATTTTTATATTGATCCGGAAACCGGTTTAACGGTTTTTACCGCATTGTATTTATTTAACAGAGGATACTGCTGCGGCAGCGGCTGCAGGCACTGCCCGTACAAGAATATTTGAAAAACATTTGTTAATCCTCTGCGAGGATTAATTTTAATCTTTGGTTCTTTTCTTTCAGGAGAAAAGAACAGAAAAAAGAAGAAAATTGCTTTCAATAAGGTCATGTGATATAAACCGTTGCAACGGTTGTGAAAAGTATTTTATTCTAACACCGGGATAAATCCTGGTGATAACCAAGGAGAGGCTTACAATATAAACTTGCTCAAATCCCTGTTCTTTACAATTGCACTTAATTTGTTCCTGACAAACTCACCATTAATTACAACTTTTTCCTGAGGTACTTTATCCGGCACATCGAATAATATTTCATCAAGTAAAGTGGTTAAAATTGTATGCAGCCTTCTAGCACCGATATTTTCAACCTGCTCATTAACTTCGGTGGCAAGACGCGCAATTTCTCTTATCGCATCTTTTTTAAAATCTAATTTTACTCCTTCGGTTTCCAATAATGCGGAGTATTGTTTCAGCAGTGCATTTTCAGGTATTGTAAGAATTTTAATAAAATCATCTTCCGTCAGACTTTTTAATTCAACACGGATTGGGAAACGGCCCTGCAGCTCCGGTATTAAATCGGAAGGTTTTGCAACATGGAATGCACCGGAAGCAATAAACAGGATATGATCCGTTTTTACGACTCCGTATTTTGTGTTCACATTGGAACCCTCAACGATCGGGAGAAGATCTCTCTGAACTCCTTCGCGCGACACGTCCGGCCCGTGGCCTTTCCCGCCGCTGTTTGCAACTTTATCTATCTCATCTATAAAAACAATACCGGAGTCTTCCACCCTTATTATTGCTTCCTTTTGTACTGCATCCATATCAATTAATTTTTGTGCTTCTTCCTGTGCAATTAAATTACGCGCTTCTGCAATTGTAGTTTTTCTTTTCTTCTTTTTCTTCGGCATTATGTTTCCCATTATTTCCTGCAGATTTATTCCCATGTCATCCATGCCGAATGGTCCGAGCACCTGCATTCCGACAGCAGTCTGAACCGAAGCATCGAATTCAACCAGCTTATCATCCATTTCACCGCTCTTTATTTTTGCTCTCATCCATTCGCGTGTTTTTTTATTCTGATATGCTTCATTCTCTTCATCGTTAGCATCTGCAGGAGCGGAAGCATGCTTTTTTACGGGTGGGATCAGGATATCGAGAACTCTTTCTTCCGCAAGCTCTTCGGCTTTTGCATGTACTTCCAGGGTTTTTTCAGACTTCACCATGTTTACCGCCGCATCGGTTAAATCGCGTATCATCGATTCGACATCTCTCCCGACGTAGCCGACTTCAGTGAATTTAGATGCTTCTACCTTTATAAATGGAGCATTTGAAAGCTTCGCAAGCCTGCGTGCAATTTCGGTTTTGCCTACTCCTGTTGGTCCGATTAAAATAATATTATTGGGAAGTATTTCTTCTCTTAAATAATCTTTTATCTGCTGCCTTCTCCAACGGTTTCTTAACGCAATAGCAACAGCCCGTTTTGCTTCCGTCTGCCCTATAATATATTTATCAAGAATCTCAACTATTTGAGTAGGAGTTAATTCTTTTCTTTTTTCCATTATAAATCTCCAAACTTAAGAAGAAATGTCCCGGACATTCCTTTCACAATTTTATTTTTCAATAGTTTCAACATTAATTTTATCATTTGTATAGATACAGATTTCGGATGCTGTTTTTAAAGCCTCGGCAACAATTTCGTCTGCGGAAAGGCTGCTGTATTTCTTCAGCATTTTTGCTGCAGCCAAAGCATAAGATCCGCCTGAGCCGATTGCTACAATTTTATCATCCGGTTCGATTACATCTCCGTTCCCTGAAATAACCAAAGCTTTGTCTTCGGTTACAACTGCAAGCATTGCTTCGAGCCGGCGGAGATATTTATCTGTCCGCCAGTCTTTTGCAAGCTCAACTGCAGCGCGGCCTACATTTCCGGTATACTGCTCAAGCTTGTCCTCGAACCTTTCCATGAGTGTAAATGCATCAGCGGAAGCACCGGCAAAACCGCAAAGCACTTTGCCGTTAGCAATTTTTCTTATTTTCATTGCATTATGCTTCATTACTGTGTTGCCTACAGTAACCTGCCCGTCACCGCCTATTGCGGCAGTTCCCTTATGAACGATCCCCAAAATGGTTGTTGCAATAATTTTATTTTCCATATTCATTTTTATTAAAAAATTCTAAAATGAAACTTATTTAATTCTCACGGGAAAAATTCTCGGTACTATTTCCCGGTATTTAATATATTCATCACCAAATACCTGCGACAATTTTTTTTCTTCATAAAATGTTCCTATATAGAAATAAACTGCTGTGCAGAAAAGTAAAACTAAATAAAACAAATCCATAACCGGCCTGCATGCTAAAAATATGATAGTAAAAAGATATAACGGGTGACGAACGAACTTATATGGTCCCTCTGTCGTAAAGGTCATCTTTTCATCCAATGATTCAGGCTGGTATTCTCCTTTAAACCACCTTACAGCTTGTGCAATCCCTGAAAATTCACCGAACCCGGTAAATTTAAATGCCCAGAGAATTCCAATTAAAGAAAAAAATTGAGGTATTAAAATAATGAAATCAAACGGATTTGATAAGTCATAAATGGTTGTATCCGGATGAGGTGCTGTAATTAAAAAAAAATAAAAAGAAATTAATGCGAAGATATTATAGAAAAGCCGGTATAATGCTATAAGATTCCCCAATCTATCTTTCACTATTTTTTTTATTTTAAAAGAAGCTAAGACGGTATGAACAAACGCAAAAACTATAAAAAGAATAATAATGATCAATACATTTAAAATATAACTCATTTAAATTCACGGCGCAGCCTGGCAATAGGAATTTTCAAATGTTCCCTGTACTTTGCTACAGTACGCCGCGCAATATGGATCCCTTCATCATTTAGTATTTCAGCCAGTTTGTCGTCGCTGTATGGTGTTTTTTTATTTTCCTTTTCAATTATCTCCTGCAATCTGACTTTTATATGTTTATTGGAAACTTCCTCGCCGAAATCTGTCGAAAGGCCTTCACTGAAGAAATATTTCAGTTCATGAATTCCCTGCGGGCTCTGCACATATTTCCCGTTTACAACCCTGCTGATCGTAGATATATCCATTCCGATCTCTTCTGCAATATCTTTGTAAATCATCGGACGCAGATACTTCGTTCCTTTGTCAAAGAACTCATGCTGCTTTATTACTATTGCCTGCATTATCTTCATTAATGTTTCGCGTCTCTGCTGTATGCATGCTATAAACCACTTAGCGGATTCAAATTTTTCTCTTAAAAATTTATAAGTGCTTTTATCTTTCGGGGATTTCCTTTTTTTCTTAGTGGAATCAAACATTTCAAGATAGGATCTATTGATTGTAACAGATGGAAGAGTTCTGTCATTCAAAGTAATGACAAAATTATCTTCCATTTTTTCAACAATAAAATCAGGAGTAATTTGATTCATTTCTACTGATTCAATATTTCCCTCGCCGGGCTTCGGATTGAGCTTATGAATTATTTCGAAAACCGATCTCAGCGTTTCGTCGCTCAGGTTCATTTTTGTTTTAATCATCTCGAAGCGGCGTTTCGTAAAGTCATCGAAATATTTCTGCAGAAGTTCTTCAGCTAAATATTTATAATAAGCATCGAACTTGGAATTTCTTAACTGAACAAGAAGGCATTCCTGCAAATTTCTGCAGGCTATCCCTGGAGGATCGAAGGTTTGTATTTTTTTTAGGAGCCCTTCCCCTTCATCCATCGTTATATTGATATGCTCGAATGTTTTCAGTTCATTGATAATATCGGGCAAGTCCCTTTTAAGGTATCCGTCATTGTTAAGACTTCCGATTATTTCTTCGCCAAGCAGGTAAAGGTCTTCGCTAAGGTTCAGCATCTGAAGCTGTTCAATCAGGTGCTCGCTTAAGCTTTCCCTGGCCGGCGCAACAGGCTGATAAACCTCTTCGTTGCTTCTATTAAGCCTGTCGCCTTCGAAATCCCGGTCATTCATGAAGTCTTCTATACTAAATTCTTCCGAAGTATAGGTTTCGAATTCTTCCTCTTCCTGCGTTACTTCTTTTTCTTTATCGGTTTCCTGAGTATTTTCTATCTCCTCGGTAACGTTTTCTTCAAGAATAGGATTAATCTCCAGTTCATTTTTTATTCGCTGTTCAAGAGCCAAAGTATTCAGCTGAAGAAGCTTCTGATACTGGATCTGCTGAGGCGAAAGCTTCTGCTGCAGTGTCTGTTTCTGTGATAACGTTAGCATATTACTTGCCTAAGGTCTCCTTTAATTTTAAATACCATTTTTTCCCGTATAATCTCTGCAAAGATTCTCTGCAAAAATCAACAAGTTTAATATCATTTTTAATACCATTGTCGATAGCCGGCAAACATTGATGAAAATGCTCCATTCTTAAGACATCTCCCCCGAATTTAGAAACCCTGATCGGGAAAAGATGGCATGAAATAGGTTTTTTAAAATTGATTTTACCGTCTAAAAATGCTTTTTCAATGCTGCACTTTGCCACATCATTTTCATAAAAAACAAATACGCATGCACGGTTATTAAGGCTTTTCGTAAAAAACTCATTATGCTTGATTTCATAAAAGCCTTTTTCATTGATAACCTCTCTATGCTCCCTGGGAAGGTATTCTTTTGCCGTAGGTAAAATCTCTTTGATTTGAGCTATTTCATCAGGCATCAGAGGTGCCCCGTACTGGCTTTCCAGGGTACAGCAGGCGCCTTTACACTTCTGCAATTCGCATGAAAACCGCGTTTCTGCTATTTCAGAATTGATTAAAATCTCATCAACCGGTATTAAATTGCTGACAAACATCTGGAATAATTTTTGTTGAAAGATAACAATTCTTTATTAAATTCAAAAGCTAAAAGCTCCTAATAATATCGAAATTCTGCCTCCCGTTCCCCGTAAAATCAAAAATTAAATGAGTTTAATTTATTATACTATTGAAGATAATTTTTAATTTTTCTGTTATTCAATCCTCTATTAGAACATTGAAATAATTTTGGAAAAGAACAAACTAGCTGTAGTTGCTTTAGGGGGGAATTCCATTACACGCAGTAATGAAGCGGGAAATATAGAGCAGCAGGAGAAAAGCACTTACGAAACATGCCGTAATCTTACAGCCCTTCTGAAAAATAATTTTAATATTGTGATAACTCATGGAAACGGTCCCCAGGTGGGGAATATCCTGCTCCGCAATGAAGCCGGCTATGATCAATATAAAATTCCAAAGATGCCCCTGGACATTTGTGTAGCGGATTCGCAAGGAGGTATTGGATATATGATTGAACGGCAGCTTATAAATGTTCTGAAGGAGAATAGAATCCGGAAAAATGTAATTACATTGATTACTCAAGTTTTGGTTAATATTCATGATCCGGCTTTTAAGCAGCCTACAAAACCAATCGGTCCCTACTATATAAAAGAAGAAGCGGATTTACTTTCAAAAGCAAATAACTGGGTTTTCAAGGAAGATCCTAAGAAAAAGGGCTGGCGGAGAATTGTCCCTTCGCCTAAACCGATTGATATAATGAATAAAAGAATTATAAAAAAATTAGCAAAGGCCGGCGTAATTGTAATTGCTGCAGGAGGAGGAGGAATCCCGGTTTTTATAGATCATAAAGAACTTAAAGGTGCTGAGGCTGTTATTGATAAGGATCTTGCGGCTTCCCTTCTTGCAACTAAAATAGGAGCGGATACATTAATTTTTTTAACCGATGTTCCTAAGGTGTATTTAAACTATAATAAGCCTGATCAAAAAGCCCTCGATGAGCTGACAGTTCTTGATGCGGAGAAATATTTTAATTCAGGGGAATTTCCACTAGGAAGCATGGGACCCAAAATACAAGCCGCAATTGAATTCATTAAAAAGGGAGGAAAGGAAACATTGATCACCGATGCACACAGACTGTTGGATCCCGCCGCCGGAACGAGGATTGTTGATTGTGCCGCATAGGCGGATTATTTTTACTGATCAATTAATTTTATTTCGGAGAGTCCAATGGCAGTCAACCTGAAGGGAAAAAGCTTTCTATCAAACAACGATCTTTCCGTTGAGGAAACTTACCAGATTTTTGATCTGAGCAGAATACTTAAGCAGAAGCAATTAATTGGCGAACCGCACCGCGTACTCGAAGGTAAAACTCTCGGAATGATTTTTACAAAACCTTCAACGAGAACCAGGGTATCTTTTGAAACAGGGATTTACCAATTGGGCGGATTGGGAATGTATTTCGGACCCAACGATCTTCAGCTCGGTAAAAGCGAATCAATAGCGGATACTGCAAAAGTTTTATCGCGTTATTTAAATGGAATAATGATAAGAACATTCGATCACCGGGATGTGGTTGATTTGGCAAAGCATGCATCAATTCCTGTAATAAACGGCTTAACCGATTTGCTTCATCCGTGCCAGATCTTAGCAGATCTTTTTACAATATTGGAAAAGAAAGGAA
>DAISZW010000175.1:0-7236 GCA_036824595.1 Ignavibacteriaceae bacterium
ATGATTTAAATCGTTATTATTATTTCTACAACGGAAGTAAGGATATTATCAGCGGATTTATGCACGAATCCTACAAGCTGAACGATAAAATAAATCTTCTGGGAGAATTTCAGGTTGCTTATCATAAATATAGAATTTACAATGAAAAATAAATATTATATACTTGCTGTATTAGTTTTGCTTACCGGCTGCCTGAAAGATGATATAAATATTCCTACTGATATTGAACTTAACAGCAGTGCATTACTCCTAAAATTTCTCGAAGAGCAGGGTAACTATATAAACTCTTCTGAAGCACCGTCGTTAATCGAACCGGCAGAAGTATTTGCCAATCTTAATAGTTATCTAATTGTAGATGTCAGAACCAACCAGGAATTTATAAATGGGCATATTCAAGGTGCGTGGAATATAAACAATACTGAACTCCTTAATTTCATTCTAACAAATAATGTAAATTCGTATCAAAAGGTCGTTCTGGTAAGTGCGGACGGACAGGAGTCAGCCTATTTTACCTGTCTTTTAAGACTCTACGGCTTCAATAATATTTTCACTTTAAAATTCGGGATGGCATACTGGAATATTGATTTTGCAGGAGTATGGCTTGAGAAAATCAAAAACTCTCCCAACTTACACTCTTACGACAGCATAAACTATCCGAAAAAACCCTTCAGCAGTCTGCCTGCAGTGTTTGAACAGAACAGCGGAAACATACAGGATCTTGCGAAACAAAGGATAGCTTCATTCATCGCAAAAGGTTTTGTAGATAAGATGGACGATATTGATGAAATTGCAATCAGCAATTCAATGTACCTGGTTTGTTATGGAAGCTATCTTTTATATCAAAAAGGCCATCCACCGAATACAGTGTTCTACATGGAAACGGAACATTTAAAGAGCGTTAAGGATTTGCAGACTTTGCCCCCTAATCAAGAAATCCTTATTTATGATTATAACGGGCAGTTAAGCGCCGCAGTTACTGCTTATCTTCAGGTGCTTGGTTATAATGCAAAATCGTTTTTGTTCGGTGCAAACCAGCTTCTTTACTACAACATCATAGGCGGTTATGACACAAGACTGCGTGCTTATGCTTTCTTAAGAGGGTATATAGGTAATTTTCCTTATGTAACGGGAATGTGAAATTTTTTTTTCTGTGTATGCATAATAAATTTTTTCTTCTGCTTTTCTTTATTCAATCTATTCTGGTATCTCAAAACAGTATCGATTCAATCAGCGGGTTTAGAAACATCAGATGGGGAGCTCCACAATCGGAAGTAAAGAAGCAGGAAAAAGGATTTTATCTTCAGGAATCGAAAGCATGGGGTCTATCCACTTTATCATTTCAGGGAGAAATTGCGGGGAGTCCGGCACGGATCGATTATACATTTAAAGATAACCGTTTAATTGAAGGCTCTTACTCGATTAATGTAATCAAATCTTTCGATCAATCCTTTTCTCAGGTTAACAATTTCATTTCAGATCTTTATGGTTTCCCTAAGTATGCAACTATCAATGCATTTGATCCGGATTCCGTGTGGACTGCAGTTAATCCTGGTGTACTTTTTAACGGCCCCCAATATTTTTGGGAATTTTCAAATGGATTTGTTTCTCTTCTTTCATCTAAATTTATTGCTTCACCCGGGAAGGAAGAAATAACTATAACAGTTCTTTATGTATCGGATACCAAAATTGAAGAATATTCCGACGCCCGCTTAATTCCTCTTGATGAACTAAAGTTTCCCAAAAAATTATGGAACGGGGCAAATCCCTAAACTCATCTGCCAGAAGAATGCAGTAATAATTATTATTATTACTGATATTTTTAATACCAGCTTCAATACTTTCATATTTTAAGTTTTATTTATCTGCAAATAAATCCGGGTGCTCCAAATGAAAACCGGTTGCATCCTGGAAAGCTTTTGCAGCGGCAATTACTTTCCCTTCATCAAAAAGGTTCCCGATTAAGGTTATACTCGTCGGCGTTCCTTCCTCCGAAAAACCTGTCGGAAAAACTACAGAGGGATGCCCGGTAAGATTTGTCAGCAGCAGGTTATTTCCTTCCCACGACGGAGCAATGTATAAATCAACATTTTTCATCAGGTCAGCCATTTCCTGTATTAATTGGAACCGCACGCGGTTAGCATTTATGTACTCGACTGCCGGGATAAAACGTGAAGCACGGAATACATTCGGCCATGCATCTCTTATCTGTCTTACAAGAAGATCATCTTTATTGCTCCTGGTTAAATCATCAAAAGCAGCGGCGGCCTCTGCATTTAAAATGAGCGCTAATGCATTTACCTCAATTTTAGGAAGTTCAATTGGAATTAATTCAGCTCCTAATTCTTTAAAAGTATTCAGAACCGACAAATTTTGTTTTTTAAATGCAGAATCTTTTTCTAGATCGTTCTTCAAATAACCGATTCTTATTTTCTTAAAATCAATTTGGGGATTGTAGGTAAAACCGTATTTATAAACGGTTTGATCGAGATTATCGGGTCCGTAAATAGAATTAAAAACAATTGCGCAGTCTTCGGCATTTCTGCAGATAGGACCGATCTTATCCATCGACCAGCTTAAAGCCATTGCGCCGCAGCGGCTAACTCTTCCGTAAGTCGGGCGCAGTCCTGTTACTCCGCAGACAGTAGAAGGGGAAACAATCGAGCCCCAGGTTTCCGTTCCGATAGCAAACGGAATTAATCCGGCGGAAACTGCAGAAGCCGAACCTGCAGATGAACCGCTTGAACCTTTAGTTGTATCCCAGGGATTTCTTGTCATTCCACCGAACCAGACATCACCCCACGCCAATGCTCCCATAGAAAGCTTCGCCAGCAGAACCGCACCGGCCTCTTCCAGTTTTTTTATTACAGTAGCATCAATATCAATTAGTTGATTTTTATATGGAGCTGCACCCCAGGTAGTTTTATATCCTTTAACCGCTAGCAGATCCTTTACTCCAAAAGGGATTCCATGGAGTAATCCTTTATATTTTCCTGCAGCAATTTCTTCGTCGGCTTTTTTTGCCTGTTCTAAAGCAAGCTCTTCAGTGAATGTAATAACACAATGAAGAACAAGGTTGTATTTTTTTAACCTTTCCAGGTAAAATTTTGTCAGCTCCGTCGAAGTTATTTCTTTAGTTCTTATCAATTCGGCAAGCTGACCGATTGAGTAATATGCTAAATCTTCCCGGTCATCAGGCAATGAGGTTTTAGAATAATCACTTGTTTTGAAATCTTTTTTATCAAATTGAAAACTGAAATCCAGGGGGATTGGATTAAAAATAACAGCAGGAGGAATTGAATTTGGAAGCTTAATACTTCTAATCGAATCATAGCTGCTTAGCAGCAGTTTCAGATCAGCAAGCATTGAATCGCGTTCGGCATCATTAAATTCAAGTCCGATTATTTTCGATGCCTCTTCAATCATCTGTTTATTTATATTTTTCTCATTGTCTTCCGGAATTAATAAACCAAGGAAAAGTGAAAGAAGCAGTAATAATGATAAATACAGTGCAGAGTTGAATTTCTTAAACATAGCTGCTCCATTAAATGTAAATTGTTAAGGGATGATAGCTTGAAAAACTTTGGCTGAATAAGAATCTTAAAATATTTTTACTTTGTAACGACCCTATTAGATAATTCATTCCGGTCATCAGGTTTTATAGGAAAGTGCTCTGCCAGAATTTTGCCGGCGGTCTCTACGGCATATGTAATTCCTTTGCAGTATTCTCCTCTTATAAACTTTTCCTGCATCGTATTCTTGATCGAATCCCATGTGTGCGGAGGGACTTTAGCATTTATTCCTTCATCGGCAAGTATATGGAATTTATGTTCTTCAAGAAGAATATAAATTAATATTCCGGTCTTATCACGGGTTTTATTAATTCCCACTCTGTAAAATTCCTCTTCTGCCAGTCGTGATACCGGTTTTCGTCTTTTCAGGAACGGGAGCTTTTCCTTTATGCTTACACAGATTTCACCGGCTGTAGTTTGTTCAACTTCTTTAATTTTGTTGGAAATTCTTAAAATTTCATCGTCATTAAAGAAATTGTAAATAAGGGAGTCATTCATGAATTGTCTTTATTATTTTATTAAAGGTATGAAACAAAAAACAATGTTTCAAATGCCCGGAAGAAAGGCTTCACGCAAAGTCCGCAAAGTTTTTCGCAAAGAACGCAAAGGTAAAAGTTATTCACGGTCTTTGCGATTTGCGTTAAATTTTTAAACTACAATTACCACTCTCTTTATTCCATCTTTCATTAATGAAACATTAAAATTCATCAGTAATCCTAGTTTACAACCGGATAACCTTAGATATGTCAACAATTGAGCGAAGTGAATCTCACACAAATTCTCCACTGATTTTACTTCTATGACTACTATCTTTTCAACTATCAAATCGATCCTATATCCAGCATCTAATTTGATTGCCTCATATACTAAAGGGAGAGTCTTTTGTTTTTCCACATAAAGTCGGGACTTATTTAATTCATAATACATGCACTCTTCATAAGCTGATTCAAGCAGTCCGGGTCCCAAAGCAGTATGAACTTTTATGGCAAGACCGATAATTTTATTGGATATTTCATTTTCATTCATACTTCCCCCATAATTTTATTAAGAGTTCCTTTCAAACTAACAAAAAATATTCTGAAAGAGTATAAATAGATTACTTTGCGGACTCTACGTTTTCTTTGTGGACTTTGCGTTAAAAAAAAGCGCAGTCTTTTCAGCCTGCGCTAAGAAGTGCTTGAGAAAAATTTAAAGTACTAATTTTTTCTTACAGTAATATCCCCTCCGGATGTTCTAGCACTTAGCCGTGCACCTCCATTATTCAGGTCGGCTTCAAATTTAGATGAAGATATTTTTACTGCATTATTTCCTTTAAAATCTGAGCTTATATCTCCTCCGGACGTATATAATTTGGCGCTTGCATTAAAATCAGATGGGAGTAATATCTGGATGTCTCCGCCGGATGTTTCAAGATCGATCCCCTTATTCTCGCCGGAATATTCAAGTGTAATATCCCCGCCGGACGTTTCTGCATTAATTTTTGCATTTGAACCTTTAATATGTATATCCCCTCCTGAAGTGGAGACTGAAAGATTCCCTTTAAAATTCTGAGCAGTTATATCGCCGCCGGAAGTGGATAGTTCAAGTTCACCTTCGCTCCCTTCAAGAGATATATCGCCGCCCGATGTTGAAGCATCCAGCTTCCCGCCTGAACTTTTAACGGATATATCACCCCCGGAAGTGCTTAATTTATTTTTCCCTTTAACTCCACCCAATCTAATATCGCCCCCGGAAGTAGATACATAGTTGTTGAAATCCGCTGGGACTTTAATCTCAAATCTAAGCCTGATTCCGCTTGAAAAAAAGCTGAAAAATCCCTCTTTCTTCGCTTTAACTACAACTTCATTTTCATCTCCACTAAAGCGGAATTCTACTTTTTCCTTGGCTTTTTCATTTCCTAGAACTTTAATATACACTTCATGCTTGTCCCAGGAGGTAATCATAACATCTCCCTGATCCGCCTCAAGCTTTAGAGCTTTTCCGGGAGAAATTTTGTATGTTTTTTCATGCAGCACCTGCAGATCGTCATTGTTGTATAAATTGTATAAATAGATATAATTTGCTCCTGCGTCAGCAGCAAAGGATGGAACGAACAGGAATAAAAATATTAAGATTGTTAAATTTTTCATTTAGATATACTCCGTTAGAATTGTAGGATTACGATTAATTAGACTCATGCTTATTTAAAAAGGTTACTTTAGCTTAGCTTTAAAATAGGTTATTTTAATATATAGATTTAGCTTCTGTTAAAAGAACTAATCTCAAGTCCGCAATTTAATTTGAAAACTTAAAAAAATTATTTGAAAGTTTTGTCAAAATGCTTCCGCATGTAATACTACATAATATTGTAAGCCTGGACGGCAGGATGGACTGGTTCATGCCGGACATCGGACTTTTTTACGAACTTGTTTCTTTTTGGAAAGAGGACGCTTCACTTGCCGGCAGCGGGACAATTTTTAAAGCCTTGGAACATGAACCTGCCGCTGAAGAAGGCATCAAATCTTCAGATGAAAAACCTCATGAAACTGCCAAGCAAAAACCTCTTCTTATTGTTCCTGATAGTAAAGGGAGAGTTACAAGGCTTCATCTGCTGAAAAAACAGCCGTATTGGAGGGATGTAATTGCTTTATGTTCTTCCGCTACGCCGAGATCATTTTTAGAATATTTGTATGAGAGTAAAATTGAATATATAATTTCAGGCGAAGATCATGTCGATTTCTCTTCTGCATTTGAGATTTTAAATACTCAATACAAAATTAATGTTATACGGGTTGACAGCGGCGGAATCCTTAACGGAATTCTGTTACGTGCCGGATTAGTGAATGAAGTAAGCATTCTGATCAGCCCTTCTCTAGTTGGAGGATTTTCTCCCAATTCTTTTTACCGTGCTCCCGATTTGAAATCTTCCGAAGGAGTTATTTCACTAAATCTTACTCACATGGAAAGGCTCCGCGAAGACATAATTTGGCTGCGCTATAAGGTTACAAAGTAATGCTTGTATTAATACTACAGCTTACTTTGAATTGAGATTGATGCTTTCTTCGGTTTCACCAGTCTTTCGAAGTCTTTATAAGCAAGCTTAATTAGCTCTGTATGTGTTCCTGCATTGAAAGTAATTTCTTCATCTTCCTCAAGCTTGTCGGAAGCGTAGACTTCCATGTTATAAAGAATTCCAAAAGGCGGCATAGCTCCGATTTCACAATCGGGGAATTTATCTATGAATTCAGCCTCCGATGCTAACCTGGCTGATTCGGAACCGGCCGCTTTTTGTAAAAGCTCAAGCTTTAACTTATGAGAAGCAGGGATTACTGCCATTACCATTTTCCCGTTTAATTTAACAATTACGGTTTTTGCTAATTCTTTTCCGGGGATGTGGGCAGAAGCTGCTATTTCTGTGGAAGTATAAGTTTTTGAATGCTGAATGCTTACGTATTTAATTTTATTGTCATCCAAAAATTCTTTTAATTTTCTCGACGGCATAAATCCTCCTTTAATATTTATATAAAAGAGATATGTGAATATAATATATAATATAGCTTTGAGAACTTCAATTTGACATTCCTGCTTGCTGTCTTGATGAGCCTAGCTTTCGGCGGATTTTGGCATCTTTCCTTTTCTGAACTTGCAGTCTTTAGCAAGCCCTCACTTTAAGCAGGTTTCGGGATCT
>DAISZW010000176.1:0-7218 GCA_036824595.1 Ignavibacteriaceae bacterium
TACAGCATAATTTGGACTTTCAAATTCAATTATATCTTCAATGCTTATCCTTCTTATTTTTGCTTCACCCGGGCAAAACCAGCCGCATTGGGAAAGATAATTGGTCAAAGCTGTTTTTTCAAAATTTAATCTTTCTTCAGTATAAAATATTTCTTTCCAATTATCATTATAAGATAATTCCGGCACTTTCCTTTCTATACTGCTGACAGGACCATCGGGCAACTTTTCCAGGGAAAACCAGTAATAAACATGCCCGCTTAAAGTAAACATGTAATATTGATCCTTCACAACGGGAAATTTATTTCTGCTGATAATTTCTATCGGGGTATACCCTAGAAATTTTGAAAGGTCTATTTCTACAACCTGTGAAAATCTTGAAAGATTGGCAACCACTAAAATTACTTCATCTTCATATTTTCTTATAAACGCCAGCACTTTAGGATTACTAGGCGATAAAAATTCAAGAGAACCTCTGCCGAAAGCTTTATAGTTTTTACGTACGGAGATTGCTCTCTTCATCCACCAGAGAAGTGAAGACAAGTTGCTTTGCTGAATCTCAACGTTAATAGCTTCGTAATGGTATTCGGGATCTATAATAACCGGAAGAAAAAGCTTTTGCGGATTCGAATTGGAGAAGCCTGCATTTCTGTCCGGGCTCCACTGCATCGGGGTTCTGACTCCGTTTCTGTCTCCCAAATAGTAATTATCCCCCATTCCGATTTCATCGCCGTAATAAATTATCGGAGTGCCAGGGAATGACAGAAGCAGAAAATTAAGAATCTCAATTTTACGGCGGTTGTTATTTACCAGAGGCGCGAGCCTTCTTCTGATGCCGAGATTAATTCTTGCTCTGTTGTCCCTTGCAAAGAAACGGTACATATAATCCCGTTCCTCATCGGTAACCATCTCAAGAGTTAATTCATCATGATTTCTTAGAAACATTGCCCACTGACAATTCTCTGGAATCATAGGGGTCTGCTCGAGGATATCAATTATTGGAAATCTTGTCTCCATTTGAACCGCCATATACATACGTGGCATAACAGGGAAATGAAAAGCCATCTGGCATTCGTCGCCGTTCCCGAAATAAGCAACTGCATCTTCCGGCCATTGATTTGCTTCCGCAAGAAGCATTTTATCCTTGAACTTTTTTTGAACGTGTGAATTTAATTTTTTTAGAAATTTATGAGTCTCAGGAAGGTTTTCACAATTCGTCCCCTCTTTTTCATAAAGATAAGGGACTGCATCGAGCCGCATGCCGTCAACGCCTAGATTAAACCAGAAATCCACTGCACGCAGAATATTTTCATGCACTTCAGGATTTTCATAATTTAAATCCGGCTGGTGTGAATAGAAACGGTGCCAAAAATATGCTTTTGCAACCGGATCCCATGCCCAGTTAGATGTTTCAAAATCGCTGAATATGATCCTTGTTTCTTTATACTTATCAGGGGTATCGCTCCATACATAATAATTTCTTTCACGAGAACCGGGGGGACTTATTCTCGCTCTTTGAAACCATTCATGCTGGTCTGAAGTATGGTTTAATACCAGTTCGGTTATAACTCTGATTCTCTTGTCGTGAGCTTCTTTTAAAAATCTTGTAAAATCATCGATGGTTCCGTAATCTTTATTTATACTGAAATAATCTGAAATGTCGTACCCGTCATCTTTTAATGGGGAAGGATAAAAAGGCTGCAGCCAGATAGCGGTAATACCTAATGATGCAATGTAATCCAGTTTTTCGATTAATCCGGAAAAATCGCCGATCCCGTCTCCATTGCTGTCACTATAAGCTTTAACATGAACCTGATAAATAATTGCATCTTTGTACCAAAGGGGATTGTTTTCATTTTCATCTTTAATCATATATGAAGCCCGGTTTTAATGATGCATAAGCATTACGTTAATTTATAAAAAAAATAGAAAGGGTAAAATATTTTCAGGCCATAAAATGAATGCAGCTACAGTTATGCCCTGGAATGTTTTTTATTAAATGATTGATTAGTATATTCTCAATTATTTATTTTCAATTTGTCTTTCCTCATCTGCATTTTAATATTTGTTTATGAATAACTTTGATGTAATTATTGCCGGAGCAGGACCGGCCGGATCATCTGCTGCATTACTGTTGTCACAAAAAGGGGTAAAAATACTTGTCATCGATAAAGCAAAACTCCCCAGGTACAAGACATGCGGAGGAGGCGTTGTAGGAAGAACTCCGCAGTTTCTGCCGCTGGATTACAGCGAGGTTGCGGAATGCTCCTGTTATTCTGCAGATATATTTGATATCAGGAACGGTCTTCATTTTCATGTGAAAAAATCCACTCCGGTAATTCTAATGACGATGAGGAAAGATCTCGATTGGTTTATTCTTTCAAAAGCTAAAAATTACGGTGCCGCTGTTCTTGATAATTGCGAAGTGTTTGAATTTTTTGAACGCCCCGGGTATGTTGAAATCGAAACAAGCAAAGGGAAATTCAGGTCTCAGTTTTTAATTGCAGCCGACGGCTCTTCTGGAGTTATCTCCAAAAAATCAGGCTGGAAAAATAATACCGTTGCTGCTCCCGCAGTGGAATATGAAGTATTTGTAAAAGACAACGTCCTCGAACTCTTTAATAAATCTGCAAGATTTGACTTCGGGATTTTTCCCGAAGGATACTCATGGGTGTTTCCTAAAAAAAATCATCTTTCCATCGGATCAGCTTTCCTAAAAAAGAGCAGCCTTAATCTGAATAAAGTCACTTCGGAATACTTAAAACTGCTGGGAATTAATGAAACAATAAAAATTGAGAAACACGGCTTCTTTGTCAGGCTTAATCCCGGGACAAAAAAATTTGCCCGGAAGCAGATATTCTTTACCGGAGACGCCGCAGGTTTTGCCGATCCTTTAACGGGAGAAGGAATAAGCTACGCACTTCTCAGCGGCAGACTGGCAGCTTCGTCTATAATTGAAAGCGGATTTAACGCCGAACTAGCAGAATATTTTTATACAAAAGCTGTAAATGATAAAATAATGAAAGAACTTAATTATGCAAAAATTCTCTGGACTATCGTTTACGGTTTTCCAAAACTTCGTGTCTTGCTCTTTCGTGCATACGGACAAAAACTAAGCGAGGCAGTAACAAGCGTGATGAGCGGAGAAAGAACTTACAGCGATCTTTTTTCAAATCCGCACAGTTATTTAACACTTTTAAGGCTGTCGTTAAATAGAAAAGAAAAAAACACTTCTTCAGGCACAGCAATTAATACTTCCAAACAGCTTGAATATTGAAGGCCGTATATTTCATCTTAAGGCCCATCAAAATTAATCTGACTCCGGAAAAGTTCTTTCAAATTGGATTGAAGTTATAAATTTATTTTAGTTCAATATAATAATTTAAAAAAGGGAAAAAATGATTATAGATCCCGATAACCCTAGGCCCGAAATAAATTATCCATGCGAATGGGGCTACAAAGTAATTGGAACAGATGTTGAAAAAATTTTGTTTGCTATTAAAGAAGCATCGCTGGGATTGGAGTACTCGGTTACGCCTTCAAATGTAAGCAGCGGCGGCAAATATGTTAGTCTAAATTTTGTAATTGTGGTGCCGAATGAAGTAGTGCGCGATTTAGTTTATGAAAAGCTTCAAAAAAATTCCGATATAAAAATTATTCTTTAACCGTTGCTTTTTCTATAATTCGAATGATTTCATTAATTAATGCAGCAGTAATTCCCCAAATAACCTCATCCCCGGTTTTATATACCCATACTTTATGTTTTCTAACCTTCCAGGATTTGTAATATTTTTCAGGTAATTTCAGCTCTTTAGCGGGGAAAAGTTCTATCCTTCTGCCGTTTTCATCCGTGCGGAAAGGATGTACTTCAATTTCCAGGTCATAACATTGAGGAGGATTCTGAATGAAAAAAGAAAGCGGAATAATAAAGACTTTTTCAACTTCAGTCTGATCTATCTTTAATTCAGAAATATTTTTTATGTTCAATTCTGCCAGGTAAGAATCTACAGTTATTCCCATTGAGCCTACAAACGTATCAATGCACCCGATGATTGAGATTTGATTTCTGCTTATTCCCAGTTCTTCACATGTTTCCCTGACGGCAGTTTCCAGCATGCCCGAATCCTTCAGCTCATCCGTTTCACCGCCGGGGAAACAGATTTCCCCTCCCTGACGGATTTGTGCGGATCTTTTTTCAAACAAAAGATTGTATTCCCCGTTTATAAGCACCAGCGGAATTAAAACGGCAGAGTTGAAATATTCATCCTTGCGAAGTATCCCGGGAGAAGCTGGAAGCATCTCTTTTATTCTTTTTAAATCAATTTTTATTTTTTTTCGCATTTAATAAAAATTTATTTTGATAATTTAATTTCCAATTACTATCTTTTTAAAAGGCACTTTAAATGCTTTATGAATACAGAAAAATTTAAAATCATTATTGCAGAAGATGAAAAAATAATCGCACTGGATTTAAAAAATAATTTTGAAAAAACCGGGTACCGGTGATTTCAATTGCGGATAATCTTAACGACATAACTGCAAAAATAACAGAAATTAAACCAAACTTAGTTCTTCTCGATATAAATCTTGACGGGAAATACGAAGGCTTGAGAGTTGCGAATTATTTGAATAAATTAGGAATACCGTTGATATTTCTAAGCGGATCTTCTGACCAGAGGACACCTCGTCAAGCAAAAAGCTTTAGTTCATGCGATTATATTGGTAAACCTTTTGATGAATTGAGGATCCTATCGGCTGTTGAAAAATGCATAAAAGCAAATTAAATTTTAGGTGTGCTCCTCCCCCTAATATTATTTTAGAAAACTGTTTAATTAATTTGAAAAGCTTTATTAGTTAGAATTTTAAACTATTTTACCATTAACAAAACGGGAATTTTTACTTATGGCAAAAGTAGATCTAACACATAAAACTCCGGAAGAGCAAGTCAGGATTATTAAAGCTTATTTAAACCGGAGGAACCAGCACAAGAATCAGGGCCCTATTAAGATAAGCCAGCTTTCAAACCGTTTTAAACATAAAAGATTTACATCGGACAAACTTAAACTCCAGTACTTTAAAAATTTATTGTCAATTCCTGAGGGCCAGGACGAAATAGATCTTTAGCGGATTTATTTTATAACTGCATTTCCAAGCTTAGTTCATCAAAGCTGCCACAAACGTACATAAAAAACAATATTTTTACACTTTACTATTTTTTTTCATGTAAAAATTTGACTTCTATTAATAATGAAATTATAATTGGAGACTGTTTAACTTAACTTTTAGCATTAAATTGAAAAAAGACAAATTTAACTTTGGGGAAATCCCGGCTCTTCAGTCGCGTACAGCCGCTCTTTTTATCCGAGAATCAATTGCCAATGAAAAAATTAAAAAACATTATTATTAAGACTCCTCTTTTGGGATCTTTTGTACTGCTGGCTTACAGAACTAAAATAATACTGCCGGATTTATTCAATGAAGTAAAAAATTTTACCGGCTGGTTATTCAAGTCTAAAGAAACTACAAATTATACTTATGATCTTTCCTCCCTTAATAAATTATGCTTAGCTTGTTTTGTTTCGGAGATTACCGGAAGAACTGTTGAGGAAATCCAAAATTATTTTCATGAAGTTGAAAACGACACAGAACTTAGAAATCATATAAAAAATGTTACATTGCGGAACGAGAGGTCATTCGTTGCAGATGCAGAGGTTGAGTACAGCAGAAGAATCGGCTGGTATGCATTTGCAAGGGTATTGAAGCCTAAAGTTGTAGTTGAAACCGGAGTTGAGAAAGGATTGGGTGCATGTATTCTCACTTCCGCGCTTTTGAAGAATTCTGAAGAGGGATTCAAAGGTTTTTATTACGGAACCGATATTAACCCGCAGGCCGGATATCTTTTATCCGGGAAATATGCCGAGACAGGAAAAATATTATACGGTGATTCCATTGAATCTTTAAATAAATTAGATCTGTCCATTGATCTTTTCATTAATGACAGCGACCATTCAGCCGGCTATGAAGCAAACGAATATGAAGCAATTGAAAACAAGCTCTCTCCCGGAGCAGTGCTGCTCGGAGATAATTCTCATTTAACCGATAAGCTTTATTTGTTCGCCAGGAAAACTAAACGCCGGTTTTTATTCTTTAAAGAGGAGCCGGTAAAACACTGGTACCCGGGAGCGGGAATCGGAGCAGCATTCCGGCCAAATTAAGATTTTCACCTCCTTCATTTTATGAGGGGGATTAACTACCAAAAACAATAATCTAGGAGGTTATATGAAAATCGTACGTATGAATCCCTTAAAAGGCAGTTCAAACGGAAAAGTTGCAGCATTTTTTGACATTCAAACAACCGACGGAATTATTATAAAAGGGTTCCGTGTGGTTAATGGATCAAGCGGCCTGTTTGTCTCCTCGCCAAATGAAAAAGGGAAAGATGGTAAGTATTATGAAACTATAATCTTACCAAAAGAAATAAAAGAATCGCTGGAGAAGAATGCTTTAGAGGAGTATAAAAGAGCACAAAAATAATTTTGTGTTCCGAAGATCAAGCTGATTTCCTATTGTGATAAATTATACCCATTAAAGTTTAATCAGTGGTCTTGTGTTTTTTTCCCGGAATTTTAATGGGTATGAATTTAAATTGGCGAATAATAGTTTATATTTAGTTATTTTAATGTTGTTCGAAAATAATTTTAAGCATTATTTAATTTACTGTACGGAAATTTAGGAAGATTTAGAAAATGATTTTACCTTCAGATTTTGATTTTTCATTAAGCACTCAGGAGGATATTTTAATAATAAAGTTAAATTTTACACGTGCGACACTCAAAGAAGCTTCAAAATTTAAAGAGATAATAAACACTGCTTTTCTTCAGAAATGCAGAAAATATATCATAGAATTAACGGATGTCTCGTTTATCGATTCTACTTTTCTGGGAGTCCTGGTGTGGGCTCAGAAAAAGCTGAGCACTGAAGAAGGGGAACTGACTTTGGTTGGTGTTGAAAGAGATATCTACACTATAATCGGCGCAATGAACCTTATCAAGCTGTTTAAGATATCCGAAAGTATGGAAGCGGCAGTAAGCTACCTTTCTTCAAAATAGATACGGGTAAGAGAAAGAGTAAGGGAAAGAGCAAGAAAAAAGATTTAGAATAATTGCGTACCGAAGGCCGGACTCGAACCGGCACCTGGTGTGAGCCAGACTGGATTTTGAG
>DAISZW010000323.1:0-2004 GCA_036824595.1 Ignavibacteriaceae bacterium
ATAGGCCCAAATTGAAAAACATAGTCCTGATCATTCCATACAAAATTATTAATCCCTCTTAATAAACCGAAACCTGGACCGATACCTCCGTAGTTGTAAATATCGGAACTAATCTTATTTCCGTTCATGAAAAAAGATTTTCTTCTTTCATGTGTTTGCATTTTATTTAAGTTTAATTCATTATCAATTGTTCCATCCTTCAAATTCGGTGTATTGGAATTTGAGCCGAAGTTAGGAACTTTAGAATAAATTAAATTCTTAACAGCATCGTGCTCTTTCTTTTGTTTATCGGAAAGAGTTTGAGATAAAACAGCGCTTGACAGAAATACAAAGCCTAATAAAATGATAAATAGATATTTAAAGAATCGCTGTTGACCTTTTAAATTCTTTGTGATTAAAAAACCGTTGAAACGGTTATAAGGAATAAGTTTTTGTTTTGCTAGCCCACGACTTAAGTCGTGGGTTAATGGGAAAAATAATAAGCATAGTAACCGTTTTAACGGTTTACCAATCATGTTAAGATGAGATAGGAAATTTATTTTCATTTTTTTAATCTCCGATTTTAGGAATCAACCAATTTCTTAATAGAATTAATAATCCCCTCTGAAAAAGTGATTTAAAAATAAATAGAGAGAGTAGTCCCCCTTATCAAAGGGGGCGAGGGGGTTGTTCCGCTTTCTCATTCTCTCTAATCCAGCTTTTTATTTTCCCGAGAACTTCATCTATCTTAAATTTAATATCAAGATCATCAAATCGTAAAAATGATAATCCGAGCCTTTCTAATTCTTCTTGTCTCCCCTTATCTTTTTCATCCATGCCGCAATGACTTTTCCCATCAATCTCAATTATGAGTTTTAGTTTACTACAGAAAAAATCAACTATATATTTTTTTATCGGTTTCTGCCGCATAAATTGATAACCCATCATCTTACATCCTTTTATTTCATTCCACAGTAGGATTTCTGCCAGCGTACTGTCGTTGCGTAATTTTCTGGAGATATTTTTTAGATAATGTTCATAATATATTTTCACATGGACAACCCCCTTCTTCCCCCTTTTTTAAGGGGGACTATGTGCTCTAATAAATTATGCATAATATGAATAAATAGTGTCGTAATCATTTGTCTTCTCACACAGGTGAGCCTTAATTATTTTCAAAACTCAAAAGAAGCACCGAGCCTTACTTCTCTTGGTGCCAAATAAAACTGCGGCTGAACAAAGTATTCGCTTGCCGGATGAATTCCGGGAATATTATCTGCAATTTCATCGGTTGCTTTTGCAGAGCCCTGCGTAGCAGTTAAAGTGTAAGTTGCTCTGCCGGTATTACTATAAACTAATCTTTCATTCAGTATATCAAAAAGATTAAATACTTTTAAAAATACTGTTAAAGAATAATTTAAAACAGCAAACGACTTCTCAGCTAAAAGATCTACATTTGCCTGCGAAGGTCTTCTACCGCTGTTCACTCTTAAAAAAACCTGCTTGGTTATAATTTCCGGTGTATAAGGAAGCCCGGTTCCAATTCTTCCTACAACGCTAATATTCCAGTCATTAGGCTGGCCAACCGAGACTGTTGTATTAAGAGTATGCGATTGATCCCAGCTTAAGTAAACCGGAATTTTTTCGCTTTGCCTGCCGGAAGAGAGATCGAGGAAGAAAGCATCGGAATTAACATCATTTCCTTCTGAAACCTGGAATGTATAATCAAGAGTGATACCGAAAATACTTTGCGCGGTTCTTCTTTTTGTTAAAGAGAAAGTAATTCCTTTGACGTTTGCATAATCTTTATTAACATATTTAAAATAAGTTTTATCTCCGTCAATCCTTATTTGCTGCAGTGCCAGCAAGTCTCTTACATCTTTATAAAATCCGGTTACGTTAAATGCTAAGTCTTCAAATAGCTGCTGCTGCAAACCGATTTCATAGGTTACGGTTTTCTCAGGCTTTAATTTTGCATTGCCGAATGTTGGGCTTCCGGCAATTTCATATTCAAAATTCGGATTG
>DAISZW010000324.1:0-2002 GCA_036824595.1 Ignavibacteriaceae bacterium
TTCTGCGTCAGCTCGAAGCGTCGGGGCAGATTATAACTGATTTTTATTTCGCTGCTGTAATTGGAAGAGCCGTCAAGATCTATTTGCTTTATTCTGTAGGAATACTCTCCGCTCATAAATAAATTTTTATCTGTCAGCGTATATGTATGCTGAGAGTTGCTTGTTCCGGATCCTCCGACAAATCCGATAAATTTCCATTCTTCGCTTTTTATTTTTAAGCTTTCGGATAAAAATTCAGATTCCTTATTAAATTTCCTTTCAACTTCAAACCCGTAATTATTCATCTCCGTAGAAGTACTCCATTTCAGTTCGATAAAATTATTTTTTACTTCAGCAGTAAATGTAGTTAGTTGGGTGGGAAGAGGGTCGGACGGAAACAATGCCGAATAGGTATCCAGCTTTCCGTAACCGAAAGTTTGGTTCGGGATAATCCCAGTATATTCATCCTTATGCGTATTATTCCTTAATGAATTATAAACCTCTCCAGGTCCGGCTTCAGGATTTTTTTCCAGATACAATGCTGCTGCTCCGGCACAAAAAGGAGCCGACATACTGGTTCCCTCCATAACTAAATAATTATAATCGCCGGACGTATTCCCATCATTATCTACAAAAAATATATTAGGTGTGTTATATACATCCCCGTCTCTTAAAGAAATAATTGAGCTCCCCGGTGCTACTAAATCCGGTTTTTGATAACCATCTATTCTCGGTCCCCTGCTTGAATAAGAATAAATATTTTCAAGCTGATTCTCAGAGCTGCAGTTCAGCAGACCATTGTAGCTTGTCCATTCAGTCCTGGATACAAACGAACCCACAGTGAATGCATGATCCGCCGTACCGGGTGAAATAATTGTACAGCTTGGATCATCATCTTCGAATCTGACTTTACCATCATTATTGTGCTCATAAATGTGAAACTGCTGCCGTGATGAAGAACGATTAATTACCTTCAAATAGTAAACCGAATTTCCGGCCGGAACCTGGAATAATCCCTGGGACAATTTCGATTCCGTACCTCTTAAACTTTGAGTTGTTGTCCAGTAGTAGATGTTTGGAATCTCCTCTCCAAGTTCATTATAATATTTCAAGTTTAAATCATTTCTTTCGGTTCCATCGTACCAAACCAGGTTAAATGTGAGATATGTACTCCCTTCCAATGCATCGGTTACATTAATTTTAATTAAATCTGTGGAATCAAGTGCTTCAACAAAACCAGAGTAATGCCGTTTTGAAGCTCCGTTATTTCCCGCAGGAATAAAAACAGGCACTCCCTGTTCGTAACACCAATCAACTGTCTGATCTTTAATATTGCTTCCGTCATGATAAATATCCCAATTGCCGTAGCTCATTGTAATTATATCTGCATCGTAAATTGTTACCGCAGCTTTTAATCCTTCAACAATTGCGGTTGTGTTTGCCCCCCCATTAATATCATTCCCGATCTTTATAAAAATTAATTCCGCATCGGGAGCAATTCCCTTGTAAGGGCCCTGGCCGTTGGCGGTATTATTCTCCGATAATATTCCGCGGGCCAATACAGAACCGGTAACATGAGTGCCGTGTCCTGTTATTTTGTTTGCAATATCGGTATCGAGAGAAGGGTAGTCTGAATAATCTCCTTTGTAAATGTAAGCCGGAAACTCTGTGCCGGCAAAAGTCGTATCAAGGCCTGAATCGAGAACAGCTATTTTTACTCCGCAGCCGGAATATCCTTTTCCCCAGATATAATCTGCTTTTATCTTCTTTGCAGCTTCATTGTTTTGAGGAAATGAAAGATCGTCTGCTGTTTCTATTATTTTTACAAAATCCAGTGTTAAAATCTTTGTTAAATTTTTTAAAGGAACTTTTGCAATAAAGAAGCCGAACGGATGATTTTCCGCCGGCGGTACCAATAATCCATTAAAGTCTGACGTTAATGAAGATAGCTCTGATTTTTGGTAAGACGATGGATTTTGCGATAAGTAAATAATCAGATTAATAAACTGATTAGCATTATCTT
>DAISZW010000177.1:0-7152 GCA_036824595.1 Ignavibacteriaceae bacterium
AACCACGGCCATCCGCCGTTTGAATACTGTTTCTCTCTTAGTTTTTGTTCGGCTTCAGATAGTTCATCCGACATTTTTACAAGATCAAAAAGAAGTCCGACTCTCTTCTTTCTTTCCGATTCATTCTGCGCATCCAAAACCCATGGTGTCTCTTCAAGAAGTGCATACTTCAACTCCTGGTTCTTTTCAAGATTTGAAAGAAGAGCATCTTTATCGGTATTCTTCCAGTCATCAAAAACTTTTTTAATCTTCGGATTTGAATTAGCAATATGGGTCGCAATGCTGTTTGCATAAAAGCGGTTAAAGATTTGTTCAAGACATTCGTAAGGAAATTCCATTAAATACGGAAGAGCCTGTACTGCATACCATGCCGGATTAGCTGTGAATTCTAGTGTAAGATTATAATTCTGCAAAGTTGAAGATTTATTGTTTAAAAGTTTATCAAGAATAAAAGATTTTGTCTGCAGTCCCTTCACCGGAAGAGGCAATGTTTCCGTTACAAGCATTCTGTTGACCAATACCGGCAGAGAATTCTCTTCTCCGTCCGAATAAATTCCGCTTTTTGCAACTACCCTGTAAACCAAAGCTTCAACTTTGCCGTAAGGCACCTGTAATCTCCAGCTAAGACCCTGGCTCTCCCCTTTTTCAGCACTGAAGGATTTTACATTGCTGCTGTTTTCAAAAAGATTGTCGACAGGCTCCATTGTAATTGCATTAAACAGCTGAAGGGCAGCAGAACCTGAAATTGAATGATCCGAAAGGTTGCTGACTTTTGCCGTAAAATAAATTTCATCTCCTTCTCTCAAAAATCTTGGGGGGTTCGGCTGAATCATTAAATCTTTTTGAGTTATTGTTTCTTTAACAGTTATGCCGCTTTTAAGATCTTTAGTAACCGCAAGTCCCATAAACTTCCATTTTGTTAAAGCTTCGGGGACTAAAAATGAGATAACCGCTTTCCCGCTGTCGTCAGTTTTCAATTCAGGGAAAAAGAATGCAGTTTCATTTAAATTCTTTCTTAGGGAAACATCTTCAAATTGCTGATCTTTTTTTACAATTTCGAACCCTGTTTCTTGTGGAGCCATCTCCTTCATTTTAAAAGCATTTAATTGACCTTCGGCCTGAGCCGTAATGGTAACCGCTTCGCCTGATATTTCATCAGATAAACCGCGGATCATTACATCATTGGACATTGACTTCGACAAGGATACTCCCGGAAGGCGGCTGTATCCATACCCAAAAAAATGAAAACCGAAATTATTTAAATAAGGATAGTAAATCGTCTTGCGGTAAGCGTATTCATTCCAGTAGTAATTGTAATTATTAAAATATACGGGAGCGAATGTATTGTCTGTTGTCCAATTAATTTTCGTATAAAAGCTAGGATAAATATTCAGATTCCACTGATGCGGAATAAAAGCGTCGAGAGATGCATCGTACATTGAAGCAAGAAATTCCGCTGAAGCCGGTTTTCCGCCGGATGATTTTACTGTTAATTTCCATTCTTCTTTGGCACCCGGAATTAATTTATCTCTAAACGTGTCTAGAGAAATATTTAAATGTTTGTTTGTCCAGGGAACACCGACATAATTTTTAAAAATCCGGTTATCATTGTTTACAGTCGTGGTGACGTGTATAAAAAGATTTCCGCGGTGTTCTTCTTTAATCGGGATTTCAATTTTCTTAATCTGATCATTTAGAGTCAGCCATTCTTTTCTGATAATTCTTCCGTCCTGTTCAATTTCAAACAGGGCTTTTACATTTTCCTCAGCAGAACCGATATACAATTCGGCAGTCTCGCCCGGTTCATAGGATCTTTCATTGAAATAAAACCACGCCGCTTCTCTTACCGGCATTGTACCCGATTCGGCATCAAACAATGTAAAATATTTTTGAAGTTCGACAGGTGTTCCGTTTTTATCTTTTGCACGGAGAGTCAGCAGATATTTTCCCGGCTTCCATTCACTCAAATTATTAAATCTGACGAATGAGCTGTCGGTTGTCGTTAATCCCAAATCAAAAACTTTCTCACCTTTTTCCCAGTTATAAAATTCATTTTCATCTTTATAGATATCATGTTCAAATAGTTCATAAAATTCTTCTTTCGAATAAAGAAACTTATCCGGCTTCTGCCACATTCTTTTTCTGAATATTCTTTCGGGAGATTTCAGCTTCTGCACAATTATAGAAACTTCCGCCGGTTCAAATTCCCCGTTTAAGTTTGTTGTCGAAATCCTATATTTTTCTAAACCTTTCGTATCTTTTTTAATTATTTCCGGCAAATATATATTGGACAAGAGAGCAGTATATCCCGCACTCACGTTGGCCTGAGCAGAATGTGTTTCACCGGTTACATCAACAACATCCGCATAGATTATATATTGAAAAACCGGTTTGGTTTCTTTCGGAATGCTCAGATCAGGAATTAAATTAAATTCAACACTGAATTTTCCATCTTTATCTGTTTTGGTAATTCCGTTGGTAATCTCCATTTCATTTTGGGTTGAATAAAACCAATCATAGAATCCTCTCCACCAATAATAGAAATACGGGAACTCTGCTCTTCTTACTACCCTGTACTTCACTTCAACATCGTTCAGGTTAGCACCGGAATAAGTTTTCGCGAATCCTTCTACAGTTACTTTGTCATTTAACGAATAACTCCCTTTAACAGGATCGAACTTTACCTCAAATTTCGGCCGTTTATATTCCTCAACTCTAAACGATTCACCATCTCTTCCGTTAGATATTGAATATTGCCCGCCTATTTTTCCAAATGGAATAACAAAGCTTCCGTTAAATGTTCCGTACTCATTTGTCGTAAGATTGAGATCGGCTATTTTTTGCTGGTTGGCATCATAAAAATAAATTGTAGTTTTATTGTCTTTCAAAACCTTATGATCTTTTTTCCCGTCTGATTTAATCATCAATCCTTTAAAATAGATTATCTGCCCCGGCCTGTATATGGCCCTGTCCAGGAAAAAAAATGTTCTGGTTTGCGGGTATTCCTCATCATAATAGTGATACGTATAGAAATTCCCGGATTCAAAACGATCATCATCCTTTATTATGGCAATTTTATAATTCTCATATGAGTTTTTGTCTTTTGGAAATATTACTCTCCCCTCACTATCTGTTTCTTTTGATGCTGCCCTTTCATATCGGTATTCCCGGTAATCCGGAGTGTACTTATACAAATATTTTATTACATCGGCTTCCGGGACAGGGCTGCCGTTTTCACGGTCCATTATGACAATTTCCGTTACATCTTCTTTTTCCCTTCTTACATAACTCAAATTGCTTACCCATGTCTTGCCGTAAGCAGCAAAATTCTTTTCCACAGAGAAATTTTTATCCGAGCCGGCAACTATTAAATATTCTCCAATATCTAAAGAAGGTATTTTTATTTCTACCGAATGGGTTTGAAAATCTTTATCATCAGGAACTGCAATTGACCATACTTTTAACGGTTTTTGATTAGTATAGTATTTTATTCTTTCAGGATCTTCCTTAGGAACATACTTTTCTTTCCGGTCATTCCAAGGAATGATCTTGAAATAAATCTTATTAACATTCTGGTAAGTGATTAATCCACGGAAGGGTTTGTTTGGCAGATTGCCGTACTCGGTTTGTATGGTTATGCTTTTTCTAAGAATTTCATTTTTAAGCCAATTACAGTCCGATGCTCCCCGTGTATCGGGATATTTTTCGACTGCCGTCTCACAGATTTCCTTTGCTTTTTTCAGATCCCATTTATATTTATCCGAAACAGAAGGATTATACTTTTTCCCGGCTTCATAAAAATAATTTGCTTTGTAAAATAAGATTAGGGAGGAATAAGGAACATCTATATATCTTTTCTCCATTTCCAAAATTGCATTCAGATATAAGCTGTCTTTAAACAGGTGAACACTTTCCTCTTTAATAAAGTTAAGTCTCAATAAATCTATGTCTATAAGTGCATCCTTCTTTTCATCTTTAAGATGAAATCCGATTAAAGACTGGAATAACTTGGAAGCATAAAATTTTAATGAAAGAGAATCCTTTGTACTGTAATCAATTTTTATAAATTCTTCGGATGGTGCAAAATCTGAGGCATCCCGGAATTCGAACTTATAAATGGGTTCAGTTACCGAAGCTTCGTCATTTATGTAAAAACTTAAAGCATTGTGGGCCAGCAAGTCGTATAATGTCGGACGCAAATACGCTTCTTCCGAATTGAAGTAAAGAATAATTTCACTGAATTTGTTGAGCGGAATCTGCTTTAAACTGTCGCTCCTTTCAAGAGAAATCTGATAATGTTTAATGATTTCCCTTATGAGATGGGGAAGATCCCAGGTTTGAAAATCTTCATTATTAAAATTTGCAGTCTCCGTTCTATTCTGAAACCTGTACCTATTATAAGTATAGTACTGCCAGTAAATCTGGGCCAGTATCGAATTAAGAACCGCATCTGAGGGGAAAGATGCATTTTTTATCTCTTCCTTAACTTCATTTACTATTTTCCGGTGGCTCTCCTCAGCGGTATAATTTGTAAACTTTAATCTATGTACAAATGATTTGATTATCTGCTGCTGATTGTTTCCTTTTTTGGCTGCTTCATAAATCTTCTCCACGACTTCAAGTGCTGAGCGCGTCAGCCCCTTTCTTTGAAGCGAATCAACTTTAAGCCAGGCCTTCCCGTAATCTTCCTCGGAATCAATAGCAATGTTAATTTCACTATTATTATCTTTGGAATTAAAAGATGTGAATGCAGATAATAACGATAAGGAAAGGATTATTGATAGAGCGACATTATTAAACATTTTTACTCCCTTGTTAATGTAACTTTCTGCCGGACCCTTTTGAAACTCCGAAGATTTTACTTGAATAAAGTTTGCATGTTCCTAAAAAACCGGTAAAAATTTTAAAACTTTTCTCATTAAAACTTTAATTTGTAAAGTTTTTAGTTTTATATGAAGAATATTAATTATTTTTTATAAGAATATCTAAAGGAATTTATAAAGAAGGTTAATTTCGAAAGGATGCACTGCAAGAAGGAAGTATTTAAACTTCTAATTAATATCTAATAGCTATTTATTTATTTAAAAAATTGTGCTGAGGAGGTATAACACTATGAGGAGCAGTGATACTAAAAAATAAATTGATAACCCCTCACCCGGATGCTTATGTTCGAATAGTTTTAACTCAGCATTTCTTTTCATACCAATACCTCGCCCGCTTCAAAAAACTCAATTACAAAGACTAAAATTCCAACACTGATTTTGTTTTTATCGAACTTAAAAGATATTTAAATATTTGTATTTGCTATGAATCACTGCTCTCTCATCTACGGGGAAGTGCTGTATTTGACTGCACTTAATAAAAATGATTTATTATAATGCTCCGGCCGTTTTTTTGAAAAAGTTCACACGTAAAAAGCTTGAAATAACCTAAGAATGGCTCAAAACAAGAAGTTTTTTCGAAGTATTAATTTAGAAATGATCTTTAAGCAGAACGGAATATAGAGAATTGCAGGAGCGGTTAGAAATTTTATGAATGGATTATTATATGAAGGTCCGAAAGGCTTTACTCCTCATCATCATCTCTTTTCTCTTCCATCGGCAGACCAAAATCCTCGGCACAATTCATATTCGCCTGAGATAATTCAAGAAGTATTTTAAATTCCCTCACAATCAATCTTGAGATTTCTCTATGAAAGTCCTCGTCCAATTTTTTTAATTCTTCCTGGTTGTTTATTCTCCTGTAAAACTTTCTTTTAGCCTGAATGATCTCAAAAAGTTCTACCGAGAGGTCTTCATAATATGAACTCTGGTTAAGGAAAATATTAATCGGTATATACATTATGTCTCCGGAACTTTCATTTATTTTTTCACACCAAAAAACAATTCTAATGCCATTATTAAGGGGGTGCATTGATATATGAAATTTAGACCGTGGAATAATAAAAGCAGGTAAAATTTTCAAATATTAACAAATTGAAAGGTTAGTTTAACCGAAGTCCCCAAGCATCCAAATTCTTAAAAATTGGAGCTTTTCTAAGAAAATTTAAAATAAAAAACCCCGCATACAGCGGGGGTAAAAACTGAATAAGAGGAGGTCAAAATACATTTACATATTTTCTGTTTCCTCTTTTAGTCTCAAACTTTACAATTCCGTCAGCTACGGCAAATAATGTATCGTCGCCTCCCTTTTTAACATTAATTCCGGGATGGAATTTAGTCCCTCTCTGCCTGACTAATATATTTCCCGCCAGCACACGTTCGCCGCCGAATTTTTTTACGCCAAGGCGCTGCGCATTGCTGTCTCGCCCGTTCCTAGTTGAACCTTGTCCTTTTTTATGAGCCATTGCAGTATCTCCTATTTAAACAGATCCGGAATTAACCGGAACTTATCCTATTTTGGTTATTTCAATTCTTGTTAACTGCTGCCTATGCCCGCGGTTTCTCCTATAGCCGGTTCTTCTCTTTTTTTTGAACACGTGAATAGTATCATCTTTTACATGCTCAAGAACCTTGGCGGATACCTTGATCCCGTCTACAAACGGTGCACCGACTTTCACTCCGTCATCAGCCGAATATAATAACACTTTATCAAGAGAAATGTCGGAATTAATCTCCTCCTTTAAACGGGGGACATAGTACTTATTTTTTTCGCTTATTTTCAACTGTTGTCCTTGTATATCAACAACAACAAACATCTTTACCTCTGATTCTAATTTTGAGTCTATAAAACTAAAGAAATATAAGGCTTAAGTCAATTTCAAACCTCATATAAAATGAGAAAAAGTAAGGAAATGTGCTTTATATTTAAGAAAAAAGAGTTATTGGATATAAACCATCTTTTTAGAAGCTGAGTAGCTGCCTGCAGTTAACTTATAGAAATAAACCCCGCTGGCTAAAGGATTTCCGGGCATTAAATTTTCGGGATTAAATTCTATTTCATATACTCCCGGTTCCTGGTTTTCATTCACAAGTGTGCAAATTTCTCTCCCGATAATATCATAAATTTTTAAAATAACCGGAACTGATAAAGAATTTGTTTCCGAAAATGGAATGATATACCTTATTTTGGTTGAGGGATTAAACGGATTAGGATAATTCTGCGTCAGCTCGAAGCGTCGGGGCAGATTATAACTGATTTTTATTTCGCTGC
>DAISZW010000003.1:0-30033 GCA_036824595.1 Ignavibacteriaceae bacterium
CCATGTTCTTTGGGAGCAATGGGGTAGTCTTTCGCTTCGTGAATTACTTCCAGTCCTGTTGCGTCAAGTTCAAAGCCTCCCGGTGCACGAGGTTCCTTCTTAACTTTTCCGGTAACGATTATGGAAGATTCCTGCCCGATCCGGTCAGCCATATCAAAAATTTCGGGAGTTACATTCCCCTTAAAAAAAATGCACTGCAGGTATCCTGTCCCATCCCTTAATATTAAAAATTTTATTTTCCCGCTCGATCTTTTATTAAACAGCCATCCTTTTAAAGTTACTTCCTGATCAACAAAATTTCCTAAATCCTTAATAAAATATTTTTGCATTCATCAACTGCGGTTTAAATTATAATTATCAAATATAACCAGAGGGGTATAAAAATACAAAGAAATGAAGGTCCTGGAATATGTTGAATTTGTTCTTACTGCACTAAAACTGAAGTGAAAATTTTATAGTCGGAACAAGTTCAATGTTATCGGCAAAATTAATTCTTTCCATACGCAGTTTGACTGCCAGATCTTTATTAAACTGTACTGCGCTCCAAACTGCATCAAGCGCCGAGAGAAAATGGTTAATATAAATTCCGATAACTGCTTTATCCGCTACATTATAATAATCGTTTGCCTTCCCTCTTAAACCGGAATAATATCTAAAATTAGGAGGATAATTTTTGATATCCTGACCCTGCTGAAAATCATTCCAGCCCGGAGTAAACTGAGGATACTTTCCGATAAGTTCGTAATACTGCTGATCGCCGTGCGGCGGAAGCTTATGCGTTCCGTTTTCATATGTATTTAGGACAGCCCAATCAACTCTAACCCAGGGCGGAAGAGATTCATCATTACTTATAATTATTCCCGGATCGGTACCTTGCAGCCTGTTATTAATAATCCATTGCGCATACCTGACTACACTCCAATTATGATCGGGATTTCTATAATCATCCGCATACTGCTGAAATTCTTCAGTCTGATCATCGCCTTTATTATCATAAACCACAGCAGTTGTAATTACTGCAGCTTCGAGAGCTAAAAATAATGCAGTCTTCCAGTAATCACCTGTATAAAATTCTCCTGCCCCGGGAACAACTATTGAAAGAAGTCCGGCTAGTAACGGAGATTTTTTATTTTCCGACTGAAGCTGTATGACAGGAGGTTTTCCCGGTTCCGTTTGACTGAACAAGAACCGTGAGTCTGCATACAAATTCCCCGACAATATTGAATCAGCCGGTTGTGCATTGATGGAGGAGAATATGATTACACTTAATAAGAAAATGTTATAAATATTTTTCATAATTAATTCTTTATTGCTCTCTGTTAAAAGGAATAATCAAAAATAATTCTACAATAATAAAGCTGATTATTAAAAGTCAAACCCGAATAATATACCGCCGTATATGCGCCATTCTTTGCCGTAAGTGATCTTCTCATTTCTTACAACTCTTTCAATTTTATCAAAACCGTAAGAAGCATTAAAAAATATGCTGGTCGGGAAAAGATAGTATGAGTTCATTTGAATTCTTAACTCGGCTCCGGCACCTTTTTTAAATTCTTTTAGTGCCGGGAATTCACCATTCCATGCATTTCCGAAATCCCCGTAAACAGAAAAGAAAATTTTATCCAGATAAAGATGACCTGCCCTGGCATCGATATTTCTAAACAAAGGTATCCTGTAAGTCAGGTTCAGCCAGCCTACTTCATTCCCGCTGACCGCATAAAACGGATATGCCTTCATTCCGATCAATCCGCCCAGATAAAAATCAAAGAAATCGGGCTGTCTTGGACCGAGTATTGAACCGGCCCTGAACTGGGTAGTTAATGTATGATCCGACCAAAGAGGCAAATAAATTTTTGAATTTAACTCCAGCCTGTGAAAGTTGAACAATCCGTAACTAGGTTTCAGGACACCCTCTTCAATAGTATAATCCCCTGTTTCGTTAAATTTATTAGATTCGAAATTATAAAGTGCCTCCAGCGCAATTCCTTTTGGATTTATTTCGTCATCCTTATCCGGCAGTATTGCGTTAAATGTATATTTAACCTGATAATTATTGCCGATAAAATAGGTATCATGAAATGTAGGATATAATTCAGGCGGGTTAATAACAGGTATAATAAAACTTTCCAAAGTAGCAGTATACTGGCTGTAAATGAAACGGAGTTCAAGGTCGGAACCTCTTGCAAATATCCGGTGCTTTGCAGCTATGTCTACTTCAAATAAATTATAAGTTACTCCTGTATTTACGTACTGCGATAAATCCAGCGAATCAAACACTACAGTAACATCGCTTTTCCTGCTGATGTTGTAAAGCTCTAAAGACATCTCAGGTTTTAACCCCAAGTTGAAAAGAATCGGGAGTTTATTCCTGTAGTCAAAGGTTAAAAATAAATCTCTTTCCCATCTCGTATTTATTGAAGCCCCGGCAAATATTGAGTAACGGTTTAGCATATCGCTTGAAGTAACATATAATCCCGGTTTTATTTTTTCCACGAAAGAATTTGTTGTATTGTAATTATCATACCGGATGAAAGGGAAAAAAGACAGCTTTGAAAATACACCTGAATATTTTTCAGGAGTGTATTCGGGAGTTTCATAATCATTAAATTCAACAAGCCTTCTTAAGTTGAATGCAGCCAGATCTCCTTTAGGCTTATGTTCATCAAGCGGCGGATTATCGATCCAATCGTAGCTTCTGCCGGCAATAACCTTTTCCTGCTGATCGGCAGGAATATAAAATATTTTATATCCCGCTGATGTATATCCGGAATAAAGAATATTTCCTTTATCATCTGCGGAAGGCATAAATGCTCCGCCTGTAACGTTCGTCAGCTGCTTTTTCTCATTTGTATTCAAATCATAAGAATACAGGTTGAAAATGCCGGTTTCATCGGACGCATAAATTAAATTACCTTTTTTATCAAAAACCGGATTCCGGTCATCCGTATTTTCGCCGATTAAAATCTTATAGCCGCCTCCGTCAGTATTAATTTTTGCAATGTCCCTTGTCTGATGATAACTGTAATCGAAAATAATAAAAGAACCGTCGTTCGAAAATTTAGGATTATAAACCTGCTCACCGTTTTCGAAGAATGTAATCTGCTTAAAATCCTGACCGTCAATATTTACCATTCCCAAATTTGTCGTTCCGTCTTTCTGAAACAGAAAAACAATTTTTTTGCCGTCATGGGAAACGGACGGCTGATTTGCACGGAGATTATTTGTTAATCTTACTTCTTCATCGTTATCTATATCGTATGCATAAAGATCGTGAACATTATACCAATTCGGATTGTCGTCTTCAATTTTAGCATACAAAATTTTATTTGTGCCGGGGATAAAATTTACGGTAGACCTGACATTGCTGACAAGCTCTTTTTCCTCTTTTGAATTCAGATCGTAAAGATAAATTCCGGAAGGACTAAAATAGTCGCTGTTCTTGTTTGATACGTAAATAAATTTTCTTCCATCTTCGGAGAAAACAGGATAAAAATTTCCGAATCCTTCTTTAGCTAAGGTATCGCCGGTAATCCGGTTTGTTAAAACTTTTTTCATTCTTTTTTTGTAATCATCTACAATGAATGAATGCCATTCATCGTAAATTTCTTCTCCGTTTTTCCCGAGCACATCTTCAAATGCCGCATCGATTGTAAAGTTATTCCATTTACCAAGCGCTTCGGTGATTTTGCGCAGATTATCTTCGCCGTATTTCTGGGCTATATACTTGGTTAATGCAAAGCCGGAATTGTATACGGATTCATTACCGAGACTTGTTTTCCCGAAAACTCCCATCTGGTTCCAGGTAAGCAGATTTCTGTCCAGTGCATAGGATCGGAGAATCATATCCCTGTGGCTGTCCCATTTATCGTACTCAAATTCTTTTCGCATGTACTGTGCGGTTCCTTCCGCAAACCATGCCGGCATGTTGATAGTTGCAATAGGATAAGAAACGATAAAATTAGGAAATCCGTAAAGAATGTCCGGCCTTCTTTCATCTTCATAATTTAAGCCCTGCAAGAAAACTGCGGGAACAGTTCTGCCGGCTTTCATCGATGCCTGCAGCTGCACCATATGTGTGAACTCATGTGAAATAACATTTCTAAGCCAGTTATGAGTGCCTCTCAAATCAAAATCCAAAGCACTGGTCCATATTTCAATCTTGTTGTCGAAGAAATATGTAGCTCCGTTTGAATAATCGTCAATATCTTTTATAACGAAATGAACTTTCTCAGGTTCATATTCGTAAAGAGAAGTAATCGGGTCCCAGACTTCATCGGCAATTTTGGCTACTACTTTTGCGGTACGTTCGGCTTCCGCATGATAATGAACTTCTACATTTTCACCTTTAATTGTGTACCAGTCAAGCTCGGGATGGAATTCCGTGAACTGAGCCAAAGCTGCAAATGAAATAAAGCAAATTATAAATATTGTATGAACTAAAATTTTCATAGATCTTCGTGGTCTTGCTTCCCCTTTATCCCCTCCTTTAAATGGAGGAGAAAAAGGAATAATTTTATTTTATTAATGTCATCTTTTTAGTTTGAGTAAAATTCTTAGCTTTAATAGTGTAGAAATAAACTCCCGAACTCAAATCACCTGCATTAAAATCTACCCTATATTCTCCGGCTTTATAAAAATCGTTCGTAATTGTTGCCACTTCTTTTCCAAGCAGGTTATAAACCTTTAACTTCACAATTCCATCTTCCGGCAGACTGAATTTTATAGTGGTAGAGGGATTGAACGGATTCGGATAATTTTGCTTTAAAGAATATTTAACCGGCAGAATATTTATAGGAGGTTTAACACCTGTGAAAATATCATATTTCAATTTTAACGATGGATCGCCGAAAATGTTAAAAAGTCTTCTGCTTGATATTATTTCCGAACTCTCCCAGACTTCACCCAGGGTATACCGAGATTCTGAGAAAATCTTCCTCATAGACTCTTGAAAAACCAAAAAGGCTGGATTGGCATAATGCACACCTACGTAATTCAAACCTCCTATCGCGCCGTCATCAGATAATAACAATTTATCGGTGATACTTGAACTAACAGTATCTGAGAAATATTGAGTGCCGAAGTAGAAAGTAATAAAAAATTTATTGCCGTTATCGATTAAATCAACATCATCGATGGTAAAATATTTTTCATGAGTGTATTGGATACTATTTCCATGACCGATGAAAAAAACTGCTGCCGTGCCCGAGTTATTTATGAATTGCACGATAGAATCTTTAGTCCCGTAGTAATCGGAAGAATCATCTTCAAAAAAATACTTTACGTTAATATAAGAAGAGGCATTATTTCCGATATCCAGAGAAAAATTTTCCCAAAGTTTACCTTCAAAACTCTCCGTTGTATACTGATCATCGCTCAATATAAGAGCTTTATTATTCCATAAAGAAAGACTGCTGCTTCCTTCGTACTGGATCAGCTTGTTAAAATAGTTATTCAGCTCGGTTGTGTTCCTTGCGGCAATTCTTCCAACATAAAAACTGGTTTCAGTTGTATCTGTACTGTATTTGTTCATTGCATAATAAAAATCTGATTTTGCAGTATCTGTTTTTTCGTAGTACGGAACACTTATAATTTCATAATTAGGTATCTTCGTCAAATCACCGGCAAGCAGAAAATATTTTGGTTTGGGATTTCTCCAGAAAGTACCTGCATAGCTAATAAAACTTTTTATGTTATCCTGTTTAATCAAACTTGAATCAAACTCCTGAAAAATTTCAGATATATCGGTAATTAGTACTTTAAAGTTCCGGACAGCCTCTTTATGAATCTTAAACTGTTCGCAGACAGATTTAAATTCGGGAACAGTGATTATTACATAATCATATTGATTTGTAGTATCACTGAGACTAACCGGCTGGCTGAATGCCGTCTGAAGCATAATAACAAAAAGGACAATGAAGCTTCTCATTTTACCTCCCTAGGGTTAGTTAAACATCCGGCTTTTGCCGGGACGTAATAACTGTAGAGGTTTTGTAATAATATCTCCCTTTTTTAATTAAACTAATTCGAGGCCGCAGCCAATTTTACTGACCTTGAAAATATTAATTATTTAATAACAGCTATTTTAATTATGTTAATTTCGGTTTTTCCGCTTGTGCCGGTCGCTTCAATTCTTGCCAGATATACTCCGCTTTGTATATCATTCACATTCCAGATAGTTTCATTATCAAATCCGCCGCGTGCATCGTTGTTTAACTCTGCCACAAAATCTCCTGCGAGATCGAATATCTTAATATTTATTTTTGAATCTTCGGAAACATAATATCTTATTTGCGTCATCCCGTCATAAACCGGATTAGGATAATTATACGTCCGGTTTGACGGGAAGAATTCAGCAATCCTGTTTGAGTTTAACGGAGCTTCTACAAATGATGAATTAAAATTACTGCCGTTTTCTTCCGCCCAAAATAAATTACCATCTATCGAACCGATGCTCCAGACAGACAGATTATTTTTTACATCAATTGCAGCAAGAGATGCTTTCCCCCGGTAATTAAAAACTACCGGAGATGCAGCTAATTCTGCACCGGCTGAAATAGGAAATCCGTCAATAACTTTTCCGGTTCCGCCGTCAAAGGCAAAAATTCTCCCATCCTTTGTGTAACCGATAACTTCAGATTTGTTATCTCCTTCAAAATCTGCTGCAAGAGGAGTTCCTGTAAAACCCATCCCCTGGGGATCGGTAAACGGAAAATTATCGGCTACGGCACCTTGAAGATTAATTGCATGAAGAACATTGCCGTCTGTAAAAAGGATATAATTGTTTCCGTCATTCTTTAAATCAGCCATTGAGAAATTATTGATTTCTGCTGCTGATGATATATTTAACGTTGTAACCGAATGATCGGGATGTCTAATCTTAAATTGATTCCCTTCATTAAGAATTACCGGAGTTTGCCTATCTAAAATACCATCTTTAATCATGTTTGATAAGCTTGGTTCTGAAATACTCCGGGGTTCTAAAATTTTGGGTGTTCCGACTATTTCCGGGTATAAATGAAACGAAGAATCTGTTACAGCCAGGATTAGTTCGTCTGCCGCTATTTTTTTTATAGGTGAATTACTGATTGTAACTGAATCGGTTAACGAAATTGAACCGGGATAATTTGCCAGAGAGTAAATCAATATTCTTCCTAAAGTTGTGCCGACGATTATTTCAAATATATCCTGATTATTTTTTCTTATAACCGGACCAGCGGAAAAACTTTCCCCAGACTGCAAATGAATTATTGTATTCTCTCCGGTTACTGCAGAATTAATTTTAAATTCATTCCCGATTAAACCGATTGAATACTTGCCGCCGTTTATCTCCACTGAAGCAGTCTTAAATGATGAGAAATTTCCATCAATTAATAAAACAGTATCCTGGTTGAACCTGTAAAACATGGAATCGGAAATCAGGTCGAATGAAAAAACCGATGGACCGGAAGAATTTGTAATTTTTTTTGTACCGGAAGGGAGATTTAAATTCGAACTTAGCAACGGTTTTACCGTTGAATCGCCAAATGAAACCGTAAAGCTCATTTTGTTTGATATATCCGAAAAATTACTTATGGTGATCAGGCTGTTTGCCCCTGAATTTGAATTTGTATTTGGACGTGTATCTATAGAAAAACTGCCGGAAAATAAATCGGCCGGATTTGACCTGTACCAAAAATCCTGCTGGATACCTTCTCCAATTACAATATCCCCAAGGATTGTTTTAAATTGTTCGCCGATATCCTGTACGCCGTCGGCCTCTTCGACATCCACCCCGCGTCGTTTCTTATCGTTATTAACTTTATTCTCTGCTAACTTAGAATCAATTACATTTTCATCAATATGCCAGATGACAATTCCGTTGCCAGGCAATGCCCAGTCGAATTCATCTACATCCGTAACAATTCCTTCTACGGAATCAATATCGAAACTGTAAAAACCTGTTGTATCTTTTGTAAATACTCTTGTGCTTGTGAATCCGTTATTTAAAATTGTAAGCCGTGCGCCGTCATTCCTTGTATCGCGTATCCTGTTTTCAATTAAAAAATATTCGGAGGAATTAATTGGCACTTTAAGGATTACAGTATCGGATACCGATGCAGCAAGATTAGCAGCTAAATTAATATTTGAAGAATTTAAATTTACCATAACCGGCTCAGCCCAGCCCATTCTAATTTTTTCCCATGCAGAAGGCTCGGGAGGAAACAAACCGTTATATGCAAAGATTGACTGTCCGTCCATTAAACCGAATCTTCCTATTGCGCTTAATCCTGTTTCGGTATTAAACAGATCCGGCAGTCCTAGATGGCTTGCGACACTTGCAGCTATTAATCCATTAATTGAAATTTCAAAAAGCACTTTGCTTCCGTCAATTGCAGTCAATTCCCGGCTTTCGGTTTCGGGTATTATCATACTGTTATTAATTACAAATGATCCGCCGGAGACAGGTATGGAAATTTTTTGAGGAGAATTTACCCCTATATAAATAGAAGGAATATCTTTCTCATTGCCGATGCTGCCCGGAAGAGAAATATCTCTTCCTACCCCGGCATGAAAAATTGAAAATAGATCATAATTGCTGAAATCAAAATTGATATAGATGGAATCAGCCATTTCCCACACTTTTGTAGCAAATTGAGCAACCGGCGTGAAATCAGCAGAATTTATCGCAGGCGAGTAATCTCTCATCACTTTCGGCACTGAAAAAGTATCCGGTAAAATATTGTATTCAACAACAAGCTTTCCTTTGGATACTTTTGTAAAATAATTTTTTACGAAATCCATATGAGCCGCAAAATAATTCCTATCATGCGGAAGAGGATCGATTATAGTATTCCCGTAATTGTTTGAATATATAGAGCCGAATTTTCCGTTTCCGAATGTTGTTTCATCACGGTCGGTTTGAAAACTGACCATAACGCCAAGAATTCTTAATGTATCTGTTTCAGCCAATACTGATGGAGAAGCTGAGAAAGAAGGATTTGCTTTTCCGATAAAATTTTGGGCAGTTAAACTGCCCAAAATGATTATTGAAATCTGGAGGTAAAGAAAAATTTTCAGCATAAAAAATTAAATACCCCTTGGAAAGCCTCTTGTACTTTCAGGTACAGCTCCCCAACCGATCAGTACAGTAAATCTTAGAGTGTCGGAAAGAGGATGATTTTCTCCTCCTTTAAAGACAGAAGTAGTTATATAGCTGAAATCAAAACCGTAAATGTCATACCTGATACCCGCTCCGAAAGTAACAAATTTTCTGTTTCCGTAGGACGGATCTTCATAGAAGTATCCTGCTCTGAGTGCGAAAAGAAAATCTCCAGGTGTTCCGTACAAATATTCCAAACCCATTGAGGATACGACGTCGCGGAGTTCTTCACTGAAAGGTTTGTCTCCCCAGGCTGTAAATATTGCCTGATACCATTCTTTGGAAGTATAGGAAGTATCTGCATCCTCACCGGTACCAGTAATTACAGTTTTTCTGCTCACAAGAAGTTTACTGAAATCCAGCAGATATGTTAATGAATTAAATTCATCATCCATTATTTTGTAAGCAAAACCTAATCTGAAATTAGTAGGAATCGGATCTGCCTGAGCCTGATCGATGTAATAAATTTTCGGACCGAGATTGCTTAAGTTAGCGCCGACGCTTATCCTGTTTCCAATATCTTCGTCAATTAAAGGGAGAACAAGCTTCAATGGTCTCCACATAGCAGCAAGGTCAAAGCTGACTGAAGTTGCAACGCCTGAACCCGTCTCTCCTTCGGTAGGCTGATCTGAAAGCCGGCTGTGTATAAGTCTGAAATTAAAACCAACACCCCAGTCGGGATGCAATTTTGTTGCGTATCCTAAAGTTAATGCAGCATCGAAAGAATTAAATCTTCCCAGCTCAACAACATTACCCTGCGCGTCCAGTTCGGAACTGGTCCTGATGAATTCGCCGAAATTCATGTAAGTAATACTCGCTGTAACACTTCCTTCGAGGTCCTCAATATATTGACGGTAGGTTAGATAATCATAAAAAAGGTCCAGGTGAAATTGAGGAAGCCAGTTGCTGTGTGTAATGCTCAGCTCGGTACCGCTTTGAAATGCAATACCGGCCGGATTCCAGAAAATTGCAGCTGAGTTGTCGGCCAATCCGGCGCCTGATTCGCCCAAACCTCCAGCCCGCGAATCCGGAGCTAAAAGTAAAAATGCTACGGCGGCTTCTCCTTGTGCATTTGTTATTCCGGCAATTGGGATCATAAGCATTATGCCGACCATCAAAAGCCTAATTATTCTCTTCATTTTATTCCTCCGATTTAAATAAAAACCCATTTTCAATTAATCATTAAGAATTTTATGATTCAATTCTTAAATTTATACAATTCTTATCTTATAATTGCCAATTTGCCAAGTACACTCTTATTAAACTGGCCGTCTAACGATTTTATTATTATCTTATAAAGATATACTCCGTTTGCAAGCAGGTTACCGTCTTCATCCCTCCCGTCCCAGTCGAGTTTTACGAAATTTTCTTCCTCGCTTATATTAATTCTCTCAAGTTCTTTTATCATTCTTCCCGCTACCGTATATACCTTTACCTTTACATGGAATATTCCGTTCTGCTGATTTTTTTGGAATGTAAAAGTTGTATTGGCAGAAAACGGATTGGGATAATTGTATACATCTCTTATTACAAGTTCATTTCCATCCACAACCGTAAAATAACTCTCTTCACTTGAGAAATTGTTAAACACATCCCATGCCTTTACCTTTATCTTGTATTCTCCCCGTTCTAACCCGTTAAACTGATAGTTTATTGTTCCCGATTTTCCTCCGGCATCCAGATCGCCGGTAAAATACTCGGTAAAGTCGATAGGTGAAGATTCATTGTCGTTTAATATTCCTTCGAGCTTATGACCTATTCCCGTACCTGTCGTATTAACTCCGGTCTCATCACTAATATTTACCATTAATCTTGAATCCGGATTTATTATACTTGAGCTTCCGGCGCTTTGATTATCATAATGAATCTCTATTTCAGGTCCCTTACCGTCGTTTACCGCACTTGAATCGCTCCCTCCGATTATAACTCTATCGGTATATCCAACTCCATTTGTCTCGTTATTATAAAAATAGACAAGAATTTTGCCGTTTTTATTTTCGTAGGAAATGTCCTTCGGTACAACAAAATCGGCTGTGAATTTTCCATTAATTATTGATATTTTTCCGTTGAAAAGAATTCCTCCGGGAACGGTTATATTATAGTTGTTGGTTCTAACCATATCAATCTTTTCAATGATTGTGGTATTTCTATCGGAATCATAAACCGATAGAATAGCTTCACCGCCGTATTCCTGCCAGTTTGTATCATCCGGCTTTTTTACATTTCCGGTAATGTTAGCTTTACCTAATGCTCTTAATTGTACATTGTTGATCGGAGGATTTAACGACACTCCATTAATCGAATCAATAGTTGAAGTAAATTGGGGAACAAGAAGCCTTAATGTAGGATCGCCGTATAAATGAAACTTCTGATCGTTTGCCGATGTTTTCCCTATTTTCGTCAGCATATAAGCTTTACCAATCGTGATTGGTAAATTATCTGTCCCCCTTGATGAAAGAAGAAGTCTTCTGTAAAACTCTACATTTAAAGCGTGATTCGGACTTGCATAAACAGGTCTTGTTGATGTAAATGCTCCTATCATTCCGCTTTTTTCTTTAAGTATCAGCATTTCGGTTGCGCTTTGAGTGCCTGTAAAATCATACTGACCGAAATTGCACGTAGCAGCAGTCAGGAAGAAATATTTATCGTTATTTATTTGTGAAATTGTGGAACTTTTTTCAAATATTAATTCATGCGCCAAGACTTCATAACTACCATGACCGACATAATTTAATATCAATGTACCTCTATTAATAGCATTTATAAGAGCTTTATTCACTTCCGGCTTCGTTCTGCCGACACCTGTAATCACCGTGGGATATGCAGCCAGGTATATTTTATTAATATTAAAAGATTTTGGAATTAGTCTGGCCAGAGCTTCTGACTGGTCTGTGTGCAGCGTGCCATCATTCCCCTCGCTTGTTAATCCGTCATCGGCTACAAGGGTAATTAAATTCTGCCAGGTTCCTCTTTCCATATTTGTTTCATAATCAATAATCTTATCCACCATAAAAGCTGCTTCCTGAGTTGTCTGCACATTTAGTCTTCCTATAGCCAAATCCACTGCGGCATCATTGCCGTCCACTCTTACGTAATAATCATCCATTGGATAGGAATCTATTAAAACGAGATTATCCGACTGAATTGTGGGCGCCAAATTTTTGATCATTGGAATCTGGTAAGTAGGTATGAAATTATTATTTGCTCCCTCCAGATTTTTTGTATCGTATGTTCCGTCACCGAACAGCAGAACATATTCAGGCTTTATTGTCCAGTTATCATATGCATATTGAATGAAATTTCTGATAGCCGTTACATCCGACATTCCGCCTGCGAATTCATTGAATATTTCATTTACATACGCAACAGATGTGGAAAATTTATATTTTGATTCACTTGAACGATACTTTTGCAGTCTTTCCGCTTGAGTTTCAAAATTCGTATTTGCAATTATTATTAATTGTGCTTCAGGCGTTGTTCCTTTCACATCCTGATTTTCAACCTCTACCCCATTAACCGGAACTTTAAAGTTGTCATTGCCTATTCCCAAATACTTCGACGCTTTCCCGGCTGTTTCCGAAGCCTGGAATCTGAATTCTCCCCCGCTTATCATCAGCGGATTTGTTACCATTTTTACATTTGAAAAATCAGTTACATCAAACACCTTAATGTTAGATGAAGTAAAACCATTCAATTGATACTCTACTAATGCCGTAGTATCCATTGAAAAAAATACCAGCTTATCTCCTGATGCAGCAAGAAACTTTTCAAAGTAGATTTCAAAGTAATCGAGATAACCCTTGGTGCCGGAACCTGAATTTGTAATCTGAAATCTTAACAGGCTGGTATTTTGCGGCAACGGATTATTATATTCCATTCTTTTAATAAACTGATATCCGGCGGAATAACTACTAGTAGTACCGTATCCGCGGAAGCTTTCTGAAAAGAGTAAATTCGAATTCTCCTCTACCCTAAGCGTGAAAGGACGCTCCGATGCATTAATAAAACGGAATTTATACGATATTGGAACTGATTCCACTCTTGCATCTAGACTATTAGTATATATTCTCATTTGCACAGATTGCGAATATTCATCTCCAACATAGTATCTTCCTGTACCGGAAACTTTTGCTTTGTCTTCTTCCCACGATGCATAAGCTTTAGTTGTGCTTTGTATATATTCAGCCTGAACATCGAAGTTCCCGTTCTTTCCTTGCATCCTTTTTCCTGTATTCCCGCCCGCAGTTATCCAGTAGTAGTTTTCTTTAGAATAAGGTGTATAATATCTTACCGTTGCACGGCTTACGGTATCATAATCCCAAAAATGAATTCCTCTGCCATAGAATATGATATAATCTCCCTCATCAAAACTGCCGTCTTCCTCCCCTGCTACTGTTACGGCATTTTCTATTAAATCTGCGGGATGTGATTCTTCAATCCGTTCCGATAATGCTTTACCACCATTGTTGTATATCTTTATTGTGCGCGGATCAGTCGTACCCGGATCAAAGCCCCAGGAAGAAAACAGGCTACGGTCTATCTTGTACATTCCCTCTTCAGGTGTTTCAAATTTCACCCATTTACCCGTTGATAATACACTTGTTGTAATTTTTTTTACTTCTCTTCTTCTCTCTTCTTTTATCCAGTATTTGGCAACATCATAATTTGGGATCGATCCCTTAAGAAATTCATCCTCCTTTTGCAGATTTACTATCCGGTTTGAGGGAAAATTTATTCTGAAAACTATTTTCCGGTATAACACTATTTTATTCTGCATCGGAAAAAATTTTACCGGTTTTATTAGAAAACGGTGTGTGGGAATTCCTCTAATTATTTCAAACTCTCCAAAGCTGACTAACTCTTCACTGCTCAGGTAATTACTATAATTTTCCCCTACAATATATTCCTCCACCAGCATTCCCTTATCTATCTTCGGTTTTCCCTTCGGGAGCAGCTTTCCGTTGATTTCCTTATAAGAGGAATTTAAAACTTCTATTGTGTTCCCGTATTCTGAAGGTACACCGATATTTATTGATCTCTCCGGAACCAATGCTTCCCCCCACTTCTGCTCGTCGGGAACATAACCGTTTGCCAGGTCTATTCTGAGATATTCCTGGTTATTTAATTTCTCTTTTAATGTGTCGTATAATGCAGTATATTCTATTATTATTGAATTAAAATCAGATGAGATTACTTTTATATCTTCTTGAGGGAATATTTGAATGCTTATGCAGAGGATTGAGATTATTATAGAGATATTGCTTTTCATCAAATATTATAAATAAATTATGGAGAAACCCCGAGCAGCGGGTTTTTAGTAACTATTTTTCCTGTAGCAACTATCCCTATAAAATTCTCCAAAATCTTTAGTTTAATTTAACTAACGCTCATCTACTTTGTCAAGTCAATAACAAATTAGAATGAAATAAGCAATTATAATCCCAATTCTTCTTTTTTTTCTTTCATTGCATTGATGCAAAAATCTATATGCTCATCTAGAGGAATACCTAAATCTTCAGCACCTTTAACAATATCTTCCCTGCTGACACTCCTGGCAAATGCTTTGTCTTTCAATTTCTTTCTAACCGATCTGACTTCTACTTCGGCAATCGATTTACTAGGCCGCACATATGCAACGGCGGTTAAAAATCCGGTTAGCTCATCGCAGGCAAATAAAACTTTCCGAAGCAAATTTTCCCTAGGAACTCCTGAATAATTAGCGTGGGACAGAATTGCATTCATGAAGTCTTCATCGAATCCTTTTTCTTTAAGAATTTCAGCACCTTTAAAAGGATGTTCCTCTGCCGTCGGGTACATTTCATAATCGAAATCATGAAGCAATGCAACATTCCCCCAGTATTCCTCATCTTCACCATATTTTTTAGCATATGATCTTACGCATGCTTCCACAGCATAAGCATGCTTCAGCAGACTGTCGGATTTTGTATATTCTTTAAGTAATGATAAACAGTAATTCCTATCTCTCATTATGTCTGCCATTATTCCTTTCCTCAATAAAAATTTAAATGCCAGGTAAGAATTTAATTACCGGAAATATTATTAAAAATAACTCTTAAATCTTATTCATTTGCCGGATTAAAGCTCGGACAGAGATCACCTAAAAAACATCTTAAACATTTTGGTTTTTTTGCAATGCAGATGCTTCTCCCGTGCATTATCAGCCAATGGGAGGAATTAATCCAATCTTCCTGAGGTACCAGATCTTTTAACCTAAATTCAATCTTTTCCGGATCTTCTGAATTTATAAATCCCAGCCGGTTTGATAGTCTTTTTACATGAGTATCCACCGCAATTGCAGGTATCCCGAATGCATTGCCGGCCACAACAGATGCAGTCTTTCTTCCTACTCCGGGAAGATTATTTAATGCTTCAAAATCAGCTGGCACTTGTCCGCCGAATTTACCGATTAATTCTCTGCAGCAAAGCTTAATGCTTTTTGCTTTTTGCTTATAAAATCCTGTTGAATGAATATCTTTCTCAAGTTCCTCATCCGGAACACTGAGATAATCCTGAGGTGTTTTGTATTTTTTAAACAAATCCTTTGTAACAATATTAACTCTTGCATCGGTGCACTGAGCCGATAAAATTGTAGCTATCAGCAGCTGTAACGGTGTTTTAAAATTCAGTGCAGTTTTAGGATCAGGATATTGTTTCTTTAAACGCTCAAATATAATTCCCGCATGTTTCCTGCTTAATGTACCCGGCACCGATTCAGTTTTCAGTTTCATGTCCTATTAAATTAAAATTATCTTTCTTAACCGTTTCCATCAACCCTCATCCGTTTTCAATTTTCCATCTCCCATTTTCCATTTATTTCCTATCTCTATAATATTTTGGATGCTTTATAAACAACCTTTCAACAGGTTTATTGTTTATTATATGGCTTTGGATTATCTCCTCAACGTCATTTAATGTAACTCCGCCGTACCATATTTGTTCAGGATAAACGACTATTGTTGGCCCGAATTCACACGAGTCGAGGCAGCCGGAAGAATTAGCACGCACATTCGATTTAAAATTGAGCTCTTTAAGTCTTTTCTTAAACAGCTCACGTAACTGCATGCTTCCTTTATCGCTGCAGCATCCGCGGGGATCGTCGGGGGGACGTTTATTTTCACAAATAAAAATATGCTTCTCGAATCGTTTCATTGTACTGGTAAAGGACGACGGAAATTTTTTGGAATGTTTATTTTCAATTCGGCATTCTTACGTTAAAAATACATTTATATTTTTACGGAGGCAATCTTTGAGATGCATTTCCACAAATTGTTCTGTTCGCAAGTTGTTTATCTGTTTGAATAATTCAAGAGAGAATTCGGGAGACAATTTCGGTTGTTAAAGGCTTGACGATATAATCGACTACGCTTTTATTTTCTAATGCGCGTTCCCTATCTCTGGCATCAAATGAAGTTGAAAGTATAAAAATTTTATATTGACTTTTTACTTTTTCGTCAAGCTTATCAAAATAACTCAGAAATTCCCAGCCGCTTACCCGGGGCATATTCAAATCAAGGAAAACAACAGTATGAGCTTCGTCGACGCCGGTTGTATTTTTAACAATGTAATCAAAGCCTTCTTCCGGTATGGTAAACGCTTTTACAACAGCACCTTTAACAGAGGTTTTTATTGCAATCTGGCACAGTGCATTATTTATAGTGTCATCATCTACAATAATAAACTTGGTAATGTTATCCATTTAAAAGGTGCTCCGGGTTATTAATTATAAAAATTTCAAATGTTAAACTAACAAAATAGAAAATCAGAAGTGGTCAGACTTCAAACTCCAATTTAAATTCGGTTCCTTTGTTTACTTCACTTTCAATCTGAATTTTTCCTCCGAGAGTTTCAGTCTGCATCTTAGTCATAAATAGTCCCATTCCCTTTCCTTCGGTATGGGTATGAAAACGCTTGTACATCCCAAATACTTCTTTCCCCTTCTTTTTAAGATCGATGCCTATTCCGTTATCCTTAAAGATTAATAAAATTTTACCGTCTTCCTTCAGACTTTTTATTTCAATTGAAGGATTTAAATCTATCCGCTTATATTTTATGCTGTTTAGTATTAGATTATAAAATATGCTGTACATATAGCTCTTCAGGGTCATCATCTCGTCAATTGCGGTAAAATCGGTTTTAATTTGTGCATGTTCCGCTTCAATAAGAGTTGATATACTGGTTTTAATATCCTGTACCAGCTTTGAAAAATGAATCTTTTCCTTCTTCTCGTTAACTCCCTGTTTCACCTGGAGGATATTGCTTAAATCAAGAATTACCTCATCCAGTTTTTTCACCGAGGAAAACAATCCTTTCATCATTAAAATTTTTTCGTTGTCATCCAGGTCAACATGCTGCATTGCGTCGGATATTCCTATAATATTTGCTACCGGTGTACGAAGGTTATGCGACATGATATAAGTAAACTGTTCCAGGTTCCGGTTCTGCTGCATAAGCTCGGCAGTCATTTTCTTGAATGCTTCATCCGCATTTTTAGCATCTGTGATATCTTCCTTAATAGCGATGTAATTTGTAATTTCACCTTGCTCATTGAGTATAGGAGATATTAAAGCTGATTCCCAGTACAATTCACCATTTTTTTTCTTATTTAAGAATTCTCCGCGCCAATCTTTTTTATTTGATATAGTATTCCATAATTCCCCATAATCTTCGCTAGTCATTTTGCCTGATTTTAATATACTCGGTTTTTTCCCTTTTACTTCTTCGAATGTGTAACCCGTAAGCGAGGTAAATTTAGGATTAACATATTGAATATTTCCGTTTTTGTCCGTTATTACAATAGATGCAGGGCTTTGTTCAATTCCGGCGGTGAGCTTTCTTAAATTATCCTCGGCAATTTTACGCTCGGTTATATCATGAACAATTGAATACAAAAAGGTTTTTTCATTAAAAGAAATTGGTCCGCTGAAAACCTCTACGTCCCGAATATCGTTGTTTGCTAATTTGTGCCTGAAAAAAAAGTGTCTGCGCTGTTCTCTTTTAGCCCGCTCCATCTCCTTAAATATATCTTCAGCCGGGAGCTGATTTATATCGGAAATATTGAGCCGGGTAATATCGTTATAAGCGTATCCGTAGAATTTTATGGCGGCAGGATTTGCATCTACAACTTTTCCGGTTTCAGGATCTATCAGGAGCATAACGGAATGGTTATTCTGGAACAAGCTGCGGTAACGTTCTTCACTCTCATTAAGCGCCTGCTGGGCCTTATTACGTTCCGTGATATCCCGAAAAATTCCCACAATATATTTTTTGTTGTCGATTAAAAGCGGGGAAAGATTTATTTCACAGTAAATCCGTGCATCATCTCTATTCTTAAAAACCCATTCAAGCAGCTGAGGTTCCCCGTTATTTAGACCAGCAATTATCTTTAAAAATTTTTCTCTTGAGCTCAATCCGTCATGCTGAAATTCCGGGGAGAAATCGAGTAAAGACTTGGAAACAATGCCCGATTGATCCGTTTTAAAAATATCTTCAGTTTTGGCATTGCAGTTAAGAATCTTTTCGTTTTCAATAATTACAATCGGATCATTCGATTTTTGAAATAATGCCTCGAATTTTTTAGTGGACTCGTTAAATTTTAACAGATCCTTATAGTTCTGCCTGCTTTGAAAATAAAGGAAAGATACTCCTCCTACTGCAAAAAGAGGAAATAAAAAAATGAGTATAAAAGAAAGCCTGTTCGATACAGGCTGATATATTTCGGAAAGATCGATCTTCGAAACAAGCAGCCATGGAGTATTTTCAATCTGCCTGAGATCAGCCAGCACTTTCTCGCCTCTGTAATCAATTCCTTCAATAATGCCCCTTGTACCAAGAGAGACCTTAACAGCAGGTATATCAAGTCTGGTATGGGGTATTTTAAAAGTGAGAGGAGGCAAAGTATTAAATTTAAGACTATTAATAAATACTACACTATCTTTTTCGCTGTAAACAAGAAATGATTCACCCGATGAATTCTTTACTATCCAACTCTGTATAGTCGGAAAAATAATCTTATACGGATCAATCTTTAAAATTATTACATACAACAATTTTCCGGAATTAATTGGGATGTAGATATCCAGATCAATATCGGAACTCAGCGAGTCTATATAAAAATTGCTGAATTTAATCTTTCCGCTTTTTCGAGCTGCATTAACAGAATCCGAAATAAAATTGTGATAATATTTGGGATTCATGCAAACCAGGCATTTTCTTTCGGCATTAATAATAAGGATGTTCTTATAGTCGTGATTTTTAAACATTGATTCCACGACTTTTGTAATTTTTAAAGAATCATTTTTATTCGGAGATTCGTCGAATTTCGAAAGATTTTCGATTAAATAGAAATTTGAAAACAGATATGCCGCATCGGAAAGCCTTTCATTAAACCATTGCTTAATTTCGGATGCCTTTATCTTTGCAAGTGTCTGGATATATTCCCGGTTTTCCCGGTTCTCATTGTATTTTTCATCAGTATAAAAATTTATTATTAAGGCCAAAAAAATTACAATAAAGATGAGATATGAATAGACAAAAAACCTGTTTAATTTTAACTGAACTTTAGCCATGAGAGTATAGTTTCTTTTTAAAAAACTAAATTGAGGATGTAAGGATTAACAGATTCAATTTGCATGCCGCAAGGTATATTTATAAATATAAATAATTTTTAAGCCGAAGGTTTGCTATCCTTAAGAAATATGATCGAATAAAATCTTAGTTTTTCGAATTCAAGGAACACAGTAATAGGAAAACAAAAATATTAAGAGGTTAAATCTAAAACAATTTATTTTAAAATGCGGCTAAATACGGTAAAACGGGTTTACCTTATACCGGAAGATGGAGATTGGATTTCTATTTTGGTTTGGTCTTAAAAAAAAGATTGGCCGGTTAGAGAAAATATTTTCTTTCTTCCGGCCAATCTAATCCGCTACTCAAAATAAAGAGAGTTACGGCACATCATCGTACACCGATCTCAATAAATTTCATCGTATGACGCTTCTAATATAATTCCCTTTATTTAAATAAAGAAGTTGGATCGTCACATTTAAATCAACTTGTGATCTAAAATAAATAACTACCTCTATCTAAAAGGTTTAGCTCTCAAATGGCCATATAAATAAATTTCTTTTCTTTTTGTTTAATTTAGCAGAGGCCGGGATTGCGATAAGCTATGAGGTTATATTTAATATAACTTCCTTTGTAATTGGTTTTACAATATAATCTACTACATTCCTATTTGACCCTGCACGTGCTTTATCCCGCGGATCTACAGATGAAGAAAGAATATATATGTTGAGCTGCTTTTTAATAATCTCATCAAGTTCTTCAAAACGCTCGAGAAATTCCCATCCTGACATTAAAGGCATATTAATATCCAAAAGAATTACAGACCTGGATCCGTTTGCTTTGTGGGCATATTCCGACTCAATAAATTTGAATCCTTTTTCCGGCAGGGTGAACGTTTTAACATCGATTTTCCCCACAGTTAGGTGAATTATCATTTTACATAATGCATTATTGACGGGATCGTCATCAATAACAACAAAGCGGGAAATATTTTTCATTAAGAGAAATCCGGTGTTTAGCTGAGATCAAATTCATTCATAATATTATTGCAACAAACTTCATTATTGATGCCTGTTTTTGCATAAATTCATCATGGCTTATTGTTATTCATTATTATTTCAGACTTACTTATTCCGGAAGTATGTTATAATTTACGTTTTCAGAAGTATTTTCAGCCGGTCGGTATAACGATGCACATGAGGAAATGCATTTTCATCAGTATCTCTTTTCATCTCATCTATTCTTGATCTTTAAGATGCCAAATTCAAATAATTTCTTTTAATCTATAGAAATGCGAACTAAATTTAAAGATTCATATTGGATATAGCAATACTGCATGGGAAGAAATTTTTATTTCAAAGGTTTTTACTTGAGAATCGATTTTTAGAAATTGAAAAGTATTTTTATTAAGGAAAAAGTACTCTAAACTTTTTCAATGTCCTCCTAAAGCCGGCACTTTTTCTGGTGCTTCAGCAATTGCAGATTCCTTTACCATCATCCAAAGAGCAGCCGAAATAGTCAAAGACACAGTGCTTATTATAAATATTAAGCTTTTATCTTCCGCCTGGCTGACTGCTAATCCGATTCCAAAGCTAGCAACAAGCTGGGGAAGAACGACGGAAAGATTGAATAAACCCATAAATAATCCCATTCTTGATTGATCAACTTGCTGGGATATAATCGCAAAAGGCAAACTGATAGTTGAAGCCCATCCAATTCCAAGGATAGCCATAATCAAATATATGACAAATGCAGAAAAGCCAAAGTTAAGCAATGCTAAATATCCGATTGCCATTGAAGCAATGCATATAAAATGGGTTTTTACTTTTCCTATTTTCCTTGTTATAGGCTCAAGAATAAAAGCCGGCAGAATAGAAGCAACTGCATTTAGTACTAAAAAACTAATTGTAACAACTTTTCCCATTTGTGTGGAAATCTCTTCCGGAATTGTACTCCCTTGAGGATAAGCAAAAACTTTAAATTGAACATATGCAAACATATAAACGAACATAGTCTGAATTCCAACCCATGTAAATGAATGAGCAGCAAGGACCTTTTTAAAACCAATTAATCCTTTCTCTGAATTAGATTTTCCCTCAGTCCTCTGCATCAGTACTTTGAATATAAAAAAGAGAGTAAGCATAAAACAAAATATTTCGGCATAATAATTATCAAATTGAACCTGCATAAGTCTTACTATTATCGCATAAACAGAATAGATTAAAAATCCCCAAAGAGGCTGTATGTAATTTAATATCTGATAAAAGGAAGATTTACTTTTTATTTCTAGTGTACTTGTAATCTGTTTTGGTTCTTCAATAAACAAGGTTGGTATTACTGAAAGCACCAACACCAGAAAAACACCGAAATAAATCAACACATAATTATCCCATATGGCCCCTATTACATAAGCAAGTACTCCAAATGTTCCGGAAATTGTCTGCATCCAAGTATATCCTTTTGTACGTTCAACTCCTTCCGGTGTAACATCGGCAATTATTGAACGGGTTGGATTAAAGCTAACATTTATCGATAAATCAAGAGTTAAGGCAACTACAATTGCAACACCGAGTATTCCACCAATCCCTAAGGATGAAGAAATTCTTTCTAAATTGGGCAAAGCAATAAGCATCATTGCTGCAAGAAAGCCGCCAATGAGAATAAAAGGACGTCTTCTTCCGCTCCAAAACCACACTTTGTCGCTAATTAATCCTATTATTACCTGTCCAAAAATGCCGGCCAGTGGGCCTGCTGCCCAGACTATTCCTACTTCATGAATATCAAGATTGTACTTAGTACTTAAAATCCAGCTTAATGCCGAAATTTGGATTGATAAAGCAAACCCCATTGCAGTAGCGGGAAGGCTAAGAATAACATAAAATGAGTTTGTCAATTTTTTTTGAATACCAAGCATTATAAACCCTATTGTTTAGATTATCTAAAACTCCTAATATTTTATTTTATAAATACTTATATCATTTGAATTAATTATAATTTTATCATTACCGGAGAATTGAAAACTTTCTCCTGATAAAAGATTTTCTATTTCTTTTGCATCTATCAAATGATGAGATACCTTTTTTAAGTCAATCTCTTTTGAATTTTCATTATCATTTACAGCTACCATTATTTTTTGATCCTGCAAAATCTTAAAATAAACGTAAATCCCGTCTTCAGGAGGAAAATGAATCAGATTCCCTTTTGATAATTCCGGGTATTCTTTCCTTAATTTTAAAAGATTATTTAGAAAATTAAATATCTCATTTTCATCATCGGTTCTTCCCTCATATTTAAAAGCATCTCTAGAATCACCGGGAAATCCGCCGGGAAAATCGGAACGAAGTGTTCCATGATCTTCGCCTCCCCTCATGCCTAATTCAGTCGCATAAAGTATTTGAGGAATTCCGCGTGTTGTAAGAAGCAGTGTTAAGGCAATCTTAACTTTCTTCATATTTCCGTCTGCATAAAACATTCCCCGGGCAAGATCGTGATTATCAATAAAGGTTACTAATTTATCGGGTTCAGGATAGATGAAGTCCTCAGTTAAAGTTTCGTAAATATTATATAAGCTTCCTTTCCCGCTGAGATATGCATAATAACTATCCCGCATGTCAAAATCAGTTACCGAAGGGAGATTCGTTTCCGGTGTAATTGACAGGCTATTTCCTTTCTGGTAGTCAGCCAGGAATACACTATTCCCTGTCCAGACTTCGCCGACAATATTCAATTCAGGATATTCATCCAAAATTATTTTCGCCCACTTCGAAATAAATTTTTGATCCACATACGGATAAGTATCTTCTCTTATTCCGTCAAGACCGGAATATTCTATCCACCAGATTGTATTTTGAATTATATAATTGCCGACAAAAGGATTTTTTTGATTCAGATCAGGCATATCGTCGACGAACCATCCTTCGCTTACATTTCTCATAGAAGAGCTGTCGGCGTGAATATCGGAATAAATCATTTTATAGTGCATTGCAGGGAGATGGTTTTCAACACTCCCGTTGATCCAATCAGTAAACGGAAGATTTTTCAGCCACGGATGGTTTATGCTGCAATGATTGCTTACATGATCTAAAATAATTTTTATATCTTTTTTATGAGCTTCTTCTACCAGATTTTTATACAGCATATTTGTTCCGAAACGCGGGTCAATATTATAAAAATCGGTTGCAGCATATCCATGGTAGCTTATCCCCGAGTTGTTTTCAACAAGAGGATTAATCCAGAGAGAGGTGATACCGAGTTCCTTCAAATAATCGAGCTTATTTATTATTCCTTGAATATCGCCGCCATGTCTGCCAATTGGGCTTTCGCGGTTTAATTTATCCCGGAATCCTGAAATATTATCATTCGAGATATCTCCGTTTGCAAAACGGTCAGGCATTATCAGATAAATTACATCTTCATTCGTGAATCCCTGGCACTTTTTACCGCCGGTATTTCTATAAAGAAGCGGGAATTTAATTGATGCTTCACTGTTATTCTTAAATAATTTTAGTTCATATTCTGCTTCCGATATATTTCCAGGTATTTCTATATCAATAAAAATGTAAGAAGGATTTTGCGCTTCATGAATTCTTAAAATTTTTATATTGCTGTTATTAAAAACTGCCGAAACTCCTTCCAGATTTTCTCCATAAACCATCAATTGTATTTTATTATAATTCATCCCTATCCACCAATTCGGTGGTTCGATCTTTTTAATTGATATTTGGGAGTAATTTATGCAGGAAAAGATAAGGATGATCAGAATGGTTAGAGATTTTTTTTTGTTCATTTAAAGATTAGAAAAGGATTCATATAAAATATTTGTCTTGTGAAAATAGAGAAATGAAATTAATATTGAAAGAAGAAAAGGACTGCATTATTAAAGAAGATGACTAATGATTAAATACTTGAAAGGAATTTAACTCAAAATAATTTTCATTTGTACCATAGTTTTGTACTGAATTTAATATAAATTATTGCAGAATAAGCAATAATATAAATCATTAAAGCAACCCATGACCAGACTAATCCCAATCCGAAAAATACTCCAAGCAGATACGCAAGCGGGACAAAAACAAAAAGGTTTGTTATAACTTCAGCGCTCATCACAAAAAAAGTTTTCCCGGCAGCTTGCAGTGCATTTGCAAGAACCACACCGGTTGCATAAAATATTTGCGCCACTCCGGCAATTCTTAAGCACGGCTTTGCCGTTTCAATAATAGAATTGTCCGTTGTAGTAATCAGAAGCATAATTTCGGGAAAAATTATTAATACAGCTCCTAAGAAGAGAGTATAGTAAGTTGCGATTTTTGCAGTCTCATATCCGTAAATTTTTGCCAGGCTAAACTTATTTGATCCGATGTTATTTCCAACCAAAGTCTGCACAGCTATTCCAAAACCAAAACAGGGTAAAAAAGATATGAACAATATACTGGTAATAGCCTGGGTAGCTGCCTGTTCCTTAATTCCTATCAAACCTGTAATTGCGATAAAGCTTAGAAAACCGATAAGAATAAAAACGTTTTGAAAAGAAACCGGCAGTGAAATTTTATAAATAGTTTTTATAATGTTGAAATTAAGTCTGAAGTTTTTGAAAATTTTATATTTGTTTCTATATGATGGAAGCATGATAATTATGAAATAAAATAAAGCATCAAAAGCCGTTGCAAGTGTGGATCCTAAACCGGATCCGGCCACTCCCATTTTAGGCGCGCCTAATTTTCCATAAATAAAAATATAGTTAAAAATGATATTCAGAAGATTGATTAGAACTCCAGAAAACATGAATATCTTGGTCTTATTTATTCCGAAGAAAAAACCTCTGAACGAAACCGAGACTAGGAAGAATGGGATACCGAGAAATCTAAAGAAGATAAAGTCACCTGCATATTTTCCAACTGTTTTATCTGCTGCAAAAAAATCCGCTGCCTCATGAGCGCCTAATACCGCAATTAAAGTAACCAAAGTGCCTACGACAATAGCAATAATAAGTGAATTACTTAATGCAATTGAACACTCTTCATAAAACCGCTGGCCAAATCTTCGTGCTACCAACACATGTGTACCTGTTGCAAGACTTGAAAAAAAGCTTATTAAAGCCCATGTAGCTAATACTCCCAAGCCCATTGCAGCCAAAGCATAAGAAGCATTGTCGAGTCTGCCTACTAAAGCAGTATCAACAAGCGAAACAACCATTTGCGAAGATAAACCGGCAATTGCGGGGAGAGCAAGTCTAAGGATTTTTTTGTAGAATTTATTAACAGGCAGTAATTTCATTGGGCAAAGATACCGAAAGAGGATGCTCAAGAGCAAGTTCAGTCTGTCCAAACTATTTACATTTTAGCTGTTTTTGATGAGTTTTACAGTACTGGAATGAATAATTGAATGTCAAAAAATGAAGTCTAGTAAACTAAGATTCTAAAGTGGAGCTAAGCGGGATCGAACCGCCAACCTTCTCGTTGCGAACGAGACGCTCTCCCAATTGAGCTATAGCCCCGAAAAAGTTTAAGTTCAAGTTAAAGTTCAAGTTAAAGTTCAAGTTAAAGATTAAGGATAAACTTTTTAGGTTTTTTGCCTGTGAATTTTCCCTCTTGAACCTGAACCTGCCTGCGGCAGGCAGGCTTACACTTGAACTTTGGTGTGGAGCTAAGGAGGATCGAACTCCTGACCTCTTGAATGCCATTCAAGCGCTCTCCCAGCTGAGCTATAGCCCCATTAAAAAAACACCTTACGGACAAAAATATGCAAGTAATTTTGTTTAGTCAATCAGTTAAATTATCAGGCAGATTTATCTGGCGGTAGATTGTAAAATTCATTGTTTGATAAATTTATTAAATATAATTTCACCGTATGAAAAATATTATTTGGTCAATATTTCTATTGACGATTTCCGGTCTTGTTTTTTATTCTGGATGTGATGATACAATCACTACTGATGATTTAGATAAGAGAATTATTCCGGATAAAGACGTCAGCTATTCGCAGCATATTCAGCCTGTTCTTAATTTAAAGTGTGCTTCTGCCGGATGCCATGACGATGCAACGAGAGCGGACGGTTTATGTTTGACTTCATGGGCAAATACAACCGCAGATCCATCCGTTGTAGCTAGAGGAGAACCGGATAACAGCAGTCTTGTTTGGGCGATTGAAGCGCAAGCTTCTGTTTCCCCAATGCCGCCGATTGGCTATCCCCCATTAACGGTAAATCAAATCAATGGTGTGAAAACCTGGATTAGGGAAGGAGCACAGAATAATTAATTTCGCAATGCGGACCTGACTGCCGTCGGGCAAGTTTTTGGATTTCGGATTATAAATCCGCAATTCGAAATTCAAAATCTGAAATTTATTAGATCCACTTCATCTCCCTGTACCAGTCAATTGTACTTTTTATCCCCTCTTCAATTGAAATCTCTTGTCTGTATCCCAGATCTTTAATTGCTTTACTTGTATCACAGATCCAGTCAAGCTGAGTTATATCTCTCGCCTTCTCAATATTTATAGTAGCAGCTTTGCTGCTGAAGACTGAAAAAAATTCGGCAATTGCAGCAATTGAATAAACGGCGAAATGGGGTACCTTTATTTTTATCGGTTTTTTACCCATTATCTTTTCTGTAATCTTCCCTACTTCCTGCCATGTATAAAACTTTTCGGAACTTATAAAATATGTTTCTCCTTCAGCTTTTTTATTAATTGCGGCTAAATATAATCCGTTCACTAAATCCCTAACGTGCAGCAGACTCAGCCTCTTGTTGTTAAATCCGATTGTAGTCATCAATCCTTTGCTAAAAGTTTTAAAAAATATTAAAATCTCAGTATCTCTCTCACCGTAAATTGCAGGTGCTCTGCAGATTGTTACCGGTATCTTATCTCTATATGATTTTGTAAGTTCTTCCTGGGCAAGTTTGCTTCTGCCGTATGTTGTTATTGGTTTGCATTCGGAATTTTCGTCTACCGGCTTTCCATTTAAAGCCGGTCCGGCAACAGTAAGACTGCTGACCACCAAAAATTTTTTTAAAGAATTATTATTTAAAGCTGCATTCAGCAAAGTATGAGTAGTATCTACATTCCCTTTAAAATATCCCTCTTTTGATTTTGATTTTACCACACCGGCAATATGAAAAATATAATCTGCTCCTTCAAATACTTTTTTTATTTCTTCTTTATCGTTTAATCCGCAGCTAAAAACTTGAATATCTTTTCCTACGAGCCAGGTGAGCTTGCTGCTTTTGCGGGTAATACAGCGAACAGAAATTCCTTTTTTAAGAAGAAGGTCAACTAAATGACTTCCTATAAAACCATTTGCTCCTGTAACAACAGCAATATTGTTAGTTCCCATTGTTTAATTGATTTCTTACTATTAATTGATTTTCTTACTATTAAATGATAGATTTTACGGCGAAATTTACCAAATTATTTCCTATCTGCCTATCGAGGGGCAGTCTAATATAAATTAATCTATAATCTTTACTTCAGGAGGAATTATTGGATCTATTCAAAAAGTGTTATGATTTCACAAGAGCTGACGAAATAAAAAAAATGGGGCTCTACCCTTACTTCAGGCCGATCGAAGAGAACGAGGGACCCGTAGTACAAATTGAAGGCAGAAAAGTCATAATGGCTGGCTCAAATAATTATTTGGGGCTTACTGCGCATCCAAAGGTTAAAGAGGCTGCTATAAAAGCTGTCGAAAAATATGGAACCGGATGTTCAGGTTCACGCTATCTTACGGGTACGCTTGATCTTCATATAGAATTGGAAGAGAAGCTTGCGGAGTTTTTCAACCGGGAAGCCGTTCTGTTATTCAGCACCGGTTATCAAACAGGCCAGGGAATCATTCCAACTTTGGTACAACGCGGAGAATATGTTATTTCGGATAGAGATAATCATGCATGTTTAGTTGCCGGGAATATGATGGCCAAAGCTGCTTCCGCAGAATTTGTGAGATATAAGCATAATGACATGGATGATCTTGACCGTGTTATCAAGAAAATTCCTAAAGATGCCGCTAAGCTTATTGTAAGCGACGGAGTTTTCAGCACCGGAGGCGAAATAATCGACCTTCCGAAGATGAATAAAATTGCAAAAGAAAATAATGCAAAGATTTTAATTGATGATGCACACGCGGTCGGTGTAATCGGAAAAGGCGGCCGCGGAACGGCCAGCGAATTTAATCTGGAAAATGAAATTGATATGACTATGGGGACTTTCAGTAAAACTTTTGCATCACTTGGCGGATTTGTTGCCGGTGCTGCCAAAGTAATTGATTATATAAAGCACCATTCACCGGCATTGATTTTCAGCGCTTCTCCAACCCCGGCGTCCGTTGCTGCAACATTAGCTGCACTCGACATTCTCAAGAAAGAACCTGAAAGAGTTGAAAGGCTGGTGAGAAATGCAAGCAAAATGAGAAAGGGATTTAAAGAAGCAGGATTTACTGTCTTAGATGGAAGAACTGCAATAGTTCCGGTTATAGTGGGAGAGGATGGGATTGCTTTTAAAATGTGGAAAATGCTTTTTGACGAGGGTGTATTCGTAAATGTGTTTATATCACCCGGCGTACCGCCCGGAAGACAAATGATGCGGACAAGCTACATGGCAACCCACGAAGACGAACATCTAGATAAAATACTGGATATCTTTCAGCGGACCGGGAAAAAATTAGGTTTAATTTAGTCAGCAGGCTGTCTCAGAAAATATTATCCGGGGAATCCGCTGCGGATATTTTATCTTTTCAAAAAAATATTCCACATAAAGGCAGATTTTTTAAACAGCTTTTTTATCTCTAAGGAAAATATTATGAGTATAAAAATCAGAACTGTTCAATCCCGTAAAGACTTAATACAGTTTATTAAGTTTCCCTGGCGGATTTATAAAGAAAATGAATACTGGGTTCCTCACTTGATTATGGATAGAAAAAAAATGTTTGATAAAAAGAAAAATCCTTTTTACAAGCATTCGGAAGCTGAACTTTTCCTGGCTGAAAAAAATGGAGAGATAACCGGGAGAATCGCGGCAATAAAAAACGACCTCCACAACATTCATCATAACGACAATACAGGCTTCTTCGGTTTCTTTGAATGTATAAATGATCAGCAGGTGGCTAATTCTTTATTCGATGCAGTAAAAGACTGGCTAAAGGCTAAAGGACTAACTTCAATGAGAGGCCCGGCAAATCCATCCAGTAATGATGAGTATGGAATGCTGCTTGAAGGATTTGATGATTATCCAAGACTCTTAATGCCTTACAATCCTAAATACTACCTGGATTTGTGTGAAAACTACGGCTTAAAAAAAGCTAAAGATCTTTATGCTTA
>DAISZW010000003.1:30133-51693 GCA_036824595.1 Ignavibacteriaceae bacterium
CTGGTTATGCCCGATTACAATTTTATATTTAAAAAACTTAACGGAAAACTTTTTCCTTTTGGTTTTATAAAACTGATGACTGATAAAAAGAAAATAAAATGGGCGCGTATTATTGCACTCGGAGTTATACCGGAATTTCAGAAGAAAGGAATCGATTCAATTCTTTATTGGGAAATTGTGAACCGGGCCGATAAGGTAGGCATCAGGTTAGGCGAAGCAAGCTGGGTTCTTGAAGATAACGAAATGATGAAGCGCGGACTCGAGGTGATGAATGCGGATGTTTATAAAAAATACCGTATGTATGAAATAAAAATTTAGTATAAGATTAGATATATTTTCTTCATTGGCTTTCATCTGTTTTTTTAGGTCGGGAAAAAATAAACAGGGAGCAGGGGTTAATTGGATATCTTAAAATATTTTTACAAAATTCTATTCCGTATTCTTTACATTATAAGCTTCATCATTACAATTGAAACAATTGTTTTCGGTAAAAGCACTTTTATGAAATATGCCGAAACTGCATTACCTTACATTTTATTACTAACAATACTTTGGCAGATAACTGAATTAATTATCAAAAAAGATAAAGTGTTCTATAGAATTTCAGAAATAGCAATGTTTCTATTTGTCATAAGCCATAAACTCCTAACAATAAACCTGAGGTGGATTATTTTAGCAGTTTTTATTTTGTTTCTCTTTTTCAGCATTAAATACAGGGATGCAATAAATCCATAAATAAAAATATTTATCCTTCATTCATCGCATTTTGATATTTAGATGCATGAGGAGGATCGAGCTTTATTAAAGTTTTAAATACTCCTTTATCAGGATATTCTTTCAAATATTCAACTATCTCTCCGTTTTTTGCATCAAAAAATACTTTAACCAATACGCTATTTAAATCGACCTTGTTTCTCATTGATTCCAACAAATTAACAAGACTTACAATCTTTTCTGCACCTGCCTGATTATCTTCTTCAAATATATCTATCCCGTTATAATGATATTCATAAAATGCTTCTCTGAAAGGACGGTATTTTTCATTTAGCACATCTTCCGCCAGTTTTCTTCTGCTGAAGGTGAAAGTAGTTCCTTTATTTTCCCAGCCTGATGAAAATCTGCTTGTTGCTCCAAGGTTCACTATATCAAGAGCTCTGTTAAAATACGGTGTGCCTCCGTATTTTTCATACGATTCCATGTCAAATCCAATGACAATATTTGCATAATAGTCTAGTAAACTGGTAACGGGATCATATACTGTCTGGTTGGCAATAAGCGGCTGCCCTCTTTCATAAACAAATGACCATGAATCATCCAGAATTTTCAGCATTAAGGAATTTTTAGTTGATTTATAAACGGGTCTCTGGCTTTGCACTACAACTTGCGCTGTATAATTTATTTCGTTGGATGCACCAACGAATGAAATGGTAAAAGAACAATCAATTTTTCCTCCCTCCCATGAAATATCGGTAAACCTCGTTTTATTCATATAGTCTTCAATAACATCCTTGAAATCTCTCAGCAGTTCCCTGTTTACGACCGGTATTGCTTCATAATTCACACTCACTATGCAATTTAACTCCTGAGCAGTAATTGTCATAAAACAGGATATAATAAGAAGAAAGAGGAGTTTCATTTCATACCCTTGAAGTTAAAAAAAATGTTGACTTAATATATGAATTTCAATATAATCAAACAATAAAATTCAGAATCTTCTGCATGCGGCTTATACTTTTTACTTTATACATTGTTTCAGTCTCTTCAAACTTTTTTGCACAACTTAATCCAGGGGCAAAACAAATTTCTATTGCAAATTCAGATGTTGCGCTGAGCAATGATGTATTTTGCTTATTCAATAATCCGGCCGGACTTTCACAGATGAATTGGAGAGAATTAGGCATTTATTATTCACCATCCCCTTTCGGATTTAACGAACTTGCAAATGGATTTTTTTCTTACCATGAACCAACTAAAATAGGGTCTTTCGCATTCGGCGGAATGACCTACGGATTTGAATTATACAGGGAAAATAAACTGATATTAGGTTATTCATTTAACTATAATAATAATTTTTTTGCGGGCGCAGCGGTAAATTATCATACTGTTTCTATAAAAAATTACGGAAGTACCGGTGTCTTTTATCTTGATATTGGAGGATTAATTTATTTATCGGATTCTTTCAGATGGGGATTTTTTGTGCACAACATAAACCGCGCTTCTTTCGGAAATGAAGACGATCAAATTCCTTTATTGATGAATGCAGGTTTAAGCTATGACATTGTAAATCAGCTCTCATTCAATTTTTCTATCGAGAAGGACATACGTTATGATGCCGCTCTGCAGGCGGGAATAAATTATGACATTATGGAAAATATCTCCCTGCGTTCCGGTTTCTCCAATAATCCAAGTAGCTATTCAGGGGGAATGGGAATTAATTATTCTTTTTTCAGTCTCGATTATGCAGTAATTAATCATCCTGATTTGGGGCTGACACACCAGGCAGGAATAATCATCAGTTTTGCAGAAGGAAGCACGCGAACCGTCAGAATTAGAGAATACCTTGGGAAAAAAGAATAATCCTTAAAAGTTTTAAAATTTAGTCCGGAAGAAATTTTTGAAATTCTATCTGCCGATAATATTTATATTATCCAGCTCATCGATCTTTCCTCAATGGGATTCTTTGCATTTCGATGAGAGTGAAGCAGTTGAGGATCTAATTCAGGAACAAGAGGAGGAATCCGATAACTCAAGCGCTTATGAGGTTATTGAAGAACAACTTAATAATCCGGTAAATCTTAACACAGCAGAAATTTCAGAACTTTTATCGGTCCCCTATTTAGATCTAAATACGGCAAATAAAATTCTTGAATACAGACAAAAATTCGGTCCTTTCTTTTCCACTAATGAGCTTTATTCGGTAAAAGAAATTTCTCCGGAAATCATTCCTAGAATTCTTCCGTTTCTTACCGTTAGTTATGAGAGTATGGAGACTGAAAAAGAAGAAGATCTTTTCGGCAGAGTTGCCGGCAATTCGGATTTGAATATCAGAAGCCGGGCTGCGAAAGATTTACAGACTAGAGATGCATATAAAGAAAATAAATTCGAAGGATCTGGATTCAAATACTATAACAGGTTTATCGGCGATTATCAAAGAAGATATCAATTCGGAGTTCTTACTGAAAAAGACCCCGGTGAAAAACGCATAGATGAATTTACTTCTTTCTTTCTCTCTGTTAAAGATATTGGGGTTCTGAAAAATTTATTAATCGGCGACTATATGATAGAAGGGGGACAAGGAATTACTTTGTGGAGTCCTTACGGTTTTTCAAAAGGAAGTGAAGCAGTCTTCCCTGTTAAAAAATACGGTAAAAATATTAAAGCCTACAAAAGCACAGATGAAAACAGATTTTTCCGCGGGGCAGCCGGTGAAATTATGCTGGGGAATTTCTCTTTTACGGCATTTTATTCAAAAAATAAATTCGATGCAAATATTGATTCCTCAAGTTATTCTATTTCTTCAACTCCTTTAACCGGATTTCACAGAACAGATAATGAACAATTAAAAAGAAAAAAAGCAGAAGAAACATTAATCGGAGCTAAGGCTGATTACTCGTCCGACTTTAAAACAACGGGAATTAATTTGAACATCGGGGCATTATATTTCAATTCGAAATTTTCCTATCCTTTCATGCACTCCAGCGTCTATGATATAACCGGAAACAAATTTAATTATAGTTCTGTCTATTACGATTTCTATTATCATTCAATAAATCTTTTCGGAGAAGTCTCTTATAACGGAATATCCGCAGCTTCAATTAACGGATTAATTATCTCTGTTAGTAAAGATTTTTCCTTTATAACATCAATTAGAAATTATCCGCGGAATTATTACAGCCTGCACGGCGCTGCACTGGCAGAAGCTTCGGGAAAAAATGAAGTCGGTTTTTACAGCGGTATCAGGTGGAAAACAAAAATTGGGATAATAAATTTCTACTATGATCAATTTAAATTTCCATATGCCGGATACCGGGTTCCTCTTCCTGCCGGAGGCAGCGAATTTTTAATCAGTCTGCATTCAAAACCGCTGCCGAAATTTGAAACTAAAATCAGAATTAAACATGAAAATAAAGAAACTGCAGGATCCCTTGATTTATCAAAGATTATGGTTGATCAAATTAAAAAAAGTCTTCGGCTGGATCTGATCTATACCGCTTCAAGAAAAATCCGGATTAAGGGAAGATTTGAAATTAATAATTTCAGCATCGAAAAATTAAGTTTAAATGAGCAGGGAATTTTATTTTTTCAGGATTTAAGGCTTAGTTTATTTGCTAAAGTCACGTTTTCATCCAGAATTATTTTCTTTAAAACCGATTCGTTTAATTCTGCAGTCTATGGATATGAAAACGATCTGCAGGGAATATCTACAAATTCAGCATTGTATGGGGAAGGAGTAAAATGGTATTTCGTACTCAGGTACAAACCGGTAAATAGTATGGCAGTTTCGTGCAAATATTCCGAAGTATATAAACCGGAGGAAAAATTCCTGTATTCGGGAGATGAAAAAATTCCGGGGAATCTTGATAATAAGCTTAGTGTTCAGTTAGACTTCAACTTTTAATTTTTTAGATTTTAAAGAAGGCTTCATAGTTTTTTCGAACACTTCCGAAAAATCATCATAATTTATGAAATACATGTGGATTCCTTTTTTTCCTTCGAAGTTCAGCTTTCCCCTATAGACACAATTAAAATATTTCTGTACCAGTTTATATGTAGAACCGGAGATATTTATTAACCCGGGCAGACAGCTGCCGGTAATCCTGCTCGCCATATTAACCGTATGCCCCCAAATGTCGTATGAGAATTTATTTGTACCAGCAATTCCAGCTATTACCGGTCCTGAGTTTACTCCAATTTTGAGTTTCCAGTTTATTTGGGATGATTCATTTTTTGTCCTGATAAAACGCTGCATTTCAACAGCAGCACGGACGACTTTAACAGCATGATCATCAAATTCTTTAGGAACTCCGCCGCATACCATATATGAATCATTAATAGTCTTTAATTTTTCCAGGCCGAACCGTTCGGTTATAAGATCAAAATTATTGAAGATATCATTTAATTCAAGCATCAGTTTTTCGGGAGAATAGCTCAATGCTATCGTAGAAAAATCGCAAAATTCAGTTAAGAGAACGGTTGCAGCTGCATAATACCGCGGATTTACTTTACCATTAATTTTCAGTTCGCTCACAATATCCGCAGGAAGTATATTATGGATCAAGCTGTCTGCTTTGTTTTTTTCCTCTTCCAGTTCAATGGTCTTGAGCTTTAGTTCTGTTTCAACGTTATGCTTGTACAGAGCCATTTCAACTGCAGAGCGCAGCGTCCTCTCATCATAAGGTTTTATAATATAGCCGAAGGGCTCAGTTATTTTGGCTTTCTCCAATGTTTCACTGTCGGCAATAGCGGTTAGAAATATAATCGGAATGTTTTGTCCTTTTGAAATAATTTCGGCTGCTTGTATTCCATTAATTGAACCTTTCAGCATTATATCCATAATAATCAGGTTTGGTTTTTCTTCCGAAGCTTTTTTAATTGCTTCTTCCCCCGAAGAGACTACTGAGCAGATCTTATAACTGCTCTTTTTCAGCATTTTCTTTATATCAAGAGCAATGATAAGCTCATCTTCAGCTATAAGTATTTTAATTTGATTTTCTTTCATGAGGCTTCTCTTTTATTTGGAATAGTAATGCACGAACATCCGGCGCCCTCCTAATTTATTTTACATTACTTATTTCACGAAAAAATGCAATTGATATGCCACATATTTAATTTTTAAAAGGGATTTTATTTAAAGAAAAGAGTGTGAAAGGCCTAAAAAATTTTTTAATAAATAAAATTCTGCATTTTAATACGAAAAGTTTTCGTGCGGATTTTTACCAGCTATATTAATTTCCTGCTTTCTATACAGCTACGTTAACTTCCTGTTTCTTATAAACCTTTTTTTTCTTCACAAAAAACATTTTCATTTCTTTGCACCCCATTAATTCAATTTTGCTGTTGAATTCACATTCGAAATGATTTTTAATTAAAGAGTAGGTCGTTTGGGAGACGTTTATTTCTCCCGGTTTGCTGAATCTTTCCATTCTGTTTGCAATATTTACTGTATCTCCCCAAACATCGTAAGTAAATTTCTTTTTACCGATTACACCTGCAATTACATTTCCGGAATGAATTCCTGTTCTCATTTTCCAAATAAACTTGGAAGTTTTGTTTCTAGAGTTAATATATTTATTCATCTCAATTGCTGCCGATACAACATCAAATGCATGATTTTCAGATTCTTTTGGAAAACCTCCGCCCAGCATGTATGAATCGCCTATTGTTTTCAGTTTCTCCAAACCGTAATTATCAACGATAGCATCAAAATGCTTGAAAATGTCATTCAATTCATCAACTAAAATATTTGGAGGCATTTGTACGGCTAATGAGGTAAATCCTTGAAAATCCGTAAACAAAAGAGTGACCATCTTATATTCACGCGGAGTTATTCTCCCTTTTTCCTTTAATTCTCTCACTATATCTGCCGGCAGAATATTATGAAGGAGTTCATCTGTTCTTTTTTTCTCTCTCTCGAGCTCTCTGGTTCTTTCTCTTAAATTTATACTGATTTTATGCTTGTATAATGCCATCTCAATTGAAGAATGAAGAGTCCTTTCATCAAACGGTTTTAAGATATAGCCGAACGGCTCGGTTATTTTAGCCTGTTGCAGTGTTTCTTCATCTGCAAGAGCGGTAAGAAAAACAATTGGTATATCAACTGAATTTTTAATTCTTTCAGCAGCTTGAATCCCATTAATATTCCCCTGAAGCAGAATGTCCATTAGAATCAAATCAGGCTTAAGTTCTTCCGCTTTTTTTATCACTTCCTCCCCGGATTTCACAAAATCTGCAACCCTGTAACCCAATTTTCTTGCAACCCGTGATATATCTTTTGCTATGATATTTTCATCTTCAGCAATCAGAAGATCTATATTTTTGGACATTTAAATCATTCTTTCTTTGTTTAATGCGAGTCAATAAAATCTTATCAGATGGAATTTGGAGATGTAAAATATTCTCATTCATGAGATAAAACTATACAGAAAATACTCAAATATTTTTTATGATCAAAAGCTAAGAGGAATTTTTTTTCGTTTTGGCTTAAAAATTAAACATTTACAAGGTTGAACAGATTTTAGTATTTTTTAAATTCCCGGCACGAATTTTTCTTTTTAATTTCTGAATTTTATATTTATGCAAAGAATTTAGGAAGGTTTTTTAGCAGAATTCTTTACCATCAACAAAACTAATGCATAGCGCTAAACTCGATTTTTTAATCAAATATAACGATCTCATCTCCCTTGCTGTTAAGGGGTCTCAAGAATTCCCGGATAGCCTGTGCGAATATATCTGCACTCAATATGATCTACAGGCTATACTTTTCTTTAAAGTGATTGAAGATTCCGGGCTTTTAATGCTTGGGAAATCATCGGCAGCAAAAAAAACCTACATTAAAAATAATAACTTCTATTGCAATTTCTGCAAATCGATTTTTTCTCAGCCGGAATCAATTACATTCGACATCCAGCAGGAGTGCGAAATTCAAACTACCGACGTTGTTAATCACGAAGGCTGTCTGCTTATTAAAATTGATGAAAATGATAAAGTACTTTTCAAGATATCCAAGAAATCCGAATTTGCCCAAAGCGACATAGATAGTATAAGGACAATCGCCGATGCCATAGGCAATATTGTTAAAATATGGCTGGGGAGAACAGGCGGTTTCAGTTTTTCCTCCGGACAAATAATTTCGGATATAGCGCATGAGTTAAGAACTCCAATTAATAGCATAATGGGATTCGCTTCCCTTCTTAATGAAGATAATTTGACTTCTACACAAGCCGAATATGTTTCTACTCTAAAACAGAATTCTTTTAACCTCCTCTCTCTCCTGAACGATATTATCGATATTGCAAAAATTGAAACAGGAACCAATAAGGAAACCAGAACGCCTGTAAATATCAAAAGCTTTGTTGAAGAAATTATTAAGCTGTTCCGCGAAAAAATAGACGTCAAAAAATTAGATTTCATTACTAACTTTGATAAAGATCTCCCGGAACTGATAAATCTAGATAATCAGAAATTAAGATATATTCTGCTGAATATTATTACCTACTCTCTACGGCTTACCGAAAGAGGAAAAATAACCATCTCGGTTTCACTCTCTGCAAAAGATAAATTAAATTTCAAAATAACCGATACAAGCTCCGGGTTGCCTTCAAATAAATTGAAAGAATTATTTAATCCGTTCTCGATATTCGAGCTTGGCAATAATAAGCTCGGGACTGCCACAGGTTTAGGATTAACACTTTCAAAGAAGTTCATACAACTGCTTAATGGCTATATTGAAGTATCCAGTTCTATAGGAAAAGGAATTTTATACAATTTTAATATTGAAGTAGAGGTAGTTCCCCAAGTTGAGAAAGAAGTTCCTCCGCCGCCAAAACCTGTAAAGAAAAATAAAGTTCTTGTGGTTGAAGATGATTACGCAACCTCAAAGCTGCTGAGCAATTATTTGATAAAATGGGGTTATGATCCTACCATTGTTAATTCTGCAGAAAAAACTTTGAAGATAATCGAAAAAGAAAGTTTTCTTGCAATACTTCTGGATATTATTTTACCCGATACTAACGGCCTTGATCTGCTTAAAAAAATTAGAGAATTCAAGCACACAAAAAATACTCCGGTAATTATTTGTTCAATTGAAGCAGAACAGCAGAAAGCTTTCTTAATGGGAGCAGTTGAATACCTGGAAAAACCTATCCAATATAAATACCTGGTCGAAGTACTGCAGAGCTATAAATTAAAAAGAGAATCCAATATCTTAATTGTTGATGATGATGTTCCTACTTTAAGCTTGATCATCGAAGCCATTGAGCAGGCCGGCTACATTCCCGTCGCAGAATCAGATTCAACTAAAGTTATGAGCATGATTGAGGATATGAATCTTGATATTGCAATTATTGATTTGGAAATGCCTGAATTAAACGGATACGATTTAATTAAACAAATTAAGACTACTCCCAAATTTGCAAAACTGCCGGTCGTCATTTATACCGGGAAAGAAAACTATCAGGAAGAATTGCAGAAGATAGACGGATTATTCAATGAGCTTCTCGAAAAGAACAGTACAAATATCGAGGATTTGGCCGATACAATACATGCAATGATTAACAGTTTTGATGAGACAATTAGAACTCCGGCTCCTTCAGCACCTGGTGAGAATATAATAAAAATTCTGCTGGTTGAAGATTATAAACATTCGCAGATTATTGTAACCAGACTGCTGAAAAAGAACAATTACGATCATATAACGGTTGTTGAAAACGGATTGGAAGCAGTTGAACAGGTTCAGAAAGAAAAATTCGACTTAATTTTAATGGATATGCAGATGCCCGTTATGAACGGCTTTGAAGCAACCGAAAAAATTCGTCAGCTGCAGGAATATAAGGAAACTCCGATAATTGCACTTACGGCTTTTGCAATGAAAGGAGACCGTGAGAAATGTCTGGAAGCAGGTGTTACAGATTATATTCCAAAACCTATTGATAGCCACGAATTTATTGAAAAAGTAAAACATTACACTGAAAGCAAGATCCCGGTTAGTTAAAGCTAATCTCCTACCTTAACTTCATATTATCTCCTCTTTACCTAAAAATAACAGGAATTTTTTTATTAACTTTGTCAAAATCGTTTATAAAATTAGATTTTTATTCAATAGATGATTAATGAATCTGTCAGAGTACGTTTTGCTCCCAGTCCTACAGGATATCTGCATGTAGGCGGATTAAGAACAGCTTTATATAATTATCTTTTTGCAAAAAGAAATAATGGGCAGTTCATTTTAAGAATTGAAGATACCGACCGCTCAAGATATGTTGAAAATGCTGTAGAAAACTTAATTCAAACTCTGGACTGGATCGGGTTGAAGTATGATGAAGGCCCTTTTGTCGGCGGCGAACATGCTCCCTATCTTCAATCGGAAAGGCTTGAAATTTATAGACAATTTGCCGAAAGTCTTGTTAAAGAACGGAAAGCATATTATTGTTTTTGTACGCCGGAAAGATTGAAGAGTTTAAGAGAAGAACAGCAGAAAGCCGGTTTACAGTCGATGTATGATAAACACTGCCTGAAGCTCTCTCCGGGAACAGTTTCGGAAAAGCTGAAAAAAGGAGCATCGCATGTTATTAGGCTTAATGTTCAGCTTCATGAAAAAATTGCATTTGCGGATATAATCAGAGAAAATGTTGAGTTCAGCAGCGATACCGTCGATGATCAGGTTCTTATTAAAAGCGATGGATACCCGACATATCATTTGGCTAATGTTGTAGATGATCATTTAATGAAGATTACCCATGTAATTAGAGGTGAAGAATGGCTGTCTTCAACTCCGAAACATATTTTGCTTTACAATTACTTAGGCTGGGAAATACCTGCTTTTGCCCACCTTCCTCTTCTCCTCAATACCGACAGATCAAAGCTGAGTAAAAGACAGGGAGATGTAGCCGTTGAAGATTACCGGAAAAAAGGATACCTAAAGGAAGCACTTATTAATTTTGTAGCATTACTCGGATGGACCGCCGGGGATGACCAGGAATTTTATAAAATAGATCAGCTCATTGAAAAATTTTCGCTGGAGCGTGTTAACAAATCAGGTGCAATCTTTAATCTTGAAAAATTAAATTGGCTGAACGCGGAACATCTCCGGAACAAAACATCTGAAGAGATTCTTCAAATGTTAAGGGAAGAATTAAAAAATTCAAAATATAATCCGGCGGAATATTCCGATGAATACTTGCTGCTGGTTGTCGAAGCAATGAAGGAGCGGGTTTCTTTTGTACGTGATTATCTGGAAAAAGCCTTTTATTTCTTTGAAGATCCGGTAAGCTATGAGGAAAAAATGATTCTGAAAAACTGGGGAAAAGAGACGCCGGAATATTTGAAATTACTGGCTGAAAATTTTAATAAATTATCCAGCCCCGGCAAAAATGATTTTGAAACAACCTTAAGATCGACAGCGGAAAGGCTGAACATTTCTCCAAGTAAATTAATTCACCCGCTGAGACTGGCTCTTTCGGGCACAGGAACCGGTCCCGGCATATTTGATATTTTATATATACTTGGCAAGGACAAATCTGTTGAAAGAATTTATTCTGCCGTTGAAAAAATCAAAATAGATTAAACATCTAAAGGAGCTAATTGAAAGACAAAGACTTAAGCAAATCAAAGGTAAATAAAGATTTAAATTCGAATAATCTCCCTGTTTCAACAAATTTTGTTAAGGAGATAATCAACCAGGATATTAAAGATAAACGCTATGATGAAAAAGTTCATACGCGGTTCCCTCCCGAACCGAACGGCTATCTTCATATCGGGCACGCAAAATCTATCTGCCTTAATTTTGGATTAGCGGAGGAATATAAAGGTTTATGCAACCTTCGTTTTGATGATACAAATCCTGAAAAAGAAGATGTTGAATATGTTGAATCAATTATCGATGATGTAAAATGGCTCGGATTCGACTGGGGCGACCGTCTTTATTATGCTTCCGATTATTTTGATCAGCTTTATGAATACGCCGTTCAGCTAATTAAACAGGGAGATGCTTATGTCGATTCCTCATCAATGGAAGAAATAAAAGACTATAGAGGGATTCCAACCGAACCAGGGAAGGAAAGCCGCTACCGGAACAGGCCGGTTGAGGAAAATCTAGCTCTTTTTGAAAAAATGAAAAGTGGTGAATTTAAAGACGGCGAACATGTCCTCAGGGCAAAAGTTGATATGTCTTCCCCCAATATGAACTTACGCGATCCGATTATGTACAGAATCCGTCATGCTTCCCATCATCGAACCGGCGATAAATGGTGTATTTACCCGATGTACGATTGGGCCCATGGTCAGTGTGATTCCATTGAAAAAATCACTCATTCTATTTGTACACTTGAATTTGAAATTCATCGGCCGCTTTATGACTGGTTTTTAGACAAGCTCGGAATTCATCACCCGCGGCAGATTGAATTTGCCAGGCTTAATCTCACCTATACAGTTATGAGCAAAAGGAAGCTGCTTGAACTTGTTCAGAATGGATATGTAAACGAATGGGATGATCCGCGGATGCCCACCATTTCGGGATTGAGAAGAAGAGGCTACACTCCGGAATCCATTAGAAATTTTGCTGACCGGGTTGGAGTTGCCAAACGAGATACCATTATAGATGTAGCATTATTGGAGTACAGCATAAGAGAAGATCTAAACAAAAGAGCTCCAAGAGTGATGGCAGTATTGAATCCGCTTAAAGTTGTTTTGACTAACTATCCAGAAGGTATCGCTGAAGAACTGGAAGCAATTAATAATCCTGAAGATGAAAAAATGGGTACAAGGAAAATCCCCTTCTCACGTGTTATCTATATTGAGCAGACGGATTTTATGGAGAATCCCTCAAAAAAATATTACAGGCTTTCACCAGGGAAAGAAGTTAGACTCCGCTATGCGTATATAATAAAATGCGAAGAAGTAATTAAAAACTCCCATGGAGAAATTGTTGAACTGCGCTGCACTTACGATCCCGCGACTAAAAGCGGCTCGCCTGAAAGCAGCAGGAAAGTAAAAGGAACAATTCATTGGGTATCAGCGGACCATTGTTTAACTGCAAAAGTAAGGCTTTACGACAGGCTGTTTGATGTGGAAGATCCGGGCGGACCTTTCTGGCTAAATCATATAAATAAAAAATCTCTGGAAATACTTACAAACTGTAAAGTTGAACCAAGTTTGAAAAATACCTCGCCGGACGATAAATATCAGTTCGAAAGAACCGGATATTTCTGTACCGATCTCGATTCGAAAAGTGAAAATCTTATATTCAACAGAACCGTTGCATTGAAAGACACCTGGGCAAAAATAGAGAAACTGGAAAACAGATAATTTTACTCTAAATTATTATCCCTATGCCAAAATTGGCCAGTGATATTCAATTCAACTCTATCTCTTTTATTAATTTTATATTCTTTGATGAAGAACCCACCTGAATTATAAATTTACCTTTTTCAGCAAACCAATTTTTTGTTAGTGGGTTCCAGTATGAAAAATCTTTTTTAGTCAGCTTCATTCTGACTGTTTTATTTTCTCCAGGCTGCAGATTTATTTTTTCAAACCCCTTTAGTTCCTTATTCGGACGTGGGACAGAACTTTCGGCATCATGGACATAGACCTGTGCAGCTTCCATTCCTTCTTCGGCCCCGATATTTTTCAAGCTAAAGCTTACAATAACCGAATCACTTTCTTGAAACTTTTCCGGAGATATATTCAAGCCGGAATATTCAAAATCTGTATACGATAAACCATGCCCGAATGAATAGAGCGGTTCAATTTTTTTATGTTCATACCATCTGTACCCGACAAATACACCTTCCTTGTAGTGAACATCATAAACTGACCGAGCCTTTTCTTCTTCCGCATTCCAGCCTGTATAAAGAGATTCGTCTTCCGGAATATAACCGTATCCCGGCGAGTCCTTAAAATCTTTTTCTATAGTTACCGGGAGTTTACCCGAAGGATTAATTTTTCCTGAAATTATTTCAGCTAAAGCCTGATTGCCTGTTTGTCCCCCATACCATGCATAAATAACTGCTTTGGCTTGATCATTCCAATTTGTCATCTTAATTCCGCTTCCGGAAGTGACTATAACAACCACATTCGGATTATTCCGGAAACAATTTAAAACTTTATTTTCCTGGTCGGCCGGAAGTGCGAACGGCCTGTCTCTCCCTTCACTGTCGCTTGTACCTACGTTACATAAAACAATTTTAGCAGATTTAATCTGTTCGGGAGTCGGATCTTTTATATAATTTAACCTATCACCGAATTCTTTTTTTAATTCATCAAGCATAAGCTTGTTATTGTATCCCTCAACGAATGCCGCTCCTCCCCCTGCAGCCAATTTATCCACATAATCCCCGGTAAGTAAAATATCTTTTATCTCTTTAGAGATTGGAAGAATATTACCATCATTTTTTAAAAGGACAATCCCCTCTCTTGCAGTTTGCAATGCAACTGATTCATGTTCGGGAAACTTTTCCAGATAGGAATCATCTTTTTTTCTATTCTGAAGCTTGGCTGCAAAGTAAGTTCTTAAAATACTTTTAACCATTCTATCAATATCTGAAACCCTAACTTTACCTTCAGTAATAAGCTGCTGGGCATCTTTTAATGCCACTGTAAAAGGCATTTCCAGATCCTGCCCCGATTTAGCAAGTTTTTCACCATCATAAACAGACCACCAATCGGTCATTACCAGCCATTTAAAGCCTAACTGTTTTCTTAAAAGATTATTTATGACATACTCGCTCTCCCCGCACCATTCTCCGTTTATCTGATTATAAGAAGTCATCACTGCAAATGCGCCGGCATCTATTCCGGCTTTAAAAGCGGGAAGATAAATTTCATGCAGCGTTCTTTCATCAACCACCGAATTGCTTTTTCTGCGGTAATAATCGGTATTATTTGCTGCAAAATGTTTTAAAGTGGCGACTGTGCCTGTACTCTGAAGTCCGATTACATAATTTTTAATCATACTTGCTGCAAGAAAGGGATCTTCACCGAAGTACTCAAAATTTCTTCCGCATTGAGAAATTCTGTAAATATTCATTCCCGGCCCAAGTAAAAAACCAATTCCGCCGGCGCGGCATTCTTCGCCGACGGATTTTGCATAATTATATGATAAAGCTGTATTCCATGTCGCTGCTAAAGATAGAGGACAAGGAAAAGCAGTCGATTTTGGAAGCTGATATGCTGATAGATCAATATCTCTAAATTTTTCCCTAAGATGAACACCTTGCGTTGCGTCAGCCATGTAAACTTCGGTTATATCCAGTCTGGGAATGGCTCTTATAAAAAATGATTTATCACCGCCGACAAAAGCAATTTTTTCATCCATCGTCAGTAATCTTAAAACTGAATCTGCCATCTTATCGGCTCCTTCAAAGGAGAGAGGCTGAAAAGCATTTTCATTTTGTTTTGAATTTACTTCTGACTGGCCGGATAACTGATAATAAAAAACTAAAAATATTAAGAATATGCAGATCAAAGTTGCTTTTAATTTTGGATTCATAATTTCTCCGATTGTAAAATGAAATTAAGAAAAAAGGTAAGCGCAGAGATAATATACGAAATAGAAATAAAATTCACTCAATTAAAAACGCGGAATACAAAAACTAAGGTTGAATAGAGAATTTATTTTCAATATTCCTATATTACTATGGTAGTATCAGCAGCTAGATGATACTCAGCTCCCAAACAGTTTACCAAATAAAAATTTATTTTATATTTTCCGCCGCCAATTAATCTGAAATTAAAAACATCTTTATAAGGACATACGCATAAAACGGCAGGATTAATATTGGCCAGGCAAATAGAAATCTCATTTGATGATACAGAAATACTATCCTTAAAACATGCATCACATATCGTAGTAAAATTAAGAATAACTGTAAGGTTATTAACCCTTCGGGTACATTCAATTTTAACTGCGTTTTCTTTCGATAAAACCATAGAATTAGATAAGCACCCGCTGTTCTGGTGGGATACATAACTAATGGCTGCACTATTATTGTTCTCTATTGTATTGTCGCTGCATGCTAAAAAGTTAAACAACAATAGTACAATGACCGCAAGACAAAAAAATTTAGTTTTCATTGTCGTCCACAGATAGATTTAATAAATAGTAATTTAATTTTTATCCGAAGCTTATTCTATAAATAAGAATCCTCCCCGCCGGATATTAAGGTTTTCAGGGGTTTAACAAAAATTCGATGAAAAAACTTATTTTATTTCAGGAAGATTTGCAACAACAAAATTAAGATCTTTTCTTGAAGTTTCTGATAGATTAAATGAAAGTAAACACTAAAATAATTTCGGAATTCATTTAGGTATTATTTTTTTGTAATGGATGGGAGTTATTATAAGCAGCCATATTGATAAAGCAGCATATAACCGTGGAAAAGCCATGAGTTTAGCCCAGCCTATAAGTGAGTTTATTTTTATTTCAGGATACCAGCCGAGTAAAAAAAATAAGATAACAGTTACGGTTATAATTATTATCCTTTCAGATAGAATAAAATCTTTTTGAAGAACGAAATGTACAGCCGGAAAAATCAAAAGCATATAATGATGATCCGCGGCAAGAGGTGTGAACAGAACCGACAAAATTAATACTGAGCTCAATCTTGCTCCGCTGTTTTTATCTGTTTTGATGAAAGAAAATATGAGCATAACAAAGAGAGAAATACCGGTGAGCAAAGATGATAACCAGGGAATATCAGCAGCAGGGTTTGGATTCCATTTAGTGTGAAAAGTAAATAAAGATCCGAATAATGCCGGTATGCATGGAAGACCTGTGAATGAAAAATCTTTTTTATTCATTGCATTCAGAATAACTTCAAAATTTGCTTTATAGATATCAATTCCGAATACAAACGATGTAATTAACAATCCGGTAATAATAAATAATATACTTAAACCAAGTTCCTTCCAGCGTTTTTCTATGATAAAAAGAATAAAGAACATCCAGCCAAAATATTTCACCAAAAAAAGTACTGCCAATGAAAAGGATGATAATAAAGAATTTTTTTGCAGATATCCTTGAACAAAAAGAATTGTAAATAGAAGTAAAAAAATATAGATCTGACCTCTCTGCAAATTACGGAGAAATGGAAGGCTGCATGTAAGGAGTGCGGCAATCAACGTAGTTTTTAAAGAATCTATAGGAATTTTATTAAACTTTAGAAGCAGAAAAAATGCAATAACAATAAAGACAAGATTTAAAACACTCCAAACAGTTTTTGCCGTTATTGGATTCAACCAAACAAAAGGAATCATTAAAAAAGTCACCGGAGGAGGATTCACATACATTATAAAAGTAGTATCCGGGATTCCAAATGAATTCATTCTATTTACAAACCATTCATCATTATACAAGAATGCCGCAGAATCCGTACTTACAAGAATCTTTGAAGAAGTATAATAGCCGGCAAAATCGGAAAAATATTTTGAGCCTGAGTGGAACCCGTAAAATGAAATTATGCAGGCAGCACCGATAACCATAATCCATAGAATATTTTTTTTCATATTTTTCTATTAGCCGCAGTAGCCGGCGCCTCTGTTATATATTAATTCTGGTTTCCAAATAACATCTTCTCCTAAAACCATTCTGGGCATGCTGCGTATCAACCGAAAATCTTCACTTACTAAAAAGTTAACTGCTGCTTTGTTTTCCGATGGGACGACTGCATTCGTAATATTTCTGCTAAGCCTAAGTTTTAATAATTCCAATCCCGCTTCCGGGTTTTTAGCTGAAATAAAACCGCCGCCCAAATCTGGCAGATAGAATCCTTCTATAACTTTTTCCCCTTCATAAACTAGAGCTGTTGAAAAATATCTTGCGAAGAAGTCTGCTCTTTTTTCTGCAGTTGCTTTGAGGTCGAGAATTTTAACTGCTGAAATATCTTTTTGCTCAAGCGGCCTTATCCGTAAGCTTTGTTTGTATTGGATAGATGAATAATCTTTTGTGTAAACTTGATAATTTGAAACTGTTTTAAAACCTATCCGGGTATAAATATTCTTTCCCATTTCTGAAGCAATTAATAATTGACTGGTGCATCCTTTACTTTTGAAAAATTCCACTAAATGGATTGTGAGTTGGTATCCGATGCCTTGCCTTCTGTAGTCGGGTAAAACAATTATATTCCCAATCCAACCGGTCTTCCCGTTTAATATACCGTTTCCATAACCTGCTATTTTATCCCCGATTAAAGCTGCTATAGGATAGAAATAAGAGAACCCGAAATGAAAGGAGATAAACTTGGGAAGATCCATCCTCCAATCCTCGGGCGGAAAATTTTGCAATTGATTTATTTCATAAGCTAAGAGAGTTCTTATATTAATCATTTTTTCATGGAACGTTTTTTGATCAAACTACATTGCCTTTTTGATTTATTGACCTATAAAAATTTACAATAAATAAAGTTAGACTATTCCAATTAAAAGCCCTAAAAATATCTAAATGCAAATTAACTTTCCCTTATAATTTTCGATAATAAACTAACAGGAGAATCTTTTTTGTTACCATTAATTCAAAAAAATTATGAAAAATTTTGATAAGACCCTTTACGAAGCTATGCTGGTTTCTTTCGGTAAAATTCTTTCAAAATACAACACGTTTGCTAGAGGTTATATTTTAAAAGATGTAGGAAAAGAGATTGTCAGCTATCTTAATTCCCATGGGTATCCCATCGATGAAAACGGCCAAATGGAAAATCTTTCAGACGTAATAAATCTGTTTGTAAAAAACGGATTTACAAAAAAACTGGAAGTCCTGCCGGCCGAGGAAAGCCAAATATATGTTTGGCATGACCTGTATCTGCTGGATGCATACAAGGCATTACAGGACATGACCGACAATCCGTTTCTATCATGTCCTTTAAATCTCTGCTTATTTTATTTAGCTGACAAACATAAGAAAAAACTGAAACTCCTTAAAAAAACCTTTGATATGGAAAAACGGATAACTGTTGCCCAATATGCCGTTGCTGACCAGGATGAAGTTAACGGGGACGGCTTCGATCCCCTCGTTATCGAAAATGCAAGACTATATGAAATTGCTGAGGAAAGAGCTAACAGCCTTGAAAAAGCACAGAAAGAATTGAAAGAGCATGCAAAGAAGCTGCTTGAGGCAAAAGAAAAAGCCGAGGAGCAGTCGAGGCTTTTAAAAGCACAAGCAGAAGAACTTATAAGAGCACGGGAAGAGGCGCTGCTTGCGGTAAAGCTTAAGTCGGAATTTGTTGCGAATATGAGTCATGAAATAAGAACACCAATGAACGGCGTGATTGGAATGGCTGAAATATTACTTGACTCCAATCTCGATGATGAACAGCGTGAATATCTCGATATAATAATTAAGAACGGCGAATCGCTCCTGAAAATAATAAGCGACATTCTCGATTTCTCAAAGATTGAAGCCAACAAAATAGAATTAGAGAAAAAAGCATTTGATCTTAGGGGATGCATTGAAGAATGCCTTGATACCGTTGCCCCAAGAGCAGCAGATAAAGATTTGGAATTGGGTTATTCTTTAGAAAGCAATATTACATCTAAAGTTATAGGTGATCCGGCACGGCTCCGCCAGATACTAGTTAATTTATTAGGTAATGCACTAAAGTTCACAGAAAAAGGAGAAGTGATTGTTACAGTTTCCACACAATTGAAAGATAATCACAATTGTGTGCTTTATTTTTCGGTAAGAGATACAGGGATTGGAATACCTCTTGAAAGACAAAACCAGTTATTTAAATCTTTTACACAAGTGGATGCCTCAACTACCCGTAAATACGGCGGTACAGGTCTAGGTTTAGCAATCTGCAAGCAATTAACCGAAATAATGGGCGGAAAAATCTGGCTGGAAAGTACAGGTGTTCCGGGAGAAGGTACAACTTTCCATTTTTCGGTTCATGTGGAACTTTCAGAAGAGAAAGTGTTAACTACCGATGTTGACGGATTATTGGACAAACGAGTTTTAATTGTAGATGATAATAAAGCAAACAGGGATATTCTAAAACAGCAGTTGAAAACATTTGGAATGCAATCAATTTCAACTGAATCGGGAATCCTGGCTCTGGAACTCCTTAAAGAAGGGATAAACTTTGACATGGCGGTTCTGGATTACCATATGCCCACTATGGATGGAGTAGAGCTGGCTTCAGAGATCAAAAAGATGCAGATCAGCAGTAAACTGCCGCTTATACTCCTCTCATCTTACGCATATAATGATAGAAGAGCTGATTTTTCTAACTTTAATGCAGTATTAACTAAACCGGTAAAACTTGCCCAGCTTTATAAAACAGTATCAACGGTTCTTAAACCATACAGCAAAGAAATCAAAAAAACAGAATTAAATATGCAGCGCTTTGATACCGAAGTAGGAACGAAACATCCGCTTAGAATTTTACTTGCAGAAGATAACTTATCCAATCAGAAGGTTGCATTAACTATGCTTGAGAAGATCGGTTATAAAGCCGATACGGCTCTCAATGGAATAGAAGTACTTGAAAAAGTAAAAAATAAGATTTATGATCTTATATTTATGGATATTCAGATGCCCCACATGGACGGCGTAAGCACAACCATTGAAATCAAAAAAAGTTTTCCGCCGGAACGGACTCCCCGGATTATTGCAGTAACTGCAAATTCCATGAAAGAAGATCATGAGAATTATATTAAACAGGGATTGGACGATTGTGTAGTTAAACCGTTCAGGATTCAAAACCTGGTTGAGGTTATAATGAAGACTCAGCCACTGGCGGCTTAAATTAAATATACTGATTGTTAAAATTTCAGAAATTATCTCTTCTCTAATATTTACCGGCCTATAACCGCTTCATTCTACGCAGCAGATTGCTTAGATTTGCTGCGATAAAATTCTTTTTTTACACACGTCTTGTTTAATAATTTTTGTCAAAAAACTTATTAGAACCGCTGCATAAAATTTATCATCAATTTATAAGAAAAGATTATTAAAAATTATGAAAACCAAAATTCCGTTGAATTTAGCAATAACATCCGCAGAAATAATTTTACTTCTTTTTCCTTTAATTAGTTCGCTGAGTATAACCATGGCCCAGGAAAAATTATGGCAAAATAAAAAATGTGCAGTTTCACTCACATACGACGATGCATTGAATGTGCATCTGGATAACGTTATTCCGCTTTTAGATTCTCTCGGTTTTAAAGGTACATTTTATTTAGCAGGTTATTTTCCCGGCTTCCATGAACGGATAAACGATTGGAAAAACGCGGCCGCAAAAGGCCATGAACTGGGTAACCATACATTATTCCATCCATGTGAAGGAAAAGCGCCAGGCAGAGAATGGGTAAATCCTGAATACGATCTTAATAAATATTCCGTTGAGCGCATGACTGATGAAATTAAAATGATGAATATATTGTTAAACAGCCTGGACGGTAAAACAAGGCGAACATTTGCCTATCCGTGCGGAGATAAATTGGCCGGGAATTCATCATATGTGGAGATGATAAAAGACCAGTTTACCGGAGCAAGAAGCGTACAAAAACAAATGCAGAGGAAAGAGGAGATTAATCTATTCGATATCGGTTCATACATGATAAATGGAGAATCCGGATCTGAACTTATCGGACTTGTTAAAGAAGCTGCCGCTAAAAATGCATTATTGGTTTTTTTATTTCATGGAGTAGGCGGAGAACATTCGCTTAATGTCTCATTTGAAGCGCATCATGAGCTTCTAAATTTCTTAAAAGAAAACGAGGAAGAAATTTGGGTGGCTCCGTTGAATGAAATATCGGAATATGTTAAGAATATTAAAGATAAATAATAAATAGTCTACGTTTTGTAATTAAGGAAAATTAAATAAGTATTTACACTTCATTCCTGACAT
>DAISZW010000037.1:0-20324 GCA_036824595.1 Ignavibacteriaceae bacterium
AAACGCGGAGCATGCAGAGGCATTAATTCAAAAATATCATGGACGCAGGTAGAAACCGGCTCTGCAATTACATGGAAATATCCGGGATGCATTCTACAAGGAGATAACTCGATCGGCGAGTTTTATTCGGTTGCAGTTACAAATAACATGCAGCTGGCCGACACCGGGACTAAGATGATTCATTTAGGAAAAAATACAAGAAGCACAATAATATCCAAAGGTATTTCTGCCGGGAGAAGCAATAACAGTTATAGAGGATTAGTAAAGATCAACAGGAAAGCTGAAAATGCACGCAATTTTTCGCAATGCGATTCACTGCTTCTAGGTGATAAATGCGGTGCTCATACTTTTCCTTACCTGGAAATCAATAATCCTACTGCACAAATTGAGCATGAAGCAACAACTTCAAAGATCGGTGAAGACCAGATATTTTATCTTAATCAGAGAGGAATATCTACTGAAGATGCTATTGGTCTTATTGTAAACGGATATTGCAAAGAAGTTTTTAAAGAACTTCCGATGGAATTCGCTGTAGAAGCTACAAAACTTCTTAGCATCAGTCTTGAAGGAAGCGTCGGTTAAAATTATTCTCATCTAAATTTATAAGGATTATTAATGTTAGAAATAAAAAATCTTCATGTCAGTATAGACGGAAAAGAAATCTTAAAGGGGATAGATTTGAAAATAAACAAAGGGGAAGTGCATGCAATAATGGGGCCTAACGGTTCGGGTAAAAGCACCTTAGCCCAGGTATTAGCCGGAAGGGAAGAATACGAAATTACAAAAGGCGAGGTAACATATGAAGGATTAAATCTTCTGGAGATGTCGCCCGAGGACCGTGCAAGAGCAGGATTTTTTCTTGCATTTCAATATCCCGTTGAAATACCTGGTGTAAGCAATACTAATTTGCTAAAGACAGCTTTAAATGAAATAAGAAAAGCTAAAGGGGAAGAACCGCTTGATGCCATTGAATTTCTTGCGCTAATTAAAGATAAAATGAAATTGGTAGAACTGGATCAGTCGCTTTTAAGCAGAGCGGTAAATGAGAGTTTTTCCGGAGGCGAAAAGAAAAGAAATGAAATTTTTCAAATGGCAGTTTTAAATCCGAAACTTGCAGTACTAGACGAGACCGACTCCGGATTGGATATCGATGCATTAAAAATTGTGGCGAATGGAGTGAATCAATTAAAATCAAAGGAAAATTCAATTATTGTTGTCACGCATTATCAGAGGCTTCTAAACTATATAATACCGGATTATGTGCATGTTCTATACAAAGGAAGGATTATTAAAAGCGGAGGCAAGGATCTGGCACTTGAGCTTGAGGATAGGGGATACGATTGGATTAAAGAACATTCAAGCCAATTAACTCTTTCTAAATAGTGAATATTATGGACAATATATTGAATATTAAAAAATGGTACCTGGATAATTTTGAAATATTTCAAAATAGCCTGAATGGTGAAAGCTTAAAGCCGATTAATCAGTTGAGAAAAGATGCCATAGCTAAATTTTCGGAATTAAGTTTTCCAACTATAAAAGATGAGGAATGGAAATACACCAATATTACACCTCTGTTTAAACACTCTTTTAAACCGGCAGCAAGCATTTCAGAAATCGAAAATGCTCAAGTAGATCAATTTACATTTGATGATTTGAAAGGATACCTGGCTGTATTTGTTAACGGAATTTATTCAAAAGATTTATCAAGATTGGAAAACCTTCCCAAAGAAGTAGTTATTTCAAGTCTTGAAGATGCGATAAATTCATCTCATCTTGCGGTACAAAAATATTTCAGCAAATATGCTGATTACAAGCAGCATATCTTTACTTCTCTTAATACGGCATTTACCAAAGACGGTGCATTCATCCATATTCCGGACGGAAAGATACTGGAAGATCCCGTTCATATTCTTTTTATTACAAATTCTAACGGAGAAAAAATATTATCCCAGCCAAGGAATCTATTTTCCGTCGGGAAGAATTCCCAGGTTAAAATTCTTGAGCATTTTGTCTCCATCGACCATGGAATTTATTTTACAAATTCTGTTTCCGAGATTTCCGCAGGTGAAAATGCAGTTGTTGATCATGTAAAACTCCAGGAAGAAAGCAAGAATGCATTTCACATTCACAGGATTGAAGTGGAGCAGGAAAGAAACAGCAATTTTACTTCTCATTCAATATCGCTGGGAGGAATTATTTCGCGGAATGATTGTAATATAAGATTCAACGGCGAAGGCGGGGAAGGCACACTTAACGGCCTTTATTTAACAGACGGGGAACAGCTGTACGACACCCATACAATGATCGATCATGCAAAGCCGCACTGTACAAGTCATGAACATTACAAAGGAATCCTGGATGATAAATCGAGAGGCGTGTTTAACGGGAAGGTAATGGTCAGAAAAGATGCACAGAAAACAAATGCATTCCAGGAGAACAACAATATTATTTTATCTGCTGAAGCCCTTGTAAATACCAAACCACAGCTTGAAATTTTTGCAGATGATGTTAAATGCACACATGGAGCAACAATAGGGCAGCTTGATATGGATTCGATGTTTTATCTAAAATCAAGAGGGATAGGCAAAGAAACAGCACGTGCAATTTTAATTCATGCATTTGCTAGTGATATTATAAAATCTATTCCCTTAAAACCTATAAAAAGTTATATCGAATCAATTTTAACAGAGCGATTCAATAAACAATTTCAACAATGACAACCAAACTAGAAATTTCCAAAGCTGAAGAAGAAATTAAATCTTTCAACGTTGATAAAATCAGAGAAGATTTTCCGATTCTTTCAACTATAGTTCACGGCAAACCTTTATGCTACCTTGACAACGCTGCCACAACACAGAAACCTAAAGCTGTACTGGAAGCTATAAATAATTATTATTTACATCAGAATTCAAATGTTCACAGAGGCGTACATTATCTAAGCGGTTTGGCTACCGAAGTTTTTGAGGATGCAAGGGTCAAGGTTAAAAAATTTATTAATGCATCCAGTACGCAGGAGATCATCTTTACCAGAGGTACAACAGAATCAATCAACCTTGCTGCTTACTCATTCGGCAGAAGCTTTATAAATGAGGGAGATGAAATAATTATTTCAGAGATGGAACATCATTCCAATATAGTACCCTGGCAATTAATTGCTGCGGACAAAAAAGCTAAAATTAAAATCATACCTGTTAATGATGATGGAGAATTAGACCTGCAAGAATTTGAGAGACTAATTACAAGGAAGACAAAGATTGTATCGGTTGTTTATGTTTCAAATTCTTTAGGGACAATTAATCCGGTTAAAACGATTATCCAGACTGCGCATTCTCACAATATTCCTGTTCTCATTGACGGTGCCCAGGCGGTGCAGCACCTTCCGATAAATGTTCAACAGCTGGATTGCGATTTTTTTGCATTTTCGGGCCATAAAATGTATGGTCCGACTGGAATCGGAATTCTTTACGGCAAAATAAATTTGCTTGAATCAATGCCTCCATTTATGGGCGGCGGTGATATGATTTCAAAAGTCAGCTTTGAAAAAACCACCTATAATGAACTGCCTTATAAATTTGAAGCAGGTACTTCCAATATAGCAGGTGCTGTAGGGCTTGGAGCAGCAGTTGAATATATATCAAATATTGGAATTGATGCAATCGCAAAACATGAAAAAGAATTGCTTGATTATGCCGGGGAGGTTGTCTCTCGGTTTGATGGAATAAAAATATTCGGTAATGCAAAAAATAAATGCAGTGTCCTTTCTTTTGTTTTTAAAGATATACATCCGCACGATATGGGAACATTTTTGGATTTCGAAGGTGTAGCTGTAAGAACAGGGCATCATTGCACGCAGCCACTGATGCAAAGATTTAATGTACCGGCTACTACAAGGGCTTCTTTTGCAATGTATAATACCAGGGAAGAGATAGATATACTTGCAGAAGGAATAAAAAAAGTAATTAAGGTTTTCAGGCAATGAATGCGGAATTAAGAGAACTTTATCAGCAGGTTATCCTGGATCATAATAAGAGTCCGCGTAATTTCAAAAAAATGGATAATGCCAACCATTTCGGTGAAGGTTATAATCCTTTATGCGGAGATAAAATTGATATCTATCTTAAAGTTGAAGATGGAAAAATCGAAGATGTTTCGTTCCAGGGATCAGGCTGTGCTATTTCAAAAGCCTCTGCATCTTTAATGAGCTCTTTCATGAAAGGGAGGACCATTGAGGAAGCAGAAGAATTATTCGGGAAATTCCATGATCTTATCACAGGTAAATTGAACGAATCCGAACCGATTGAAGATTTGGGAAAACTTGCTGTTTTTGCCGGAGTCCAGGAATTTCCGTTGAGAGTAAAATGTGCCAGCCTTGCCTGGCATACATTAATTTCTGCTTTAAAGGAAGAGAATAAAATTGTTTCCACAGAGTAAAACATATATGTCTGAGTTAAACAAACAAGAACTTGAAGAAAAAATTATAGCAACTTTAAAAACATGCTATGACCCGGAAATCCCTGTAGATATTTTCGAATTGGGATTGATTTACGAAATTCAGATTGATAACGATGCAAATGTCAATATAAAAATGACTCTCACTTCTCCGGCATGTCCTGTTGCGGGATCTCTTCCGCCCGAAGTGGAGCATAAAATCAAATCTATTCCGGAAGTTAATGATGTTAAAATAGAACTAGTTTGGAACCCGCCGTGGGATAGAGAGATGATGAGCGATGTTGCAAAAGTCGAACTAGGATTTATGTAGTTTATTTCCATTATGTAATTTCTTAACCAGCACTTTGTGAATAAAGATTTTAATAATTATGATAACCAATAATAAAAGGAGTAATGATGTTTAATATAGTTTCCCGTCCCCCGATGTATGATCCTGAAGCGGTTCAATGGATGAGGGATGAGCTCGTTGCGGTAGGATTCCAGGAATTACCGACGCCTGCCGAAGTCGATCTGGCAATTAATGTCCAGGATGATAAAGTTATCTTAGTAATGATTAATTCCGTCTGCGGATGTGCGGCGGGAAGTGCCCGTCCGGGAGTTTCTCTAGCGCTTCAGCATAGCATAATTCCGGATAAACTTTATACAGGATTCGCTGGACAGGAAAGAGATGCAGTCGATAGAATTCGTCAGCATATACACGGTTTTTCTCCTTCTTCGCCGAGTGTAGCAATGTTTAAAAACGGAGACCTGATATACTTTATGCAGAGATATGATATTGAAGGTCGCACCGCAGAATATATAGCCGGAGAACTTAAAGAAGCATTCGATAAATTCTGCACTGCCCCCGGACCTTCAATCAGCCCTGAAAACTTCGCAAAAATTGTTCATGCAAAAATGTGCGGATCAAAAATTCCTTTATTTAAAGGATGATATATTTAAAATGAATTTGAATAGAACCCAAGGACATTATGAAATTTAGTTCCCAGGAAGAATATGGATTAAGATGCCTGCTCAGGATAGGAAAAGCAAAGACCGCAAACGGTTTAACTATACCTGAAATCAGCCAGATGGAAGGTCTCTCGACGGCTAATGTAGGAAAATTACTGCGTATTTTAAGACTGGGAGGATTTATCGAAAGCGCTAGAGGCCAGACCGGCGGCTATAAATTAGCACACCCGCCTGAAGAAATAAATATTAATAAGGTCCTTGAGGTTCTGGGCGGCAGATTATATGAAGCCGGTTTCTGCGAATATCATGCAGGTCTCGAAAAAATATGTACAAACAGTATAGATTGTTCGATAAGATCGCTCTGGAGTACAATTCAATCGATGCTGGATCATGTGCTAAATAAAATTACTTTGCATGATTTATTAGGCAAAGAGGAAACTGTTACAATCCTTGTGGAAAACTTTACTGAAGAAATCCACAATATACCTAAATCTAATTAATTCAAATAAAAATTTTACCGTAAAAGAATCATCTTCTTTGTTTCCGTAAATGATCCTGCTGTAAGCTTATAAAAATATACTCCGCTTGCCAAACCGGCTCCGTTCCACCGGTATTTATATGAACCTGCTGCCAAATAATCGGCAACCAAAGTAGTAACTTCCTTCCCCAGGATATTGAAAATTTTTAATTCTACAAATTCTAAATTTTGTTTTTCTGCAGTAAACTCGGGAATATTAAATTCAATATTTGTGGAGGGATTAAAAGGATTCGGATAATTTTGAAAAAGATTAATCTGACCGGCAATTACTGGTTTTTCATCATTTACTGAAGTTATAATTATATATTTTGATTCCGCAGTATTAATATTTGAAACCATTTCATCAAGAGTATTTCCAAAAGCAAGAGCATAATATACTATCATTGAATCCTGAAGATTTAATAATACGGGTGCTTGCGATGTAATAATAACTGCCCCGTTATCGGCTAAAGTATCATTTGCAGTATAAAAGGGATCAATTGTTCCGTAAGTAAGCCAGCTGTAAAAACTGGAATCATTCTCAAAACCGTCATAATATTCAAATGCCTTTAATGAAGTTAATTGGTCCGATAATAATTTAAATCCGATATGATTTTCCTGAAAAATGTCTATTATCCCGGAATCAAACAAATAGCTGACGGTATCTGATTCTGGTGTTCCCTCAATCTGTGGGATTATTTCTAAACCGGCAACAGCGTTTACTGATGCTGTATCCTTATTCTGGACATTAAATTTTAATAAAGCATAAGAAGCATTTTTCCAACCGTACACATCTAATTTTACTAAAACATCGGGAGGCAGATTGCTGTCATTGTTGTTGAATGCCCCATAAATTCTGTAGTCACTAAATCCTCCTAATGTATCAAAATTAACAGTGTCTTCATTTTCGGAGTCATTAAAGTAATCGAAAACCTGATCGGTGGATACTCCAACCAGAATCGAGGTACGGTAGATATTTAATAGATTTTGATTTGCTGGAACCGATAATTGTATGTTTCCAAATTCATTTACTCTTATTCCTATCTTGCCTGTTTGAAAAGCGGCTTGCGGCTGCAATTCTTGAATGAAGACCATGCTCAGTAAAACAACAATAGGTACTTTGTTCGAAATCTTCACTTTAATCCTTTCCTTTTTCAACCTTAGTTGGATTCCCATATTCCTTCTTTTTCAAATAACCATCGCTTTCAAGGCTCTCATTTGATCTGAAAATTTTTATTGTGACTTCATTTGTATTATGGTAACCGGTCGATTCTATTTTAATCCCATTTACCGCCTTGGTTAATTTTACTATTGAATACAGTTTATCCTCTGCTATGAGGTTGTTTTCAATTTTAGTTTTTTTCTCCGGGATATTTTCCAGCGCCCAATAGATCCCTTTCTTAGCATTTTGAAAAGCATAGTCGATATCACTCTCAATTTTTGATTGATAAAATGATACTTCGGGAACTGCGAAAATTAAAATTATTATAAATGCTGCTTTCATAAAAAGCCCCTTATTTTAACCTCATTAATTAAATCTATTTCATTATATTAAACAAATTTTTGAGCGGATTGCCTTAGCATTTCCACTTTTCAATATCTATTTTTGTAGCACAATTAGCAAATAATATTCTCATTAAAAACCGGAGAAGAAATGTACAAATTAGTTTTATTAAGGCATGGTGAAAGTATATGGAATAAAGAGAACCGTTTTACAGGATGGACTGATGTAGATCTTTCGGAAAAGGGAATTCAGGAAGCAACTAATTCAGGCAAGAGATTAAAAAAAGATGGTTATACATTTGATATTGCATTTACTTCCGTTCTTAAAAGAGCAATTAGAACTCTATGGATTACTCTCGATGAACTGGATTTAATGTGGATTCCTGTGGAAAAATCGTGGCGTTTAAATGAAAGGCATTACGGCGCACTTCAGGGATTAAACAAATCGGAAACAGCCCAGAAATATGGCGAAGACCAGGTAAAAATCTGGCGCAGAAGTTACGATATCCAGCCGCCTTCCCTTGAGCTTACAGATAAACGCTACCCCGGATTTGAAGAACGTTATAGAAATCTTTCCAAATCGGAACTTCCATTAACGGAATGTCTAAAAGATACTGTTAACCGTTTTCTCCCATATTGGAAAGAAACTATTGCTCCGGCTGTAAAATCAGGTAAAAAAGTAATTATTGCCGCTCACGGCAACAGCCTCCGTGCTCTTGTTAAATATCTGGATAATATTTCAGATGATGAGATAGTCGGACTTAATATACCAACAGGAATTCCGTTTGTATACGAACTGGATGATCAATTAAAGCCTTTAAAAAATTATTACCTGGCAGATCAGGAAGAAATTGCAAAGGCTGCCCAGGCTGTGGCAAACCAGGGGAAAGCAAAATAAAAGAAGGCACTGGATTTGTCGATATTTTAGTATGAATTGGATCCATACCACCAGGCGGCATAATTTCAAAGTACACAGCTCAGATTCATGTTCCCGGATGAGTAAAATATTTGCTTCAACTATATTATTTGTTGTTTTGATGATCGGCTGCACAGCGGATTACGAGCAATACCTGAACGCAGGATCAGAGAGCTATGAAAATGGGGACTACAAAGAAGCAATATATTTTTACAGAAAAGTGCTTGAATTAAAACCAAATGATCCTGAAATCTATTTTAATATGGCTAATGCCAAAAGTAAGCTGGGACTTTACTTAGGTGCTATAGAAGATTATACCCATGCTATTAATTTAAATCCTAATTTTTTAGAAGCTTACCTTAACAGGGCAAAAACCAGAATCCTTTCAAAATATTTTTCCGATGCACTTAAAGACTGCAACAAATATATTGAGTTAAACAGCGGTGATCCTTCCGCTTATTTTACAAGAGCATATATTAAAGATGCTTTGTCCGATTATTCGGGAGCAGTGATTGATTACTCAAAAGTAATTGAACTGGACGCAGCATCCGAAAAAGCATTTATTAATAGGGGAAATGTAAAGATGAAGCTCGAAGATTATAAAGGGGCTGACCAGGATTATTCATCGGCAATCGAACTTAACAAAATGAATGAGGGCGCTTATTTAAATAGAGCCGGAGTAAGAGCACTCTCCGGAGATTATCGTAATGCTCTCGCAGATTATAAGAAAGCAATAGAGTTAAATCCTTCGAATGCCGATGCATACTTCCTGCGTGGAGATCTGAATAATAAACTAGAGCTTTTTAAAGATGCAGTTAACGATTTTACCGAAGCGGTGAGAATAAATCCTTCTTACTACCAGGTTTATTTTGAAAGGGGGAAAACATATAATGTACTTAAAGAATTTTTGGATGCCATACGGGATTTTTCTTACTGCATAAAATTAAATCCTAGGGATTCCAAAGCTTACCTTCAAAGAGGATTATCTAAAATATATTTAGGAAAAGTAAAGGAAGGATGCAACGATTTAACAACTGCCGGTGAACTCGGCAATTTCGAATCATATTTCTTAATTAATAAATATTGCAAATAAAATGATTAAGAGAATATTGCTTTAGTCAAATTCTACTTTTACTTTTCCATAAAAGATTATTTTTATTTCAATACCAGCATTCCGTGAAAAAGGGATACATATTTCTGCTGCTTTATTCTTCCTCATTTCTTTACTCTCAGTCAGATACCTCCTTAATCTTAAATGAAATTATGTTTTACGCGGCCTCCGGCAATAATGAATTTATAGAAATTTATAATCTGAGCGATGCAGAAAGTTTTGATATGAGTATTTACGAAATCAAAATTCATACTTCTAGTAATGAAGTAATTGCTGATGCCGGTTTTGGAACCCTTTTGTCTCCTAATTCTTATGCGGTAATATTGGAAGGAGATTACGATTTGACATCCGGCATCTACAACAAAGTAATTCCTCAAAATGCGCTGATTCTTAGAATATCGGATAATGCTTTTGGATCAAGCGGTATGTCCAATACTTCAGACAGAACAATTTGTCTGATTAATCCTAATGACGACACAATTGACGTTCATACATATTTTGCAGATAATAATTCCGGTATTTCGGATGAAAAAATTACTTCAAATAGGGACAGCTCAAATAGGAATTGGGGGAATTCATTAAAATTTAATGGTACGCCCGGCTTTAAAAATTCATTAACGCCTTCTGATTATGATTTGCAAATTTCATCTGTTTCAATGATACCTCCTGTTACATTTATTGGAGAAAATGCAAGTATTCATATAACAGTAAAAAACCTGGGAAGAAAAGGTGTCGAAATTTATGAAGCTGAGGTTTTTGATGATTTAAATAATGATTCCTCCGGCACTGAAGAAGAAAGAATTTTTTCACAAATCCATAATAACCTTTCGGCCGGCGATTCAATTATAATTACTGCTCCCCTCGCTTTTGAACAAGCAGGCAGGCATAATATTATCTGCAGAATAAATTTTTCTGCTGATGAAGATCTTTCAAATAATATTTTTTTAAAGGTGATTCATGTTTATCCTCCCGGCAGCAGTTATAACAGCATAGTAGTTAATGAAATTATGTATGCTCCCTCCGCAGGTGAAACAGAATGGATAGAAATATTTAACGGGAGCGGTTCCTCCATCAATATTGACAATTGGAGCATTGGAGATAATTCAAGTTCGATTTCAATCCTCGGCGATCTTTTTATTCAACCCGGCTCATTTTTAGTATTCTCAAAAGATTCAACTATTCTGCAATATTATTCAGTTATGTCACCTTTAATATTGATAAATCTTCCTTCTTTTAATAATTCAGGTGATGCGGTTCTTCTGAGGGATTCATTAGGAATTATAATTGATAGCCTGGAATATCTGCCTGAATGGAGCGGATCTGCCGGAAAATCTCTCGAAAGAATTGATCCGGATGATTCATCAACTTTTTCATCCAACTGGAAGACTTCAATAAATAAGTACGGAGCAACTCCGGGTTATATAAATTCTGTTACAAAAAAAGATTTCGACCTTGAACTGTCAGAAATAATTTTCAATCCGGCCAACCCTATATTTGGGGATAATATTTCAATTTCTGCAAAAGTGATAAACTTAGGGAAATCAGAAATAATTTTTAATCTTACTCTTTCGGAAGACAGCAACCTGGATACTCTTCCGGACCTTGAACTGGAACAAGTAAATTCTTTGATATTATCTGCGGGCGATTCAATAGTAATAAACTTCAATTTTACTGTGCTTAATCTTCAGTCAAGCCGTAACTTCCATGTTTTAATCAGCAGCCTGGATCAGGATACTAGTAACAATTACCTTGTAAAGAATATTACCCCAGGTTATCCTGTTTCATCAATTTTGATTAATGAAATAATGTATAGTCCGTCCAACGGCGAACCTGAATGGATAGAAATATATAACGCAACTGAGTTCCCGGTCAATTTAAAGAATTGGTCTGTTTCGGATATTTTTACAACGCCTTCAGAAACTGAAATATCTGACAATATTTATATTCACGGAAAATCCTTTCTTATCATCAGCAAGGATTCATCAATTATAAATTATCACAGGATAATTCCTTCCGAAATTTTAATTCTGAATTTCCCCAATTTGAATAATGATGCCGATGGGATTGTTCTTAAGGATGATAGGGGGCTTAAGATAGATTCGGCCGTATATCAATCTTCCTGGGGTAAGAGCGGGTTTTCTTTAGAAAGGATCTCCATTACTGCGTCTTCAACCCTTCATGCTAATTGGATTTCCTCAATTGATCTCGAGATGAGTACTCCGGGCAGAATTAATACAGCAGCACCAAAGTTAAATGATCTTTCAATTTCAGAAATCTATTTTAATCCCATATATCCTGTCGAGGGCGAAGATGTTTTACTTCAGGCTGAAATTAAAAATAACGGATCCATAAATGCATCAGACTTTTCCGTTAAGTTCCTTATAGATGCTGATTCAGATGATGTACCGGAGCATGATTTAGGAACAATTTTAATTCCTCTTTTAACTTCCGGGGATTCCCTGATAATTTCTTCTCAAGCTTCAATAGTGAGTATAAATAAAAAAATATTATGCGCAGTTCAAATAATATTTGATTTGGATGAGGATCCATTAAACAATTATGCGGAAAAAAGTGTGGAACCAGGATTTTCAAAAAATTCTATTCTTGTAAATGAAATAATGTTTGATCCGGAAAATAATGAACCGGAATGGATTGAAATTATCAATGCGTCTGACGATTCCGTAAATTTGATAAATTGGTCCGTCAGTGATCTTCTATCTGTTCCTTCCAAAGATTTCATAACAAATGAAAATCTTTTCATTTTTCCCGGTGAATTAATGATAATTACGAAAGACACAACATTTCACTCGGCTCATCCTGAAACCCAATGTAAAATCAGATTTGTTAATTTCGGGGTTCTTGGCAATACTTCGGATGGAATTATTATTTATGATTTTAGAAATGCAGTTATAGATTCTCTCCTTTATAAACCTTCATGGGGAAATTTAAAAGGATATTCTCTTGAAAGAATTTCTCTTTCTTCTCCAACTCACGACAGCTCTAATTGGGCTGTTTCATTGAGTGCAAAAAAATCCACTCCGGGCTTTTCAAATTCTATAATCGGATTGCCTGATTACAATAGAAATTCTGTAGCAGTAAATGAAATCATGTTTGACCCGGATATAGATAATTGTGAATTTGTTGAATTCTACAATCAATCCGATGAAGAAATAAATATCGGAGGCTGGAAAATTGAAGATGAAAAAGGAAACTTTAACAAACTTTGTGAAACTAATTTTATTATTCCTCCCGGTTCGTACTTCACGGTATTTTCTGATTCTATTGGGATAGAAAAATACAATTTATATGAAAATCCTCACCTGCGGATATTAAACAGCGGGGACATGGGATTAACTAATATTAGTGAACTCATAATGCTTAAAGATCTTAAGGGAAACATTATCGATTCAGTCTGGTATTCTGAAAAATGGCATAATTCTAATTTTGTCGTAACAAAAAATAGATCCCTGGAAAGAATAAATCCTAAAATTAATAGTAATGATAAGTTCAATTGGAGCAGCTCAGCTGATTTATCAGGTGCTACTCCGGGGAAAAGAAATAGTATTTTTACTGAAGAACAGCAGAATGCTCAGGCTAGAATATCGGTCTCACCAAATCCATTTTCACCGGACGATGATGGATTTGAAGATTTTGCATTAATAAATTGCAAACTTTCTCGTCCGACTTCTCAAATCAGAATTAAGATCTTCGACAGCAGAGGAAGGTTGATCCGGACTTTATTAAATAATCAAGCTGCCGGTTCGAATAACTCGGTTGTTTTTGATGGATTGGAGGATAATGGTACTGCAATGCGTATGGGTATATATATTATCTTTCTTGAAGCCCTTGACGAAAACTCCGGTGTTGTTGAGACTTTAAAGACAACGGTTGTAGTTGCACGAAAATTAAACTGACTATTATTGACAATAATTCCTTCCGTTTAAACCATTCTGGTAATGCCTTTGAACATCATTAGCAGATAAAGCGGAATTATAAACTGCTAATTCATCAAGATCCCCGGTATAGTAATAGAAAGGGGAAAGATTTAAGTAACCTACATTAATCGGAGTATTGACAGCGCTAAAGCTGCCTGTAAAGTTAAAAGAAAACTGACCATCCAATTGTCCGTCTATGTAAAGATAATTTTCATCTGTATTATGATCTCTTACAACAGCTATATGGTGCCAGTTTCCGTCGGCAATAAGCGTGTTTCCGGATATACCGCTCCCGTTTCTGTTATTATCTCTCAAATTAAAGCTTGCATGACCATTGTTCTGAACACCAATCCACCAATGAACATTCCTGCCAGACGTATTTGCTGCATCATCTCTGCCGATTATAACTTCATTTGTAGTAGAGATTGTGGAATCCTTCATCCAGAACTCTATTGCGAAACTAGTATCTATAGCCCAATTGAATGTTGAATCAAATAACGTATTAATCATCTCCTGATTTTTAAAGCTAATTCCCTCACCTATTCTGCCGCTAGTTTTCTGAATTGAATCACCCATTAATGTATTGCTTCCTTCGGTATCTATGAAAGGAGATGAACTTTCTTCAAACTTCCAAAAATGCACTAATTCATTCGGGCAATTTTCACCTAAAGGAGGATTGGATTCATTAGATGAATCTTTGCAGCCATCCAGCATTATCATTATTCCAACAATTAATATGGTTCCTATATATATTTTTTTAGAGTTTGTAAGTTTTTTCATGATGGGACCCTTTTTATTTATGAACAAAAAATAATTTGTTAATAAATCTTTGCAGGTGATCTAAATCTAAGTTACATAAGTTATACCTTTTCATCCAAGGCTTTTTCTAGCAAATTTTACATTTCCTCAGATAAAAACCGGTAGAAATTACGAGAAAGCATAGATTATTTTCTCTTTTTAAGAATCAGCTAATTTTCTCAATTAGGTATAATAGTTGTTAAAATATAAGACATTATATAAGAACTAGAATTATTTTTAAACATATTTAATAGGTACTAATATGCCTAAGTTTTTAAAGGCAAAACTGTTTGCCGGAATATTTATTTTGAGCGTTTCTTTTATTTTTTTAAGCTGCGAAAAAGGAACAGAAATAGTTGGCGGGTCCAATACAGAAACACCGCCTGAAGAAGAAAGTATAGTTACATTAACCGGGCAGGTAATAAACGGTTTAACCCAAACACCTCTTGACAGCGCATATATTCTTATAATTGGAGGGGAAAACGATATAATGCTAACGGTTGATGAACAGGGAAGATTTGATACAACAATTAGTACCAATATCAATCTTAATCTTGCTTATTTCACATATAAATCCGGATACTTTATAGATACTACTTATATTTTTGCCGCAATAAACAGGGTAATTAATACAATTATAAGATTATATCAGGTAAGTAGCACGGGAGGTATTCCTTCAGGTGATCCGGTTAGTATCTTTCTAGCTTCTCAGTCCGCTCCCAGTATAGGAGTAAGAGCAAGCGGTTCTGAAGAAACAGCTAGGATAATATTCGTTGTGCAGGATTCAGCAGGAGTACCGGTTGACCTTGACCATTCCGTTGACGTTACATTCAGCTTTGGTGCTGCACCAAACGGAGGAGAGATACTAAGCCCTACTACTGTCAAGACTAATTCAAGCGGTGAGGCAGTTGTTAATTTAACAAGCGGTACTATTGCCGGTACCGTTCAAATTATTGCTAGAATCCAAATCGGCGCAAGAGCTATAACCTCTCTTCCGGTAGGTATCGCAATCCATGGTGGTTTACCTGACAGTAATCATTTCAGTATTGCTTCTCAGTATCTTAATTTCCCCGGGTATAATATTTATGGACTTAGGAATTCAATCACAGCTTATGTAGGAGATAAATATGGAAATCCGGTAAGGCCGGAAACCGCTGTTTACTTTACTACTACCGGAGGAATCATAGTAGGTTCTACACTCACAAATGACCAAGGTATTGGTTCAGTAGATCTTATCTCAGCCGATCCTAAACCTATTCATCCTGTCCTTGCAGAAGGATTCGCCATTATAACTGCAACTACAGCAGACGAAAACTCCGTAACTATAAGTGATCAAGCTTTGATATTGTTCTCCGGAATAGCCGGAGTTGAGGTTAATCCGACCAGTTTTGATATGCCGAACGGCGGCTCGCAATTATTTACTTATTATGTAGGAGACCAAAACGGAAATCCGCTTGCAGGGGGTACAAGCATTTCAATAACACCTAAAGGTGCAGATATAGAAATCCAGGGAGATGTGAACTTTTCTCTCCCGGATACACAAAGTCCTGCATGGACCCAATTTTCATTCTTAATTTATGACAGCAAACCGGACTCTGCAAAATTAGTACCTGCTTCAGTAACTGTTAGTACAAACGGACCTAACGGTAAAGCATCGCAAACTGTATTTGGTCAGAAAAGATAGGCTCTCCTGAGCAAATTATTAAAGCGTCTTAGTCTTAAAGCTGAGACGCTTTTTTTTTAAATAAATATTATCTAATTCTCTAGGGAGAAGTGACATGCAGGTAAGATCCCAGCTTGATTTTTTATAATTTAATTATTTCTGTTTTTTCCAAAATGATTTAGTAAAAGAGATGATAAATTTTATACCATTAGGTGCTGCAAAGGAAATCGGTGCCAGCTGTTTTTATCTAAATATTTCAGGGACTGGAATTATTCTGGACTGTGGAATACACCCGCAGAAAAAAGGTATTGCAGCAGTTCCTAATTTCAGTTTGTTGGAAAAAGAGCCTATTGATTATGTTATTATATCCCATGCACATCAAGATCATTTAAGTGCACTCCCTTTTCTCATAAAAAAATATCCGTATATTAAAATATTAGCTACTCCCCAAACAAGAGCACTTGCAGAACTTATCCTTCATGATTCAATTTCAATTTTGAAGAAGCAGATAAATAATGATGAAATAGAAATATACTCTCATGAAGAGATTGACCTCCTTATTCAATCGATAGAATATAGATCTTACAATGAAGAATTTCTTATATCCGGTTATAAAGGGATTGAAGAAGTCAAAGTTACATTCTATGATGCCGGACATGTTTTAGGCTCTGCCGGTATTTTAATAGAGACCCCAGATCATTCGCTGTTTTATTCCGGGGACATAAATCTATCCGGTCAGGCGTTATTAAAAGGAGCCGATCTGCCAAAAGGCAAGATAGATACACTAATATTAGAATCAACTTATGGATCTACAGACTCTTCCGTTGTTCCGGAATGGGATGAAGAAGCCGTCAGATTTGCAGCAGAAGCTAATAAAATTTTAAACAATGGTGGTTCAATTTTAATTCCTGCTTTCTCTCTCGGCAAAACTCAGGAGCTGCTTGCAACAACCTGGGAATTAATTGAAAGAGGGAAAATACCGGCAGTAGATATTTATACCGGCGGAATATCGGCAAAGATCAGCCGTGTTTACGATTATAACAGGTATGTTGTTAATATAAATAATGATTTTGAAATCTTATCCGTTCCCCAGAAAAATCTTTATGAGATTGAAAACATCAATCATTTCTTCAAAAACCCCTCAATTGTTATTGCATCTAGCGGTATGATGATCGAAGGGACAGCTTCATTTAATTTAGGATTAAAATGGATTACTCAGCCTAAATCTGCAATTTTTTCCGTTGGATATATGGAAGAAAATACTCCGGGGTATAAATTTGTAAACGCTGCGAAAGGAAGTATATTGAGGTTCGATCATTACTACAAAGAGGAAATAGTTAGATGTACAATTAAAAAATTCCGTTTTCCCTCTCATGCTAGACGCGAACAGCTTTTGGAGGTTGTTCAGAAATTAGATCCTGAAAATATCATTCTTGTGCATGGAGATTCAGCTTCTATTGATTGGCTGGGAAGTAATATATTAAAGGAAAATAAGAATAAAAAAACAAGAAAAGTCTTTGCGGCAGAAATGGGAAAAGAAGTAATTATATCAACTTAGATTCGCAAAGCATTATTAAGCATAAAGCTTTTCAAAATTGAAATGGAATATTATTCTTAGTCAATTCAAAATTGATATCAGGAGGAAGATTAGGCTTTTGAGAAGCCTGAACTGCCAAGAAATCGCATCTTTCATTTTCAATATTTCCTTTATGCCCTTCCACCCAGCTAAATTCAACTTCATGTTTTTTTAGCAGTCCGTACAGCTCCTGCCATAAATCAGGATTCGACAATTTATCTTTTTTATTTCTGACCCAATCCTTTCCTGCCCAGCTATCCAGCCATCCTTTTTTAACAGCATCTACAATATACTTTGAATCACTGTAAACGGTAACTTTACATTTTGTTTTTAATGCTTTAAGCCCTACAACAACAGCCATTAATTCCATCCTATTATTTGTAGTTTTTCTGAAACCGCCGGAGAGCTCTTTCCTATGGTTGTTATGCAAAAGAACTACACCGTATCCTCCCGGACCAGGATTTCCGCTTGATGCACCGTCAGTATAAATTTGAACCTTCTTAAGCATAATTAAAATAGAGAACTATTATGATTTCAGATTACTCAGGGATTCTTCTAGTTTTGCTTCTTTATTATAAAGATCTTTTATTCGGTCGCAAAATTCGATTAAAAACTTGATCAGCATCTCAGGTGATTCAAAATTATTCGGAATAATTAATCTCATAGTTTCTTTCTGCTGATTAAACTTAACTTTATCCTTGAAGTTATCCATAACAAAACGCATCAATTGAATAAATCTAAATTTATAAAAATCTTCTTTTTCTTCTTTGGGAAGAATGATAAAAATATTTTTTCTTTGAATTACAATTCTTTCAAACAGTGCATACGAAGCATAATATTTTATGGTTGCCGTTCCGATTAATCTTTGAACCAGCAGTGGCAGCGGCCCGAAGCGGTCTTTCATTTCTTCCGTTAATTCTTCAAGGTCCTGAATACTTTTTATTGAAAATAATCCGGTATAAAAATTCAGGCGGTCAACCTGTTCAGGCATATAAGTTTCCGGAATGCCGATTTCAAAATATGTATCGATAGTCGGTTCTGTCCTTTCCTCAGGCTTAGGAAGAGTCTTAAATATTTCTTTAAATTCCTGGTATTTCAATTCCTCTACAGCTTGATTAATTAATTTTACATACAGATCAAAACCGACATCGTTAATGAAGCCGGATTGCTCTGTTCCTAGAAGATTCCCGGCTCCTCTAATTTCAAGATCTCTCATTGATAAATTAAAACCCGCGCCTATTTCAGTGAACTCCTCAATTGCCTGGAGTCTTCTCAATGCTTTTTTCGTAATCCCGCTTAATGAAGGCACAATTAGATAAGAATACGCTTGTCTTGAAGATCTTCCTACTCTGCCTCTAAGCTGGTGGAGTTCCGCAAGACCAAACCTGTCGGCCCGGTTTATTATGATTGTATTAACGTTGGGAATATCGATCCCGGATTCTATAATCTTTGTGGAAAGAAGAACATCATATTTTCTGTTTAGAAATCCATGAATGACATTTTCAAGCTGGGAAGGTTTCATCTGTCCGTGTGCAATTCCAATACGAATGCCTGGAATATATTTATTCAGATATCCTGCAAGTTTATCAATAGATTGTACCCGGTCATGCACAAAATAAACCTGTCCATTTCTTTTAAGTTCATTTAAAATCCACTCTTTTATTTTGAAAACATCAAAGACTGAAACATAAGTATAAATCGGCTGCCTGTTCGGAGGCGGAGTAGCAATGATGGAGAGATCTCTTGCACCGAGCAGTGAGAGATTTAGTGTCCGCGGTATAGGGGTTGCAGTCAAAGTAAGCGTATCAACATTTAATTTTAATGAACGGAGCTTTTCTTTGGACATAACTCCGAATCTATGTTCCTCATCGATTATTAAAAGACCTAAATCTTTAAACTTTACGTCTTTTGAAAGAAGTCTGTGTGTTCCTATAATAACATCCAGCTTCCCTTCTTCCAATTGTTTTAAAATATCTGTTTGTTGTTTTTTCGAAAGGAATCTCGAGATTGCAGCAGTTTTAACAGGGAACTGTACAAGTCTGTCTTTAAAAGTATTATAATGCTGTTCAGCTAAAATTGTGGTAGGAACTAACACAGCGGTCTGTTTTCCATCCTGTACGGCTTTAAATGCTGCTCTAACTGCCACTTCAGTTTTACCAAAGCCTACATCGCCGCAAATCAGCCTGTCCATCGGATTTTCAGCTTCCATATCCTCTTTTATCTCTTCAGTAACTTTTTCCTGATCAGGCGTATCCTCATAAATGAAAGAAGCTTCAAGTTCTTTCTGCCAAACTGTATCTTTACCAAAAGAATATCCCTTAGTTGCTTTTCTTTTTGCATACAGCTCGATCAGTTCACGTGCAGCTTCCTTTATTTTCTTTTTGGTTTTAGTTTTAGTATTTGCCCAGTCGGAGGTACCAAGGCTGGATAATGTAGGACTCAGATTTTCATTTGAGGAATATTTTTTTACTAAAGAAAGATAATTTAGGTTTACATAAACTACACCTCCTTCATTGTAAAGGATCTTCATCGATTCCTGGTTTACATCGCCAATTTTTATTGTCTCCAGTCCGACATATTTCCCTATTCCGTAATCTTCGTGAACTACATAATCCCCTCTTTTTATAGAAGCGAACATTTTTGATTTTGACTTTTTAAATTTCCTTTCATGCGGAAGCTTGCTTCTGTAAGGCTTGTTAAAGATTTGGTAATCGGTAAGAAGAAGCAGTCTTGAATCTCTGTATACAAAACCTTTTTTTACCGCAAGTGTTTCGATTTTAACTTTTCCCGAATCATACAATTCTGCAAAGTCTTTATTGAACTCTGTTAAGAGATCTTTTAAACGGGAAGATTGAAGTTCGTTTTCTGCAGTAATTATTATTTTATAATTCAGGCCGGAATACTC
>DAISZW010000037.1:20424-22502 GCA_036824595.1 Ignavibacteriaceae bacterium
AAAATCTCCGTTAAATTCCAGCCTCACCGGATTTTTTTCACTGTACGACCAGAAATCTATTATTGCACCTCTTTGTGAGTATTCACCGGGTGCTTCAACAAATTTATCCTTCTGGTAATTGAGTAAATTCAAATACTCTAAAATATTATCGTAAGTTAAGTCTCCCCCGGCCTGAATTGAAGTAATTGTTTTTTCAATTTTTTCTTTAAGGGGAAGAGGTAGATTCAGCAGTTCATAAGTTGATATTAGGATGAACCTCTTTTTAGAAGAAATCTCTGTGAGTTTCTGCTGTATTTCTTCCTGTTTTAACTCTGTAAAAAGAATTAGATCGGTGTTACCTAAAATGCTTAATTCAACGTTAATTTCATCTGCGGTTTTATTGCTGGATTCAATAACAACAAGCTGGTCTTCAGTTTCAAATAAATTGGAAATGAAAAGTGCTTTTGAACTTCCATATAGAGGCGAGATATTTAAACTTTTTTCTTTGGATATTAAATCCTTTAACTCCTGAAGAGAATTAATTCTTTTAAAAAGTTCATGCAGATTATTTTGCGGTTTCTTCACAACAGACAATAGAAATATTTATCTTAATGCATTTCCAAATATAAAGGAACTTGGATTTACTTTTAGGTAATAAATTTTTTCCCGAATCCGGAAAAACTAAGGTAATGGGAAGAAAAAGCTGAATAATATATTCTCTTTGTCCGGGGCTTTTTTGATTTGTTGATTAATTGAATGGTTAATGACAAACCTCCCCACGAAATAACCAATTGCAGCGCCAAGTATTGTATCAGAAAACCAATGAACATCGTGATAAATTCTTGCCAATCCGACCAGAACTGCAGCAGAATACCAACCGAATTTCCAGAAAAAATTGTTGTAAACATCAGCCATTACCGTGGAATAAGCAAAGCCTAAGGTTGTATGGCCGGAAGGGATTGATGAATGTTCCCAGGTAAAGTTGAAAGGCTCAAAGTCTGTATTTCCAATATCCATGTAAGGCCTCGCTCTGCCTGCTATAAATTTTATGGTTAGATTTAGAAGAGAAGAATATATAACTGACTCCGATAATTGGACGGCAAGATTTCTTACATCCTGATCATCGGATGCTAATCCGTAAGTATAAATACCGGCCATACTTATAGCCATTGTTTCCCAATGATAATACCTGTCAATTTCAAAAAAACCGTCCAGGAAAGATGATTTATTGGATTGAGTAATCTCTTTAATTTCTTCATCAACTAGAAAAGCGCTGCTTGTTAATGCCAATGTGCCGGATAAATTCAGGATATCATTTTTATCAAAATGTGCCGGAGCAGAAAAAATATCTCCCCCGACCTTGAAAAAATCCCTTATGTCATTTTTAATCTTCTGCCCTGATTGGCAAAAAGAGCTGAAATTTAGAAACTGAAAAAATGCAAGCAAAAGAACAATATTTGACATAAATTATTTTGAGAAACTGATCAAGCAGTTACTTCCATGGTTTAAAATTATCTCATTTCGATCGCTTGTCTTACAAAGCCGTCTGTCTTTTTCAGCCTTTCTGCAGCTTCCTGTGCACTGACTCCGGCTTTAATCATCACTAAAGCTCTCTTTACATGTCCGCCGGCTTTTTTGAGATACTCGGATGCCTCTTCGTATGTAACACCTGTAATTGTCATAACAATTCTTTTGGATCGTTCAATTAATTTCTTATTAGTCATTTGAAGATCGATCATCATATTTTCATATACCTTTCCCATGCGGATCATCGCTGCTGTTGTAAGCATATTCAGAACCATTTTTTGGGCGGTTCCGCTCTTCATTCTAGTTGATCCCATTATAACTTCCGGACCGACATATGGGCATATTGCTAAATCAATATTTTCCATGCTGAACGATCCTCTAGGATTGCATGTTAGAAATATAGTGTATGCTCCCAGTTCTTTTGCTTTCTTAATTGCTCCAAGAACATAGGGGGTTCTTTTACTTGCAGCAATTCCGCAAACAACATCCTTTTCATTTCCATTTGCCGCACCAACGTCTTTAATTCCGTTTTGTTCATAATCCTCTACACCTTCCTGAGCTTTAAACATTGC
>DAISZW010000038.1:0-14494 GCA_036824595.1 Ignavibacteriaceae bacterium
CATTCTTATAGATAAAGAAAGCAATACTACTGCCGGCGCCGGGATGATCTGCTGAAATGATTAAATATGACAGATTTATGAAAGCTGTCATTTCTTTGCATCATTGAATTTAAAAAATTAAAAGCCGGAACCGTTTTGATTCCGGCTTTGGGTATTGACCTAAATACCCATCAAACCTATTTAAGCCCTCTTCCGTTCCTATCCAGATAAATCCTTTATTATTTTGCAAGAATGATGTCCGATGTTTTAGGAATAAGATTCGTCAATTTATTATTGATTCGATGCCTTTCCCTGTACAAAAGCGATTTTACCTCAGTACTACTTCCTGAAAAATCATATATCCTGTGAATAACTTCTTCCAGGAATTCTGTTAAACGGACTAGATTAGGGAGAATGTTGCAGCTTATTTTATCATTTGCGGTAACACTAAGATTATTGAATTCAAACTTAAGCCTCTCACTAAGGGTGTAAAGCTCCTTGTTTAACCTCCAATCTTCAAAGAGTGAAAAGAATGTGTTTGACCAGCCATTGTAAAGAGACTCATATTCTTCATTTAGTTCATCATGTTTTTTTTGAATCTTTTTTGAGGAAAATTTACTTGAAGGAAGTTCGGCAGTTCCGGATTTACTAAAAGCATCTTTATAAGAAGCAACGGTTCCATTAAAGATCTTTTCAAAAGATTCAACAAAATTATTATACGCTTTTTCAAGCTGATCAATTTTAAGATCAAAATTAATTTCCTTCTCACTATTTTCCTGGAGCAAACTTAACACTTCATCCGATTTCCATGCCTGCAGATATGCAGTGGATTTTTTCCTGTTAATTTCCTCTAAATCCGGCAGAAGGTTTAAGCATAAAGTATCTCTTAAATAATATGCAGTTAAATTTCGCAAAGGAACCGTATGATGCCATTGTTTTTTTTCTTTGATTGGTTTTCGGAACAGTTTTCTTAAAAGGTTGCCGGATTTTACCGGGAATTGGGAAAGATTGTAGGAAATATTTTTTATTCTCTTGAGAAATTTAACGGTAAATTTATCTTTTTCATTGACTATAAATCTCTCTTCATCCTGAACTTTTGTAACACTCTCATCAAGATTATTTAAATAAGAGCTGATTGCTCCGGCAAATTCCGCGTAGGCCTGGTCGAAGTTCTGTTTTTTTGTGCTTTCATATTTATTATAGATGAACTCATAACTTCTTTTATGAAATGAGCACTTCAGTTCATTTATAAAAATTCCTTCCGATCTTAAATTACTTTGATATCTTCTTTTATATATCTTTAATAATTCGCCGAACTCTTTTAAAAAACTGACATGCTCATTTATATTGTTGTTTAGATGAGGGAGCAGATAACTATAATATTGTTTTTTTACCTCTTCAGCCACAAAGAGAATATCCTGTTGGTTATTCATGAGCTTTTATCTGTTAATTAATCGATTTGGGATGATTTCAGAATTTGAGCTTACATTAAATAATATAAAATCTTTATAATCGCAAACTTCCTATCATAGAAGAGAAGAGTATCTATATCTAATGTATCTATGGTTCCTTTTTAAGTCAATTGATATTAACTTAATCCATAAATATATTCAAAGACCAAATTCAAAGGTCAAAAGCTCAAAGGTCAAAAACTTAAAATTGACAGTTTAGCTGGATATTAAATTTTGATCCTTAAATCTATTTATATGAAAGCATTGATAGTTTTGGATAATACAATAACTATGAGAAAAAAATTATTCAAATCGAATAACTTTTATTTAAAGTCCCCCCATAAAGGTTTTTGCCATAGAATCGGTACAGGCAGGTGGATTTTAGTATTTTTATTTATGCTCTCTATCCCTCTTTCTGCCCAAATTAAAAGAAGCTTGCCGGCAGAAAAAGAGGCTTTTAAAATTGTCCGTTTAAAATATAACGGCGGAGGCGACTGGTATAATGATCCCTCGGCTGAAGTAAATCTCCTTAATTTTATAAAAGCAAATACCAATATCGATGTTAATCCGGAATATTCTTTTGTTGATCTCTCAACTGATGAGATATTTTCTTATCCTTTTTTATTTTTAACCGGACACGGAAATATTGTTTTCACTCAGGATGAAGTATTGAAATTAAGGAAGTATCTTGAAAGCGGAGGATTTCTTTATATTGATGATGATTATGGTCTCGATAAAGCTTTAAGGAGAGAGATGAAAAAAGTTTTTCCGGGGAAAGATTTCATCGAGCTCCCTTTTAGTCATTCAATTTACAACATAGTTTATGATTTCAGTTCAGGACCGCCAAAAACTCATGAACACGACAAAAAAGCTCCTCAGGGATTTGGTATTTTCATCGGTGAACGGATGGTTGTTTATTATACAATTGAATCAAATCCAAGCGACGGCTGGGCGGATGCGGAAGTTCATAATGATCCTGAAAATAAAAGAGAAGAAGCTTTAAAATTTGGAACAAATATAGTTGTTTGGGCGTTGACCCAGTAAATTTTCAAGAAGTATGAGCAAAGAATCCGGTTACTATAAAGAGATAATTAATAAACTTGATGTTCTGAATAGGCATGAAAATGCTTCATTCATTTTTATAGGGATCCAGGCCGTCATTCTTATTGCTGCCGCAACTTTTTTATCATTTACTTTTTTAGAATTGATCGGACATTTCAATTCCACGGTAAGAACAGTGTTCTTTTTCCTCTTTCTGATGCTTTCAATCGGAGCATTTTTATTTTTGTTCCTGCTGCCTTTAGCACGCTACTTAAAAATTTTTAGTCATACTAACTATTACAACGCCGCAGATAAAGTCGGAAAGAACTTCCCCGAAATCAAAGATGATCTATTAAATGCAATGCAGCTGGTTTCCGAAAAAGATTCAAACACATTCTATTCAAACACACTTATTAACGCCGCATTTACCGAAATCTACAACCGTACAAAAAATATAAAGTTCGAATCAATCGTTGATTTTAAAAAGGGAAAACAGCTGCTGGCTTATACAGTCGGAATTGCAGCAGTCTTCCTGCTGCTGATCTTTACAGTCCCGGGTATGCATGCTGCATCAAACAGATTAATTAATTTTAATAAAGAATTTATTCCTCCGGCAAAGTTTTATTTTATAATTGAGCCGGGCAACCTCCAAGTTACTAAGGGTGAAAATGTTTTAATCACCGTAAAAGTAAAAGGTCAAAAACCTTCCGGGGTAAACCTTGCCATAAAAGATAATGATCAAACAGGTTTTGAGACTGAGCGGTTATATCCGGACTCACTTGGAAATTATAATTTTGAAAGAAAAGCCGTCCGGAATTCTTTTAAATATTATGCCGAAGCTGAAAATATTAAAAGCAGCGAATTCAGTATTGAGGTTATTGACAGGCCGGTCATAAAAACATTTGAAATTGCCGTGACACCTCCTTCATATTCCGGGCTACCGCAAATAAAGCAGAAAGATAACGGAAATATCACTGCACTTACAGGCAGTGTTGTTAATGTTTATTTGAGTTCGACTAAAAAGCTAAGGAAAGCGGAGCTCGTTACGTTAGATACCCTTAACCAAAAAAATACTCTTGAAAAAATCGGTTTATCTTTAACGAGTGCAGGTGAAAAGGCTGAGGGGAAATTCAGAATCAAAAAAGATTCTGAATATAAGATCGTTCTTACGGATGAAGCGGGAAATCAAAATCTCTCGCCGATTGTTTATTCTATAAAGGCACTGCCTGATCTGTATCCTTCGATTGATATAATTTCACCTAACAGGAATGTCTCTTTAGCAAACGATAACAGACTCCCTTTGTATCTTAAAGTTGCCGATGATTACGGCTTTTCAAAATTACTTCTGCATTTCAGACTTAGTGCATCGAAATATGAAATGCCTCAAAAAGACTTTAAGTCTCTTGAAATATCTTTTGATAAAAAACTTAAGGAAACAGATATCAGCTACGTATGGAATCTTTCGCCGTTGAACCTTGCTGTTGAGGATGTAATTACTTATTACCTGGAAATTTATGACAATGATAATGTCAGCGGTCCGAAGGGAACAAAATCTTCTTTGTTTACAGTTCGGGTTCCGTCTCTTGACGAGATACTTGCAAAAGCCGAAGATGCACAGTCCCAGGCGGAAGAGGATTTAATAAGTACATTGAAGGAAGCAGAGGAATTAAAGAGAACGCTCGAAAAAATCGATCAGGACCTGAAAAAGGATAAACGTGATCTTACCTGGGAAGAAAAGGAAAAAATACAGAAATCATTGGACAAATTTGAAGAACTCCAGCAGAAAACGGATGAGGTAAGCAGGCAGCTTGAAAAGATGCAGCAGGAACTGCAGCAGAATAATCTGCTTTCAAAAGAGACCCTGGAAAAATATATGGAGCTTCAGGAACTTATGGAGCAGCTAACCAGCGAAGAGATGAGGAAAGCAATGGAGCAGATGCAGAAGATGCTTCAATCAATGAACCGCCAGCAAGCCCAGGATGCAATGCAGAATTTTAAAATGGATGAAGAAAGATTTCAAAAGAGCATCGAGAGAACAATTAATCTTTTGAAAAGAATTCAGATAGAGCAGAAAGTTGATGAACTTGTAAAGAGAACAGAGAACCTTTCTGAGAAGCAGAAAGAACTTCAGGAACAGTCAAATAAAAATAATTTAGATGATCAGAAAACAAGAGAACAACTTGCAGAAAAGCAGGATGAAGTAACAAAAGAATTCGAGAAAATAGATGATGAGATGGAGAAGCTTTCGGAAAAAATGGAAACCTTCAAAGATATGCCTAAAGAAGAATTGGATAAAATAATAGAGGAATCTGAAAAACAGGACAACACCGAATTGTCGAAAGAAGCATCTGAAAATTTAATGCAGAGTCAACAGCAGTCCGCACTGCAAAAACAGCAGCAGCTTAAGCAGAATTCGCAGCAGATGAATAAGAATTTAGAACAGCTGCAGCAGTCAATACGTCAGAATAATCAAATTCAGACTTTTACGGACATGATGAAAATTCTAGATAATATCTTAACGCTTTCCGGTCAGGAAGAAAATTTAAAGAGAGAATCGGAAAATCTGGATTATAACTCAAGTGCATTCAATCAAAATGCAGAAAAGCAGAGCAGCATCCAGAAAAATTTGGATAATATTTTAAAACAGATGTCTGAGCTTTCCCAGAAGACTTTTGCAATAACTCCTGAAATGGGGAAATCATTAGGCGATGCAAAAAGAGAGATGATGAAATCAATTCAGGCAATGCAGAACAGGAACGGGAATATGGCTTCGCAGAGCCAGGCTGAAGCAATGAAATCGCTGAATGAAGCTGCGACATATATGAAAGGTTCAATGGATGCAATGATGCAGGGATCGGGCCAGGGCGGAATGATGTCCTTAATGCAGCAGCTTCAAATGCTTTCACAGCAGCAGATGAATCTTAACAATTTAACACAGATGCTGCAGCAGGGAGAGCAGGGAAAACTTTCTCCCCAGCAGCAATCGCAGCTACAGCGGCTGGCGCAGCAGCAGGAGTTAATCAGAAAATCAATCCAGCAGCTCAATAAAGAAGCAAAGGAATCGGGGATTTCTAAAAAAATACCTTCAAGTCTTGAAAATATTATGAAAGAAATGCGGGAAGTAGTAACCGATATGAATACCGAAAAACTTGATGACAATCTTATACAGAAGCAGGAGAGGATTCTTTCAAGAATGCTTGATGCGCAGCGATCTATAAATGAAAGAGATTTTGAAAAGAAAAGAGAATCTCAAACCGGGGAAAACATTGTAAGAGAATCGCCTGACGAATTGAATCTATCTTCAGAAAAAGGAAAAGATAAACTTAGGGATGAATTGAACCGTACTGTCCGGGAAGGTTATCTTAAGGATTATGAAATCCTTATCAGGAGATATTTTGAAGCGCTTCAAAAAGAAAATATAAAAAATTAATCGAAGAATTTTTACACCGGATCAATGTGGATAAATGCTTTTTGTATCCCTTCTATTTTTTCTAAAACTGTTTTTACATCATTCCCGATATCGTGAGATTCGTTTGTTGGTAAATCTTTATCTACCTCAATATGTATCTCTACATGAATTTTATCTCCCATATAATATGTCCGCAAATCATTAAACCCTTTAACACCTTTAATCTTCATTGCCAGGTTCGCGATTTCAAGGATTAATTTTTCATCGGCAGATTTTCCCATCAGGTAATCTATATTTTCTTTGGCTATTTTGTATCCGGAGTTAAAGATAAACAATGCAATCGCAATTCCCGCCGCTCCGTCAATATATGTAAGTCCAAGCTGAACCCCCAGCACACCAATCAGGGAAATCGAAGATGCAAGGACATCATTTAAGCTGTCCACTGCACTGGCTCTTAATCCGGGACTGTCATAGGTCTTCCCTATTTTCGATTGATATCTGGTCATAATCAATTTAATTACAATTGAAGAAAATAAAACTATATACACTGCACTGCTGATATTTACCTCCCCGGGTGAAATAAATCTGCTGATCGCTTCTTTAATAACTTCAAAACCTACAACTCCTGTAAATAAGGCAATTAAAAAAACAGCAATCGGCTGGGCTGCCCTATGTCCGAATTGATGCTCTTTGTCAGGTTTTTTTAATGAGACCGACACGCTGAACGTAATTGCGGCAGAGGCTATAATATCGGTGAGAGAGTTTATAGCATCGGATATTACTGCAATGGAGTTTGATATTACTCCGACTATCGCCTTGATGATAAATAAAAGGATATTTGTAAGTATGGAAAGAACTGCCGCTTTTTTTAATACCTGCATGAATACGAGTTTAAGAATTATTTTTGATTATCTATCTGGATTTACGTTTAACTTAAAAATAGTCAAAATGGTATTTTATTTAAAAATTTGAGCCCTTATTTTCAAAAGAAAAATTTTTCAGATTTTAAAATACAGGATCCGTAGGATAAGACAAGATAAAAACAGCTGTTTTTAAAGGTTTCAGTTAAAGGTAATTTTGTATAGAGTTTTAGAAAGAATTTCTCTGCATTTGCAATTTTTTAAAATTGGTTATTTTTTCCATGGAACTGATTTTATCGCATTTCGCTAATTCTCTTTTCAAAAATGGAAATAATATTGAATATTTAGACAAAATTCCCAAAAATAGACTCACTATTTGAATTTATTCATTTTTTACACTCGATCAGTATCGCTTTGGAACACTTTAGGTCTGATTTTTGCTAAAGAGTGATTGATTAATAAAATGGCGGGATTTCAAATTAAAGGATACCGGTATCTTAGTCTTGAGAACTGCCCTAAAATCAACAACAAAATAAGATTCGAGGAGAATTGTGAATAACTTAGTTTTTATTGTAGATGATGAACAAGCTATTTCAAAGCTTTTATCTTACTGGATAAAAGATAAATGGAAATATGATGTGGAAATATTTTCCAACGGGGAAGATGTTTTAAAAAAGCTCCATTTAAAACCGGATATTGTTCTGCTTGATATTATGCTTCCCGGTTTGGACGGCTTGGAGACACTTAAAAGGATAAAGCAATTGGATCCGGATCTTCCTGTAATTATGCTTTCCGCTCAGGGAAGTATTGAAGTTGCGGTGGAATCGCTGCGTTTAGGAGCATTTGATTATTTTGCCAAACCTATAGATCTGCAAAAACTGGAACCGGCATTGAGAAATGCAATTAAAAATTACGACCTCATAAAAGAAGTCCAGAATTTAAAGGATGAAATAAAAAAAGAATACAGCTTTGCTAATATTATATCGGCCGACAGCAAAATGCAGGAAGTATTTAAGCTTGTTACAAAGGTTTTAAATAACGACATAACAGTGCTTATTTACGGTGAAAGCGGGACCGGCAAGGAATTAATCGCCAGGGCCATTCATTATAACGGTAGGAGAAAAGATAAACCGTTTGTTGTTGTTAACTGCGCTTCAATTCCGCGTGAACTACTTGAAAGTGAGTTGTTCGGACATGAAAAGGGTTCATTTACAGGAGCTCATCAGAGGAAACTTGGTAAATTTGAAATTGCTAACGGCGGTACAATATTTTTGGATGAGGTTGGTGAGCTCGAAATGCTTCTTCAAGCAAAATTGCTCCGTGTAATTCAGGAAAGGGAATTTGAAAGAGTAGGCGGCACAGAATTAATTAAAACCGATGTAAGAATTATTTCTGCTACAAACAGAGATTTAAAGCAGGCTGTAGAATCGAAGCAGTTTAGGGAAGATTTATTCTACAGATTGAATTCTTTCCCTATCTTTATACCTCCATTGAGACACAGAAAAGGGGATATTTTAGTATTAGCTCAGCATTTCCTGGAGAATTTCAATAAAAAACTGAACAAAACCATTAAAGGTTTTTCCAAGAGAGGATTAAAACTAATTTATGAATATCCTTGGCCGGGTAATATACGTGAAATGGAGAACACTATTGAACGGTGCATGATTATTTCCGATAGAGAAATAATAGACATTGAAGATCTTCCTGCTCATTTAAGGGAAACCGATACATTAATAAATATAGATTATGCGGGGCCCTTGTTCAGCGATGATACTATTATTCCTTTTGAAAAATTAAAAGAAGAAGCTATACGGCATGCCTTAAACGTTACAAAGGGAAATATAGTTGAAGCTGCAAAAAAGCTGCAGCTTGGAAGGGCGACTATTTACAGGTTAATGGAAAAATATAAAATAGAAAACTAGATTTATAAGTAATGCAATAAATTGGATTAAGAATGGATTTTATAAAAGAAAATTACGGCGATGTAATAGTACAGATAGTAGACCTTACACGGGCAACTATGAGAGAAGCCGATGAATTTAAGCGTGTACTTGCTGAGGATATTGAAAGAGGACATAAAAAATTAATTGTCGATCTTACTGTGTGTGAATTTATTGATTCTACTTTTTTGGGTGCATTGGTTATTTCATTAAAAAAGATTACAAATCTTGGGGGTGATTTAAGATTGGTCGGATTTCAGCCTGCCGTTCATTCAATGTTTGAATTAACAAGGATGAACCGGGTATTTGATTCTTATAAATCCAAAGAGGAGGCCGTAAAAAGTTTTAATTGACTTATCCGATACACAATGATTGAAACTAATAATAAAACAATACTCCTTATAGATGACGATATTACTATTCGCAAGCTTGTCAGCCGGCATCTAAAAAATGATCAGTATAATGTCCTTGAAGCCAGCGGAAGTAAAGAGGGGTTTAATCATTTATTGAACAACAAGGTTGATCTCGTCCTTTGCGATGTTACAATGGAGGAAATGGACGGATTCACTTTTTGCAAACAAGTAAGACAGCACGATAATTACCGCCTTATTCCATTCGTTTTTGTTACAGCTAAAAATAGTTTTGAAGATAGATCCCATGCACATGAAGTCGGCGGTGATGACTTAATAGCAAAACCTTTCGATATTAATGAATTGCTGTTAAAAGTTAGAACATTGCTGAGACGAGCGGATATTTATAAGATTTACGGGACTAAAAAAAACCTCCAGAAATCTTTTGCCGGGGGAAAAACAAAAATTCTTCTTGTAGACGACGATATAACTAGTTCTAAAATCTTTCAGATAAACCTGAATAAATCCGGTTTTGAATGCGAGGCGTTTAATGATCCCGAAGAAGCACTGCAAAGAGCTAAATCCTCGCCGCCTGATATTATTATTTCAGATATAGTTATGCCTGGAATGGATGGATTTACTTTCAGGAAGGCGGTACTTGAAGATAAAGAGCTTAAATCGGTTCCTTTCATTTTTTTAACAGGGAAAGGGGAAGAGGAAGACATTTTATCCGGCTTTGATTTGGGGATTACAGATTACGTAGTTAAATCGTCCGGACCGAAAGTAGTTGCAGCAAAAGTTACTGCTATTATTCATAGCCTGGGAAAAGAGAAGGAAAAAATTGTATCCGAGCTTCACCAGGCAGCCGATTCTTTAAGAGTCAAAGTAGTTCCGGATAACGATCCCGTTTTTGAAGGATTCCAAATAAAGCATTGGCATCAGCCCTTTCAGGGAATTCCCGGAGGCGATTTTATTGATTTCATCCAGATAGATGAAGATAATATTGTAATCGTTCTCGGCGATGTAATGGGGAAAAAGTGGGGCGCATGGTATTTTGCTTTTGCGTACGCAGGTTATGTAAGAAGTGCAACAAGAATTGTTCTGCAGTCGTTAAAAACATGTACGCCGAAAGAAATTTTGAAGGAAGTGAATAAAGCTGTCTACCAGGATGCTAAAATCTCGGAAGTATTTGCAACCTTATCAATCATTGTTTTAAATAGAAAAACCAGGCATTTGCTCTATGCCGGAGCAGGCGATCTTCCGGTATTATTTAAAAATGCTGCTTCAAGCGAAATAAATAAAATATATGTTAAAGGAATGCTTTTAGGTTACGCTGCTGACGGGAATTATGAGGATTCTCTTGTAAGATTAAATCAGCACGATGTTATAATTTTAGCGAGCGACGGTATAATAGAATCCAGGAATTTAAGCGGGGAGCAATTTGGTAAAAATGATCTATTAAAATCAATTAAGGATATAAGTCCCTCCGTTGATCCACTTGAAATTATTAAAACTGAGTTCATAAATTTCACGGGAGGGAAATTTGAAGATGATATCAGTTTAATAACTATCCGGGCAGAATAATCTCCTTTGTATATCCAACCATAAGATTTTTTTAGTGACTGCTGTCATTTAGTCATTTATTCTGTTTTCCTATGTTACAGTTCTAATTTTTAAAAACATCTGTAGGATTATATGAAGAGTCTAAGTATTTACAATTTAGGAATTAAAGAAAAAAAGATCAGTTTTAGCAGCGCATGGTTTAATTATTTTGTTTTACCCTCAAGATTGGGACTTTCCTGGTTTTTAGCCTTATTTTTTACAGTATTTTTTCTTGAAAGCATTGGATATTTAATAAGCGGAAATGAGAGATTTCAGTTCGATGAAATAGATTTATTAATAGCTTCTACCGGATTTGTATTTGGATTTTTCACGAAATTTTTTGATAATTATCAGAAAAGATAAAAAAACGTTCATTTAAGTATTAGCTTGTAGTTTTTCAGTCCTATCTGCTATTTTTAAATGTTCAATCAATTCATCAATTTCACCCTCCATAATATTAGCTAAATTGTAAAGGGTTAAGCCTATCCGGTGATCGGTAACCCGGTTTTGAGGGAAATTATACGTTCTAATTTTGTCGCTTCTATCACCGCTTCCTACCATATTTTTTCTTTGTGCCGAAATATTATCGGTTTGTTCCTTCATTTTTAAATCATAAAGCCTGGCCCTCAGAACCTTCATGGCTTTTTGTCTGTTTTTCAATTGGGAACGTTCATCCTGGCATTGAACGACGATTCCGGTGGGAATATGTGAAATTCTGACTGCTGTTTCAACTTTGTTTACATTTTGCCCGCCTGCTCCGCCCGAACGGAAAATATCGATTCTTAAATCATTAGGATTTATTTCAACCTGGACATCTTCTGCTTCCGGCAGTACAGCAACCGAAGCTGCCGATGTATGTACTCTTCCGCTACCTTCGGTTTCCGGTACTCGCTGTACACGGTGAATACCGCTTTCAAATTTAAGGTTGCTGTAAACATTATCTCCGCTGATTGAGAATATTGCTTCCTTTATTCCTCCGAGACCTGTATCATTAATGTCAATTAGTTCATTTTTCCAGCCTTTAATTTCGCTGTACCGTGAATACATTCTGAATAGGTCACCGGCAAAAAGGGCAGCTTCTTCCCCCCCTGTCCCGGCACGGATTTCCATAATAACATCCTTATTGTCGTTTGGATCTTTTGGCAGAAGAATAAATTTGATCTCCTCTTCAAGCTTTTCTTTGCTCTGTTCAAGGTCCTTAAGTTCAGTTTCAGCAAATTCTACAAGTTCCCGGTCCTTGCTTGTTTCGATTATTTCTTTGTTCCCTTCAATATTCTTCATTAACTCTGAATATTTTTCATATACCTGAACAATCTGTGAAAGATCTCTTTTTTCTTTGCTTAAAGAAATAATTTTATCGCGGTTATTGATTAATTCCGGATCTGAAAGCTGCTTATTAACAAGATCGTACCGGTTCTTAATTTTTTCTAGTTTTTCTAATAAATCCATAATTCTTATTGTTTAATTTTGGGATATAAATATAATTAAGAGAGAAGTCAAAATCTAAGCAGTGATTTATACTTTAGCGAAGATGAATGGGGGATAAGATTTCTATTATATCCTTAAAAATAATTCAGAGACATGCGAAGGCATGCCTCTGAATGAATACATCTAAAAAAAATTCCTAAATTATTTTAGGAGAGTCATTTTCTTAGCGGCAATATTTCCGCTTCCGGTTGAAATTTTATAGATGTAAATTCCGCTTGCAAATCCCGCAGCGTTAAAATTGACACTATAAGTGCCTGCTTCTTTTACATCATCAAGCAAGGTCATTACTTCATTGCCGAGAATATCATAGATTTTTAGGCTGACATTTGTTCTTTCCGGTATTTGAAAATTAATTGTTGTTGCCGGGTTGAAAGGATTTGGATAGTTCTGGTTCAGCTTAAATGAGAGCGGAGAACCAATATTAACATTAATTACATCGGAATATTCAAAGCTGCCGTTAAAATCAATCTGTTTTAATCTATAAGAATAAGTTCCAGCAGAAACACTCTTATCACTAAACGAATAAGTGTTTAACTCGGCGGAAGTTCCTTTCCCTTTAACGAATCCTATTCGCTGCCATCTGCTTCCGATTTGTTTTTCCACTTCGAAACCTAAATTATTGGTTTCTGTTGCAGTTGACCAGCTTAAAAGTACTGAATTCTTCGACACTGAAGCGGAAAATGAAATAAATTCCACCGGGATATTTCCGCTTACAATATTTGAGAACTCAATTTGTCCGCGGATTTCACCGGCGGTATGATCGGCGCTGTGTACATTAAAATAGAGTCTGTTTTTCAAGAGTTCCGAAATAATGTTTTCCTCAAATCCGGTCCATGTTCCGCTTGAGCTGCTGTCGCTAAAGGTAATGGGTTGAAGCGGTCCGGCTCCAACACCTGCGGGAGCATTATGATAATGCGCCGCAGTTAAATTACTTGAAAGTCCCGCTATGGTTATATTATGCTCAATGCTCGAGGCAGTATCACTTAAAAGAACCCATCCGGTGCCTTTTGCATTTGTAGGCACAGCCGGAGTTTCCTGTTCGCCATCCAGCTTTGCAGTTAGACCTATACCATCAGCATTATGCAATTGATCCCTGATCTCACCGGCAGGGTACTTTGCCGAATGAATATTTAGGTATATTTCTTCCTTAATTAATTTTGCAAGAATACTATCTGCAAATCCCGTCCATTGGCCGGAAGCAGTATTTCCAGCAAATGACGATGCTATGCCGTGAATTACGCCTCCCCCTACTCCTTCAGCACCTAAATGAAAATGGGCATTAGTAAATGTGCTGTCAAGTTCCGCATAAGTTGCATGATAGTATAAAGTTGATTTGTCGCCGCTTAAAACCGCCCATGCTGTTCCTTTCCCTTCAGTGGTAACCGGATCGGGAGTTTCATTATTCCCCTCAAGTTCCGAAGTAAACATAATTTCTCCCTGGTGAATCAATTGTCCGCGTATTTCTCCCCCGGTATGATCACTTGTGTGAACATTAAAGTAAAGATTATTAAGGAGAATTTGAGAAATTATAGAATCTGCAAAACCTGTCCATGAACCTGTAGAAGTACTGTCTGTAAAAGTGATTGGCTGAACCGGCGGCCTGCTTACACCTGCAGGTGCATTATGAAAGTGCGCTGCGGTGATATTGCTTGACAAACCTGCGACAGTTACACTATATTCAATTTCACTCCCGTCATCTCTTAAAACAGCCCAGCCTGTGCCGGTCGCTGAAGTTGGTACAGACGGAGTTTCCTGCATGCCGTCAAGCATGGCCGTAAAACCGATTCCGTCATCAACTGGAACAAGCTGCCCTCTAATTTCGCCTGCAGGATATTTTGCAGAATGAATATTTAAATAAATTTGCTGCTTAAACAATTTAGCTAAAATGCTGTCCGGTAAATTAGTCCATTCTCCGGAAGCAGTATTTCCCGCAAAATTAGATGCTATGCCGTGAAGAACACCACCCCCGACTCCTGCTGCGCCTAAATGAAAATGAGCATTAGTAAACGTGCTATCCAGTTCCGCATAAGTGACATGATAGCTTAAAGTAGTCATATCCGGACTTAAAACCGCCCATGCAGTTCCGGTGGCATTAGTTGCTACAGGATCGGGAGTCTCCTGCATGCCGTCCAATTTTGCCGTGAACATTATCTGGGAATTTGATTGTGCAATGAGAAAAAGAGAAAAAAGTAGAAATGATAGCCATCTAGACATAAAATCCTCCTTATTAAATATTGTTACTAAGACCTATTTATTAAACCTCTTTGAGAATAGATTAGAACATGAGAAACAATATTATGAACGGGGTGTGATCGGTAGTGTTCTAAAATTAATTTTAGGGACAAAGGGAAAATTATTTGTTGTTTCTGATCAC
>DAISZW010000038.1:14594-22501 GCA_036824595.1 Ignavibacteriaceae bacterium
CTTTTGGATTTCGGACCTGTAAGAATTTTTGTTGCCAGGCATTTCGGATTCTGTTACGGAGTGGAGAATGCAATAGAAATTGCTTATAAAACGGTTGAAGAAAATCCCGGGAAGAGAATTTTTCTTTTAAGTGAAATGATTCATAATCCTAGGGTAAACGGCGACCTGATGAGCCGGGGGATCAAGTTTGTAATGGACACGCACGGCGATCAGTTAATAGAATGGGATGAACTGAATTCCGAGGATATTTTAATAATCCCGGCATTCGGCACTACATTAGAAATTCAGAAGAAACTAAACGAAATCGGTATAGATCCTTATAAATACAATACTACTTGTCCTTTTGTTGAAAAAGTATGGAACAGGGCAGCCCAGCTCGGGAAAGAGAATTATTCTGCAATAATACACGGCAAATATTACCATGAAGAAACAAGAGCAACTTTCTCTCACAGTTCTTTTTCAGGACCATCTCTTATTATTCGCGATCTCGAAGAAGCGAAATTCCTTTCTTCTGTAATTCTGGGAGAAAAAAGCAGCGATGAATTTTATTCATTCTTCAGCGGTAAATTTTCAAGAGGATTTAATCCCGGTGAAGATCTGAATAAAATCGGAGTTGTTAATCAGACAACAATGCTTGCTACCGAAACACAAAGGATTGCTGAGCATCTTAAGGAAATAATGATTAGAAAATACGGGATTGAAAATCTTAAAGAACATTTTGCAGATACCAGGGATACACTTTGCTATGCTACCAATGATAATCAGGATGCTACATACGAATTACTGAAATTGGAAGCCGATTTTGCCGTTGTTGTGGGTGGTTATAACAGCTCCAACAGCGGACATATTGCCGAGCTCCTCTCAAAAAGATTCAAAACATATTATATATCTTCAGCAGAAAAAGTTTCAAAGGAAAAAATTCTTCATTTCGATATTCAGCTGAAAAAAGAAATATTTTCCACGAACTATATTCCCGATAAAAATCCGGTAGAAATCATCTTAACAAGCGGAGCATCATGTCCTGATGCAGTTGTAGAAGAGGTACTTTTTAAGATATTGTCTTTTTTTAAGTCCGTAAAAAGTATAGATGAAGTGCTTCACGAAATAATCGAAGCTTAGCATCCCGAAAATTTAATTGCATAGTGTGATTCAAAGGGGTTTTTATTTGTTAATAAAACCAGTATTAGCTAATTTAGTAAGCTAAAATCAATTAATTTAGAGATTAAATGAGAGCAATTATCCCGGTGGCCGGGATCGGCACGCGATTAAAACCGCATACATATTCCACTCCAAAGGTACTCATTAATGTCGGCGGAAAACCGATATTGGGGTATATTCTTGATAAAATTATTGAAGAGGGAATTAACAAAGCAACGTTTGTAATAGGCCATTTGGGGGAAATGATTAAAGAATTTGTTCAGTGTGAATACCCCTCCTTAAAGTCGGATTTTGTTGAACAGGAAGAGATGAAAGGATTGGGACATGCAATCTATACGGCAATTCCAACATTTGATGATGATGAAATTTTCATAATACTAGGTGATACTATTTTTGATGTTGACGTAAAAGAAGTCTTCAAAAATAAAAAATCAGCTTTGGGGGTCAAAAAAGTAAGCGATCCGAGAAGATTTGGCGTGGCAGTTACTGAAAACGGCTTCATTAAAAAACTTGTGGAAAAACCGCAGACACCTGTATCCAATCTTGCGCTTGTTGGTCTTTATTATATATCTAATGCAGATGTACTTGTAAAAAGTCTGAATCAATTAATAGAAAAAGATGTCCGGACAAAGGGGGAGCTTCAGCTTACAGATGCACTGCAGATTATGATTGAATCTGGTGAAAAAATTACTACATTCCCGGTTGAAGGATGGTACGATTGCGGAAAGCCTGAAACACTGCTATCTACAAATAAATATCTTCTAGATCAGAAAAGCGTAAGCAGGGAATTTAAAGATGTTGTAATCAAACATCCTGTATTTATCTCCGGCGAAGCTGAGGTTGAAAATTCGGTAATTGGTCCTTATGCTACTATCGATAAAGGCTGCAGAATAAAAGAGTGCATTATTAAAAATTCTATAGTTGGCGCCAATGCCCAGGTTTCCAAAGCACTGCTGGATAATTCAATTATCGGCAACAATTCCGTAATTAAAGGAGCATATAAAAGATTGAATTCGGGAGATTCATCTGAAATCGATTTTTATTAATTTATAAAATGAGGTAAGAGAAGCTATGTCATATGTTTTTACATCGGAATCAGTTTCCGAAGGACATCCGGATAAAGTAAGTGATGCAATATCCGACGGTATTTTAGATGCAATTTTTAAGGAAGATCCGTATGCAAGAGTTGCTTGTGAAACATTTGTAACTACAGGACTTGTATTGGTAGGAGGAGAAATAACTACTAAAGCTTATGTTGAAGTGCAGGATGTTGTAAGGTCTACTATAAGAGAAATTGGATATACAAGTGCAGAATATAAATTTGATGCCGATTCATGTTCGGTGCTTAATGCAATTCATTCGCAGTCTCCCGATATAGCTTTAGGTGTGGATAAAGGCGGTGCAGGCGATCAGGGGATTATGTTCGGTTATGCATGCGATCAAACGCCTGAATTTATGCCTATGCCTATTATGTATGCTCATAAACTTGTGAAAAGATTAGCTGAAATCCGGAAGTGTGGAAACGGAACTATGCCTTATTTAAGGCCGGACGGCAAATCACAAGTAACGATTGAATACGATAATGATAATAAACCTATTAGGGTAGACACCATAGTCGTTTCAACGCAGCATGATGCCGATGCTTCGCAGAAAACAATTAAGGATGATGTAATTGAACATGTGGTGAAAACAATAATTCCGGAAGAATATCTAGATAAAAAAACAAATTATTATGTGAACCCGACTGGCAGATTTGAAATCGGCGGACCTCACGGCGACAGCGGTTTAACAGGAAGAAAAATTATTGTTGATACATACGGCGGATGGGCTCCTCATGGCGGAGGATGTTTTTCAGGCAAAGATCCTTCGAAAGTAGATAGAAGCGCAACTTATGCTGCCAGACATATCGCAAAAAATATTGTAGCGGCTAAACTTGCTAAAGAGTGCCTTGTACAAGTAGCCTACGCAATCGGTGTGGCAGAACCGGTATCTATTTATGTAAATACTCACGGTACAGGAGTTATTCCTGATGTCGAAATAGCCAAAATTATTAAGAAAGAAGTAGATTTGACTCCTAAAGGCATTATTGATCGTCTTCAGTTGAGGAGACCTATCTATCAAAAAACTTCTGCTTACGGTCATTTCGGAAGAGATGAAAAAGAATTCACTTGGGAAAAACTTGATCTGATCCCGGTATTTAATAAAAACGCCTAACCCGTATCACAGATTATCAATCTGTGATTTATTAGGATACATTTACAATAACGAGAGGTAAATAAATGAGTCAGATTGTCGAAAAAACTGATACGAAGTTAAAATATAAAGTTAAAGATATTTCTTTGGCGGAATGGGGCAGAAAAGAAATTAAGCTTGCGGAAGCTGAAATGCCGGGCTTAATGGCAATTAGGAAAGAATATGGTGCAAAAAAACCTTTAAAAGGAACCCGGATCGCCGGATGCCTTCATATGACTATTCAGACTGCAGTACTTATAGAAACTCTTGTTGAACTAGGTGCTGAGGTGCAATGGTCTTCATGTAATATTTTTTCAACTCAGGACCATGCAGCCGCTGCAATCGCCGCGAAGGGAATTCCTGTATACGCATGGAAAGGAGAAACGCTTGAGGAATACGATTGGTGTATTGAGCAGACTTTATTCTTTGGGGATGATAAAAAACCGCTGAACATGATTCTTGATGACGGCGGAGATTTAACAAATATGATTTTAGATAAGTATCCCGAAATGGTCCGGAATTTAAAAGGAATTACCGAGGAAACTACAACAGGTGTTCACCGTTTATATGAACGCATGGTGAAAGGGACGCTTCCGGTTCCTGCAATTAATGTTAATGATTCCGTAACTAAATCAAAATTTGATAATAAATACGGATGCCGGGAATCGCTTGTGGACGCTTTAAGGAGAGCAACTGATTTAATGCTAGCAGGCAAAATTGCAGTAGTATGCGGATTCGGCGACGTCGGTAAAGGTTCTGCCGAAGCACTGGCAAACGCTCATGTGAGAGTTATTGTTACGGAAGTCGATCCTATCTGCGCACTTCAGGCTGCAATGAACGGATTTTCAGTGAAGAAGCTGGAAAATGTAGTTCATGAAGCCGACATTATTGTTACCGCCACCGGTAATAAAGACGTCGTTTCCGAAAAACATTTTACAAAGATGAAGCATAATGCAGTTGTCTGCAACATAGGTCATTTTGATCATGAAATTGATATGGCATGGCTGAATAAAAACTACGGCAGTACGAGAGAAAATATTAAACCGCAGGTGGACAAATACACTATTAACGGGAAAGATATAATTATTCTTGCAGAAGGACGTTTAGTTAATCTCGGCTGTGCAACAGGCCATCCTTCTTTTGTAATGTCTTCCTCATTTACAAATCAGGTTCTTGCACAAATTGAGCTTTGGACCCACCCTGAAAAATATGAGAATAAAGTTTATGTTCTTCCAAAGCATCTTGATGAAATGGTTGCCAAGCTTCACCTGCCTAAACTTGGCGTTGAACTTGAAACATTAACTGAAGAGCAGGCAAAGTATATCGGTGTCCCGGTAAACGGTCCATTCAAGCCTGAATATTACAGATATTAATTTTTTTGCTGAATAAAAAATTATTAAAGCGCAGACATTCCAGCCTGTGCTTTTTTTCCCTCTTAACTTTACTATACCTGAAGTATTTACTTCTTTTGCAACAGATCTCTTAATGCTCCCTCCAGATCTTTAAACTTAAAATCAAAACCTGATTCAAGGAGCCTTTTAGGAATTACCTTCATACTAGAGGTTATATGATCAGCTACTTCCCCCTTAATAATCCTTAAAACAAATACAGGTACCTTAAAGTATGAAGGACGGTTAAGCACCTTCCCGAGGGTGCCTGTAAAAACGCGCATCCTTACGGGGTTCGGTGATGAAGCATTCACTATTCCGTTTAGATTCCGGTTATCTAAAACGAAAAGGTAAATATTTACCAGGTCCTCAATATGAGTCCATGAAAACCATTGGTTTCCATTCCCCAGCGGACCACCGACAAATAATTTAAATGGGAGCAGGAATTCCTTCAGCACGCCTGCTTCCGGATCAAGGGCAGGACTTTGTCTTAAACTTATCCATCTTATACCCAGGTGTGCAGACAAAGATGCTTCATACTCCCATGCTTTACATACTTCGGCCATAAAATCGGTTCCTCCCGAGCTTTCTTCCGTTAGAAGTTCGTCCCCTTGGTTGCCGTAGTAATTAATTCCGCCTGCACTGATAAAAACTTTTGGTTTATTATTCAGACCGTGAAATGCTCTTACTAAGTTTTTTGTACTAAGCTGACGGCTTTCAAGAATTAATTTTTTGTATTCCTCCGTCCATCTTCTCATGCCGATATTTGCACCGGCAAGATGAATTACAGCATCAAGTCCTTCAAATTCATTTTTCCACTCATTCGGCCTTCTGTAATTCCATTCAACGAAATTTTTTACATCGTGTATCTGCTGTTTTCCTTTGAGAACATTCCTTGTAAAAACAGTTACTTCATCTCCTCTTGCAAGAAGAGCATCGCATAGCTTTTTTCCTATTAATCCGGTTGCACCGGTAATCGCTATCCTTTTGGGCATATTTTTAAGCTCTTTTCAATTAAGGATAATTTATAAAAAGTTCATAGTGCAAAATATTGATAATCCTATTATGATCTTTATACTCTAATAATTTTTTGCAGAAGATAGCAAAACTTATATTCATTTTTTGCTTTAATTTGACAATATAATTTTTTAAGGTAAAGAAATGTCTGACAAAAAATCGGTATACAGAACTTTTTCTAAAAATTTCTGGGTAGTAATAGTGATGGAATTTTTTGAAAGAGGTTCCTACTACGGAGTATTATCTGTTTTGTACGTCTACCTCATATTAAACAAAAGTGAAGGCGGATTAGAATTTTCCAAACAGAGTGTTGGAGTAATAAAAAGTGTTGTTACACCGCTTCTGTATTTGCTGCCGATCCTTTCCGGTGCATTAGCTGACCGGTTTGGCTACAAGAAAACTCTTTTTTTTGCTTTTACTGTTATGAGTCTTGGTTATTTCTGCACCAGCCTCTTTACTTCATACGTTCCCGTATTTTTAAGTCTGATCTTAATGGTGATTGGAGCCGGATTCTTCAAACCTATAATTTCAGGCACCATTGCCAGAACAACTGATGAATCTAATTCCTCCCTCGGATTTGGAATTTTTTATTGGGTTATTAATTTAGGCGCATTTGTATTCCCTCTATTACTTGTACCGGTATTAAAGGAAATTTCATGGTCATACATTTTTATTATGGCAGCGCTCGGAACCGGGTGGCTTTTTTTCCTAAACATGTTTGCTTATAAAGAACCAAAGCGCCCGGAAAGTACAAAGACTATTGCAGATGTTTTAAAAGGAGCAGTTCTGGTACTTAAAGATTTCAAATTTATTCTTATGATTGTAATTTACTCCGGTTTCTGGATTCTTTACTTTCAATGGTTTGACACCGCACTCTGGTATTTAAGAGATTATGTAGACATGGAGCCGGTAAACAAATTTGTGAATTCTCTTTTAGGAATTTTTGTCAGCAATCCAAATTGGAAATTTGATGTTGAACATGTTACTGTAATAAATGCCGGGACAATCATTCTTCTCCAGATCCTTATATCCAACATCGTAAAAAACAAAAAAGCACTTCCGACAATGATTACAGGTATTGCTTTTGGAACCGCCGGAATGGCGATTCTTGCTTCTTCGACCTACTCATGGGTTTTTATGGCCGGGATGATAATTTTTTCAATCGGTGAAATGACCGCCCATCCAAAATTTATCAGCTATGTAGGTTTAATTGCACCCGAGGATAAAAAGGCTTTGTATTTAGGATATTCTTTCTTATACGGCGTGCTTGGGAGCGGAATTGGGGGAATTCTAGGTGCAAATCTGTATGTTCATTTTGTCGATACTCTTCACAGGCCGGATATCTTCTGGTCAATCTTCACAGTGATCGGAATTTTAACAATGGCGGGACTTCTTTTGTACAATAAATTTCTTAAACCTGATTCGGATAAAAAAGGAATTAAAGCTCAATGAAAGTATTATTCTTTTAACCGAATTAATGTTATCAATCAGTGGAATTTCCTGCATTTTTCAGATCGTTGAAAAAAGCATCTGCAACAGAGGTATATTTTTCGGCTTCCTCATCTCTTTGGCTGCTGTGAAGCAGCTTGCCCATTTCTGCAGAGCTTTCGGCCTCGTTAAGCTTACTCTCGATATCCTTGTTAAGCCTTATGCTGTCTTCAAAAAATTCCTCGGAAAGGCTGAAATTTTCCAAATCATTATGAATCATTCCCTTGATCTTATAAATATCTGCAATTGAGAGTGTATCATTGATTTTGTATGCAATTTCCATTGCCTTATTTGTGTAAGCATCGGCTAGTGCCGAGTTTTTAAGCCTGGTATAAATAAAAGCTTTGCCTATATACGCCACTGCGCAATTAGAGAGGTAGTCATTTTCAAGCGAAAGGGTGATGCATTTATTAAACTCATCTAAAGCCGAATCATATTTCCCCATCCTTGTGTAAAGCATTCCTATATTGTGATAAGTCCTTGACAGACGACGGGTATCTTTCAAGGTTAAATACCGCTCAACAGAATTTTTGTAATTCCAGACTGCCTTTTCAAAATCTCCCTGAATTGTATTAATAATTCCTAAGTTAGTTAGAACCATTGCATGTGATAAAACATCATCTT
>DAISZW010000178.1:0-7043 GCA_036824595.1 Ignavibacteriaceae bacterium
GTTCCTTCAAGAAAAATATTTGCACCTATTAATGCTTCACCGTTTTGCTTATCTACCACTGTTCCGGTTATTATGCCTGTTTCCTGTGCATAAATTTTCATTATGCTTAGAAGTAAAATCAAGCTAAAAACAAACTTTAACTTAATTTTTAATTTTGGCATGGATAAAGTTGGTTTGAATAAAAAATTCATTACTCCCTCGCCGTTTATTGATAGTTATTTTCCTTCGACTGGGCTAACTTAAGGAAGCATTGTTACGGAATTGTTAAGCAGGTGTTAACATTGCGTTAACTTAAATATTAAATAATGCGGATCGGGAATTTTTATTAAGTAGGAAATAAAACAAATTATTCAAAGAAAGTAGAAGTCGGCTGTGTACGGCAATAAAAATTTAAAAAAATGCCGGATTAGTTTAAAAAAATTTATGTTAAAATTATTTTGAAGCAATCGGGTTTTCTATCATACTCTTGTCGATTTCCAAAATTTTCCCTTTTTCAATTTCAACCCGAAAAGACTGTATTATATTTTTATACAATTCGGCGACAATTATATACTCGCCTTCCTTAAGTTTTACCAGTTCCGGGGCCCGATAGCTTTTCTCAACATCTCTGACATAATCTCCATTTCTTGTGTAGATTGTATAGCCGTTATAAACTTCATAAACAGGATCATCGGCGTATCCCGATTTTTCTTCGGATTTAAAAGTATATATTTTTAAATAACCTATCCCGCTTTTTACCGAAGCATTCGGTTTAATAAACTTATACTGGCTGCCTATATTTGAGCTGCCGCATCCAAACAATGAAATAATGCCCGATAATAAAACTATGGATAGAATAATTTTCATATTAAATACCTTTTCGGCAATAATATGAAATAAATATTTCCGTAATGTTAAGGAAATATTAAATTTACATTATACGAGGGAACTTGATATTTGAATCACGCTTAGGAGAGCAGTAAAGTAATTATTTGGTTATATAACAGCTTGTTTTCTTTTTCATTTTAACTCCCAGTACGGTTAAGCGGATTACGAGAATGAAATAAATAAATTCCTCATATGATAACCAATATTCCAACGATTCATTTAAACCAAATAATGGGTTTTTGATTCTTTACTACAATTCAGATATTTCCGAACTTATCCGGTCAATGTTCCTGCACCGGCAATGAGCAGCGACCAATCCAAAATGCCCGGGGAAAAATTACCGCAGGAAAATAACTGCTATAATCAAGGAATTTTCTTTAAAAAGATTATCCTAATTTTTACACAAGAACACGCATTTCAAAAAGTTATTACAATGTCAAACATCCGCCTCTTTCAGCCATTGGATAATCCGGTCCTTAATTTGATCCCTGATAACTCTTACGGCTTTTAATTTTTCTTCGTAGCTGCCCTCAAGTTTAGAAGGGTCTTAAAGCTCCAATTAATTACTTCGCCGATACCTGGGAAAATCGGGCACTGTTCGACAGCTTCCTCATCACAAACTGCAATAACATAAGAGTAGAATTTTCCTTTTTTATAAAATTCAAAAACATCATTTGTTTTTTTATTGGAAATATCTATCCCTTCTTCTTTCATTACATCAATAATAAGGGGATTAAAACGCCCAGTTCCAGCCCTGCACTTTCGGCAGTAAACCGGTCGCTTCCGAATTTATTTAAGTATGCTTCGGCAATTTGGCTACTAACTTAAATTTAAACTAAATAGTTTCGGAAAGGTTATTGTTTTTTATGTGAGATTATTTTTGAGCGGGGTGTTGCGAATTTTATGGATTGGCATTTAATATTTCCACAAAGGGATATACCCGGCTTTTTTGACAATTTTTTGTCCTTGCGGACCAATAACCCAATCAATAAAATCTTTTACCGGCCCTGCGGGAATATTATGTGTATATAAATATAAATACCGGGATATCGGATAGGAACCATTGCGGACATTTTCTTCTGTCGGTGCACTGCCGTTTATATTTGCATTTGTTAAATCCTTCTGATACCCGATTCCGCCGTATCCAATCGCGCTTTCCGTCTTTGAAATTTCCTGAACTATCCTTTCGGTTGTAGGCATTACAGCTGCATCGGAAGCATATTCTTCGCCTTCTAAAACATGCTCTTTGAAATATAAATATGTCCCTGAATTCGGATTGCGGATAATTACTCTAATAGGCTGGTTTTTACCTCCGACTTCATTCCAATTTTTAATTTTTCCGGTAAAAACATTTTTTATCTCTGATAAAGAAAAATCTTTGATTTGGTTTTTGGGATTTACAAAAACGGTTAATGCATCTTTGGCAATTGTAAATGAAATACCGACGCTCCCAAAATGATCAGCCAATAATTTTACTTCTTCTCCTTTTAAAGATCTCGAGGCAGTGCAGATGTCAATTTCACCCTCAACAAATGATTTAATTCCGGCAGCAGTCCCGCCTCCTTCAACATAGATCGATACAGCAGGTCTGATCTTCATATATTCTTCGGCTAAACTTTTTGTAAGGTAAAGCATGGTATCGGAACCTTTTATCCGGATTGTGCTTTTATCGGGAATGCTTCGGCTGCAGGCTAAATAAAAAACTGAGCAGGTAAGAATTAAAAAGAATTTAAGATGATTCATAAAAGCTGTGCTGCATTTTGTTTACAGTGCATAGTAATTTATGTGGATTTAAATCATTGTATTAATTCATCGTTACAAGGATTACAATATACTTTATCTTTTCTCAGCAATACTTTGAAGTCTCGCATTTAAAAACGGAACGTCTTTTTTCCAAACAGGTTCCTCATCATTCGTTAAAAGATAATAACTCAACAGATACAAAAGTTCAATATGCTGAATAGAAGCATTCAGATTCATATCCTGGCTGAGATCATCAAAAGGAGTATGATAAATATTTTCACTGTAATTAATAAATCGCCTGAGTCCTTCTTCCCTGGATATATGTTTATAGTCTATTCCATCCATTGTTAATATTGATGGAATTCCTGCTATGGCAAAAGTAATTTGGTCGGATTTATAAAATGACTCTTTTTGCTGAAACTGCGAAGGGATGGCGGAAATTTTTAAATCCAATACTTCAGCAGCTTTATTGAAAAACCACTCTAATGTTGAGTATTCTGCCCCGATACCGACCACACTTTTAAATTCATCAAATGCTGCAATACCATCCACGTTTATATCGGCAATTGTTTTATAAAGAGGAACAACCGGATGATCAACATAATACGTCGAGCCGATTAATCCTTTTTCTTCACCGGTGAGAAATAAAAAAATTACCGAACGTTTCAATTTCTTTTCTTCGGCTTTAAGAATTTTAGCTAATTCAAGAACAGCAGCGACTCCAATTGCATTATCAAAAACACCGTTATAGATAGAATCACCATTTATTGGTAAACCAATACCCAGATGATCATAATGGGCCGAAATAATTAAGTATGAATCTTTCAATTCAGGATCATTTCCTTCCATCATTCCGATGATGTTTCTCGAAATAAATTCCCTCTCTTTAAAGACGCCGTCAAACGACAATTTGACATTAAGAGAAAAACTCCTCATCCTATTTTCATTATGCATTAGGTAAATGTCTTTCAGAGCAGCTCCGCTTCCTGAAAATAAATATTCTGCATTTACGGGATTAAACAGCAGACTTAAATTATTTGTGACATTATAAGGGAGTATAACATTCTCAAAAGCAAACTGTATTTTAAAAGATTCCCAATCGGCATCGGTCCAGTCTTCTTTATAAGGAATAATAATGCATCCGCCTGCACCCCTTGAAATTGCCAATCTTTGCTTTGCTTCGGGAAGACTATAAATTGTTTCTCTGTCACCGTAAAAATAATTCGAATCATCCGATATTGGTTCACCGGACAACATTACGGCAATTTTTCCTTCCACCTCAACAGATTGATAATCATTGTAATCAAATTCCGGTGCAACTATTCCGTAGCCGACAAAGACAAGTTGAATTGGATTCGGGATGAATGTTTGTTCGCCTGTATAATACATTAGATAGTCTTCATTCAAACTAAGTATCATAGTCTTTTCATTTTCATAAAGAATTAATCTGGAATCTTCCATTGGAATACTTCCGAGCATAGGTATACTTTGGTAAAATGATTTGATGCCAATTCTCTCAAGTTCCCATTTCAGATAAACTGCGGTTTTCATTTCTCCTTCGGAACCTGTGCCTCTTCCTTTTAAAGAATCATGACCAAGAACGGACAGGTGTTTTTCCAACTCCGTTTTTGAAAACAAATTAAAAATATCGCGGTTGTAATCCTGAGGAAAAAATTGTGAAGTCAGCAGAAAAAATGATATTAAAATTAATTTCTTCATTTAAGTTGCAATTAATTTATGAAAACATTTAGATAATAATTGAATATTTTAAAAATTAAAAATATGAAGGGGCCATACTTCTTGGAGAAGGTATTAGAAAGTTATCGAAAGTAGGGTGATTTCGAATTACGGGATTAAATATTTGTATTGCAGATTTTATCTTCTCTAAATAAAAATCACAAATCCAAAATCATAAATCCGAAATCCAAAATAAATTAACTATGCTCTGCTTAGCTGTTTTCTTCTTCTAAAATATGCTTTCACTCTGTCCCCGGCTCTCTCAAAAAGAATATACATAATCGGTATGACTATAAGGGTAAGCAGAGTTGTTGCAGTTAGTCCGCCGATCACAGCACGTGCAAGCGGCGACCAGGTTTCTGCACCTTCACCAAGTTCTATTGCTAGCGGAACCATTCCAAGTATTGTTGTTAAAGCAGTCATTAACACCGGTCGCATTCTTGCAATGCTTCCTTTCTCAACTGCTTCATACAAGCTTAACCCGCTGCGTCTTAATTGATTTGTATAAGCTACTAAAACAATTCCGTTATTTACTGCAATGCCTACAAGCATTACAAGTCCAACAAGAGCCATAACGCTTAAAGAAGTTCCTGTAATAAAGAGGAAAGGGAAAACTCCGATTACAGAAAGCGGCACTGTAATCATAATTATTAAAGGATCAACTAATGATTCAAATTCTGCAGCCATAATCATATAAACCAGGATTATGGCGGCAAGAAAAGCAAGTCCTAAATAGAAGAATGCTTCCTGCTGATCTTCTGCTGATCCGCCGATTATAATCTGGTATTCAGACGGAACAGGTGTTTCATCTATAATTCTTTCAACTTCTGTAACAGCATCGGATAAAGCAAGCCCGGACAAACCTGCACCAACTGAAACAAACCTGTTTTGATTTTCCCTGTAGATTGTGGGAGCCGCCTGTTCCTCTTTTATATCTGCAATTTCATTTAGAAAAACCATTCCTCCAGTCGGCAAAGGAATCTGAATTCTTCCAAGAGATTCTTTTTGATTTCTGAATTCTTTTGCAAACTGGACCCTTATATCGAATTCATCTCCCTCCTCACGGAGTCTTGAAACTACAGTTCCCTGTATTGCGGTTGAAATATTTGCAGCAACCTGCATTGTTGTAAGATTGAAAGTATTAAGCATGTCATAATTAAGATGGACCTGCAGTTCGGGCGTTGTTTCTTTTACGTTTAAACCTATATCAACAAAGCCTTCAACATTCTGCATTTTTCCTTTTATTTCATCTGCAATTTTCAAGGCGCCGTCAATATCAAAGCCGATGATCTTTACTTCCACAGCTTTCTCCATTGAAAATCCTCCACCTTCCTGGAACATATATGTAATTCCGGGAATTTTATCGAGTCTTTCCCTCATCAGATCTGATATTTCAAACTGACTTCTATCCCTCTGGTTTACAGGCTTTAATTTTATAAAAGATTCCACAGTGCTTTCTGTTGTACCGAATGCCCCGATTCCTTCTCTTGTACCGAACATAAAGGACACATTTTCCATCTCTTCAGACTTAATAATATCTTTAACAATATCTTCCAGCTGGTACGCAATGACTCTGGTTTTTTCAATCGGGTTTCCTGATGGCGCTTCAACAATAAGATTTATAAAACCCTGATCAGTTTTAGGCATAAACTCACCGCCCGCCATTACGCCAAGAATCACGGAAATAATGAACATTGCGCCTACAATCAATAATACAATAATCTTTCTCCTCAATGACCACATTAATACCCTATGATAAGTTGAAGAAAGATTTTCAATATAACTTCCAACTTTTCTTTTAAATCGGCCAAACCAGTTATCAGAATCATGCCTTTCAATTGCCAGGAAACTTGATGCCATCATTGGAACGAGTGAAAGGGCAACTATAAGAGAGACAAAAAGGCTGAAGGTAATAGTAAGAACCATATCCTTAAATAACTGTCCTGTAATATTCGGAACAAACAAAACAGGTAAGAAAACCGCAACAGTTGTTAATGTTGATGCAGTAATTGCCATACCGACTTCAGAAGTTCCGACTTCGGCAGAATCAACCCTGCTTTTATCCATTTCATGATGCCTGAATATATTTTCAAGCACAACAATGGAATTGTCTACAAGCATTCCTATTGCAAGAGCTAGCCCTGCCATTGAGATGATATTCAGGGTTATATCACTTGCATATAAGACAGCAAAGGTTGCAACAACTGAAATGGGCATCGATATACCCATTATTATGCTGCCGCGGAGATTTCTTAAGAAGATATAAATAATAATGAACGCCAGAATGAAAGCTATTACTGCAGTATTTCGTAGATTATTTACCGATTTTGTAATAAAATCAGCCTGAGCCCAGATAACATTTATTTTTGTTCCCTGCGGAAGCCGCTTTAGAATTTCCGGTATTTCAGTTCTTACATAATTAGTTGTCTGTACTGTATTTGCATCCGACTGTTTGTTCAGAATTATCATTATGCCTTCGCCAAAATCAGCACGGACTTCAGTGGAATTTTCCTTAAATCCGTCTTCTACATCGGCAATATCATCTACATAAATAGGTTTACCGTTCCGTAATGCAACTGTGGTTTTCTTTATCTGATCAAGAGTAGTATACTCGCTCATTAAAGTCAGCTGAAAAGTTTTTTCATCGGTTTTTAATGAACCTCCCGGTTGTATTCCTCTGCCTGTCTGAAGAGCCA
>DAISZW010000179.1:0-6899 GCA_036824595.1 Ignavibacteriaceae bacterium
CATATTCCAATGTAGGGATTTATATTTGTGATATGAAACTTGCAACGCTTTGCTATGTTATAGATAGGAAAAATAATGCCACATTAATGCTTCACCGCATTAAAAAGCAAAATGATTACCATGAAGGGAAATGGAACGGACTAGGAGGTAAATTTCTCCCGGGTGAAACTCCGGAAGAATGTGCAGCGAGGGAAATAAAGGAAGAAAGCGGTTTGACCGTTAAGTCTTTAACGATGAAAGGCTTTATTTCTTTCCCTTTGTTCGATACAAAAGATGACTGGTATGTTTTTCTCTTTACCGCAGATCAATTTGAAGGAGAATTGATTAATTCTACAGAAGGTAATCTCGAATGGGTCCCCAATGATAAACTATTTGAACTGAATCTCTGGGAGGGAGACAGAATATTTATGGAATGGCTTTTCCGGGACAAACCTGGTTTTTTCAGTGCTAAATTTATTTATGAGGATGGAAAATTCATAAAGCATGAAGTCATTTTTTATTAGTAAACATCGGAAATTTTATCCATTAATGAAATATTTCTTTATTCTGGCAGCTTTCATTTATTGTTTAACAATTCCTTCCTGCTTAAAAAATCACAGAAGAGATATTATTCCAGCAATTTACTACTGGAAAGTAAATTTTTTAATAACTTCAAACGAAATAGTTTTCCTCAAATCTATAAACATCAAAAAAATGTATGTAAAATTTTTCGATGTCGATTGGAATTCATATAAAATGAATGCCGAACCGGCAGGTGACTTAATAATTACAACGGACAGCCTGCCATTTGAAATCATACCGACGGTTTTTATAACAAACAGAACGTTAGCCAACATTAAAGACTCTCTGATTAATACACTCTCAGAAAATATTTATAATAAAATTTTCGGCAAATTATCTTTATTTAAGAAACCGATCGTTAAAGAAATTCAATTGGACTGCGATTGGAATCAAAATACAAAAGAAAAATATTTCAGGTTGATTAAATTGATTAAAAAAAGAGCTGATAAAATAAATATTCTTTTATCTGCTACAATAAGGCTGCATCAGGTTAAATACTCGGATAAAACGGGAGTTCCTCCTGTTGATAGGGGAATGCTTATGTTTTATAATATGTCTTCCGTTTCCGAATATAAAACCGCTAACTCAATTTTCGACCTGGAAACAGCAAAAGGATATTTAGAAAATTTTAATTCCTATCCCTTATATTTAGATGTAGTGCTTCCGGCATTTTCCTGGGGCGCGTTATTCCGTTCAAATAAACTAATCGCCCTTATAAATGATCTTAAAAAGAAAGAATTATTTTTACTTAAATTTAAAGAAATAGGGAAAAACAGGTTTTTATCCACAGAAAATCATTTTTTAAGGGGCAGATATATCAAAAAAAATGATGTTGTACGCTTGGAGGAGATTTCGCCTACAACTACTAAAGAAGCTGCGGAATTAATTGCTTCGCATATTAAAAATAACAGTCCCACCATAGCTATTTATAATTTTAATAAGGAGTTATTCAAAAATTATGGAAAAGAAGATTTTAAAAATATTTTCTTTGCTTTTAATTAGTATGCCTTTACTCTTAATTCCATCAGATAATTCTGAAGGGTGCGGTTGGTATCCTGAACCTGACGATTACTATACAATCTTCGAAAACGCTCTCTTTGATCTCCCTCTTCTAAAACCGTTTTTTCTATCAGAGAATAATTATTTCCCGTATGAAGAAACAGGTTCTCTGGGTGAAAGAACCGACAACCTCCGTGAATGGCTTAAATATTTTAATAATATCCCCACGATAGATGATATAGAAAGTATAGTTTATCCTACCTCAAAAGAGGAAATCATGAGGATAATTGAATATCTGAAAACAGGAAAAGATTTAAAATTAAATGATAGGATTATAAAAAATTCTCTCATCACTTATTTATTCAAAAATAAAAAAAATGAAGTCCCGGAGTACCTGCTGTTTGCAAAAGAATGTGAACCTCACGTAGTTAAAAATGATTCATGGGAAGAGATAATAAGAGACAGCTCCGCTATGACTGTCTTAATTCAGCAGGGTGAAGAAAAATATTCCAGTTGCAGCGATAAATTTTTAAAAGAAAGATATGCTTACCAGATTATAAGATTGGCTCATTATTCAAAACAATATGAAAAAGCAATCTCACTATATGAAAAATATTTCGTTGATAATGACAAAACTCTTATACAAAATTGGGCTTTGTCTCATAAAGCTGGATGCCTCAGAAAATTGAACAGGGTTGCAGAAGCCAATTACATTTTCTCTAAATTATTTGATACATGCCCGAGCAGAAGCATGGTAAGCACTGCAAGCTTTGTCTTTTTAAATGATTCGCTGTTGGAAAAAACACTGCAGCTTTGCAGGTCTGATCATGAAAAAACTGCAGTCTACACGATTGCGTCATATAAAGCAGCGGTGGATTTGGAATCTCTTGAACATATTTATGAGCTGGAGCCTAAATCCAAGTTTCTTGAATTATTACTTTCACGGGAAATTTCAAGAATGGAAAGAGAAGTTCTGCCTGCTAAATATAGCGGAAGCTTTAATATATATTTTGAAATGGACAGCATCAGATATACCTATTATGATCCGGATTATAATAGGAGTGTTTTTAGATTAGTTTCAAACATTGCAAATAATAATAACTGCATGCATCCGTATTTATGGCATTTTGCAGCTGCTTATATGGCTTCATTGGTCAGGGAAGAAAATTTAGCAGATGCCCATTTCATTGAAGCAAAAAGATTATGTCCAAAAGAGGATTTGAATATTATAAACCGGATAAAGATTGTAGAGTTAATATCAAAGATAAGCAGAATAAGAAAAATAGATCACAACATTGAGTATGATTTACTGGAAGACATGAAGTGGTTAACACAGAATGATAACTTAGTGCCGCTTCATTCCAAGGAAGCTTACATTTATATAATGTACCTGCTTGCCAATAAATATTATGCCCAGGGAGATTTTATAAAGGCTCATTTGTGTATCGGGACAAAAGATTTTCCGGGAAATTATAATAACATCTATTCACCTTTTTCATACGATATACATTCTGATTATTATAAACAGCCGGTAGATGAATTATTAAATTATATACAAGGGAAATATTTCCATTTTAACGAGAATTTTGAAGATTTCTTAATCAGAAATTATATTTTAGATGAAAACGATTTACGTGAAATTGAAGGGACACAGTATTTAAGTCAATATAGGTATAAGGATGCCGAAGCAAAATTTAAGGAAATAAGCAATTATTACTGGACGGAAAAATTACCCTTTACAAAAAATCACATGTATTTCGGCACGAATACCCTGCCGGCCGATCCATTTGAAATTCATATTAATGATTGCCACGATTGTGATTATCAAGCCGATAAAAAAAGTACTTACAATAAACTAACTTTTGCTCAAAGAATGATAGAACTTGAAAACTTAGCGCAGACTGATAAACAGAATTCAGCTCAGTGTTATTTTCTTCTTGGAAACGCCTACTATAATATGACTTATTACGGAAATAATTGGTCGTCGGTTTCATATTATAGGAACATAGTTCCCAGATGGTATGGCAAATGGGACAAGAATTCTGCTGAACCGTCATGTCTTTATGACTGTTCCAAAGCACAGGAACTCTATCTCATGGCAATGAGTGTTACAAAAGACAAAGAGTTTGCAGCCAGATGCTCTTTTATGGCGGCTAAATGTGAACAAAATAAATTTTATAATGAAGCTTATGATTGGAACAAATTGCATAAAGATCCGGATGAATTTCGTAAGGAAAAACTTAAGTTCAGAAATTTCTTTCGAATATTAGTTGAAAAATATTCCGATACGAAATTTTATAAAGAAGCTTTGGCCGAATGTAAATATTTCAATGAATTTGTCACTAAGCAGAAGAATTGAAATTATTTTGAAAAACCATGCCGACTTTTTCTGATAAAGCTATTCAATTTTTTTTGGGTCTCAATAATAATTTTGCACTTCCTCATCCGGTAAGAATCATCAATCCTTACCAAGATGAACGGGTACAAAAAGTTGTACAAATTTTCTTCAAAAAATTTTTTGATGATTCAAATGAAAGAACATTTATTTTTGGGATAAATCCCGGACGCTTCGGCGGCGGATTAACCGGCATTTGTTTTACCGATCCGGCAGCTTTAAGAGATTATTGCGGAATTGAAAATGATCTAGGGACAAAAAAGGAGCTGTCAAGTAAATTTATTTATAAAATAATAGAACTATACGGAGGCGCAGAAAAATTTTATTCAAAATATTATTTAACTGCTCTTTTCCCTCTCCCTGTTTTAAGCAATACAAAAAACTTTAATTATTACGATAATCCTTCCTTACTCCAAATTTTAAAACCCCACCTGGAAGGTTCGTTTCTAAGCCAAATTGGATTCGGGGCAAAAAAAGAAACTGCATTTTGCCTTGGAAACAAAAATTATAAATATTTGAAGGAAATGAACGACAAGCACAAATATTTTGTAACTATTAAAGCCCTTCACCATCCAAGGTATATTATGCAATACAGGCTTAAGTACATTGAGAACTACATAACAGAATATTTGAAGAATTTTCAGTAAAATAGCACCTCTTTGCTTTATTAATGTCACCTTTTCTGCTTCTGCTGTTACTATTCTTATTCCAGGAAAAAATGAGGTAAGAATGAAAAATGCAATTTATTTTATCGGGCTGTTTTTCTTAATAAATTCCCGTCTAAGTGCAAGCTGCGGAAGCGCAACCTGCCCGCTGCATTTCAACAACCCGTATGGAATGGGGTTGTTCTCTTTAAAACTTTCCCATGAATACATTTACCAGGATCAGATTTATGCTGGCTCAAACAGATCATTTGTAGGTGCGATTCCCGGCCATCACGATGAGGTTTCTACCTTGAACCAGGTAACGGCTCTCTCATTGGGATACGGTATTTTTGATTTCCTCGGGATTGATTTGTATGTCCCGTTTGTTCACCGTAAACATACCCACATACACAATCATCACGGGGAACAGATTCCGGAGAAATGGAATTTCTCGGGACTTGGCGATATGACAGTTCTTGCTCATTTTTCTATCTTCAATCCGGCAGGCAGTTCCGGGATTGGTTTAAGTGCCGGGATTAAGCTGCCTACCGGTGTAACAGGAGCAGTAAATGATCAGACTGAACCGGCGGAAGTAACCATACAGCCAGGTACGGGATCAACTGATTTTCTTTTCGGGGCACAATATTCCAGGGATCTCTTTATCCTGCCAAACATGGCTCAGGGTTATTCCACTATTCCCATAAACTTCAGCATTAATTATAAATTGAATACAAAAGGGACTGATGACTTCATGTTCGGCAATGAACTGATGCTCCATGTAAGCACTGCATACAGGTTTTTAGAAACAGCAGCGTTTTTACTCCAGGTTAACGGAAGATTCCTGGAACAGGCTGATGCCGGCAATACAAATGAACCAATCGAAAACACGGGCGGCAAATGGCTGTTTGTTAGTCCCGGTTTAAAGTTTTATTTTAATGAAAATCTTTCACTGTACGGATATTTTCAGATCCCTGTTTATCAAAATGTTAATGGAATTCAGCAGGCGGCAGCTTATAATCTTCTGGTTGGTATTCAGCAGGAATTGAACCTCCTCGATTAATTAAAAATAAAAGAAGTAGAGATTTAAGCAAATAGTATGGCAAAAAAGAATTACTGGCTTGTTAAATCTGAACCTGATGTATTTTCAATAGAAGATTTAAAAAATAGTAAAAATAGAACAACATGCTGGGACGGCGTAAGAAACTATCAAGCAAGAAATTACTTAAAGAACGAGATGAAAATCGGGGATGAAGTTTTATTTTATCACAGCAATACCGAACCTCCTGCTGTTGTCGGATTATGTAAAGTTGTTAAGGAAGGTTATGCGGATCATACACAGTTTGATCCGGAAGATAAACATTTCTTTCCTTCTGCCGATCCGAAAAATCCTATCTGGTATATGGTTGATGTTAAATTTGTAAAGCAGCTAAAAAAAACGGTAACACTTGCAGATATAAGAGCTAACCGTAAATTGAAAAATATGAAACTTGTAAAACGCGGGAACAGGTTATCCGTAATGCCTGTAATGAAAGAAGAATTCGAAGAAATACTGAAAATGTCAGATACATAGGTAACTCTAAAATCAAATTTTTACTCCCATAGCACCGGCTATTTTTCCAAAATCTTCTTTGCTTATTTTCAAAGGCAGAATTGAGGTTTCTCTGCATTCTATAAATTTCATATTTCTGCGGAAGGGATGAAAATCAGGAGTCATCTCCGCCTTGTATGGTGTTTCATCAATTACATACCCTGCAGCCGTAAAGCTTTTTAATTCTTCACCGCCGTTAAAGGAAGTTTCCGGAGAATAGAAAACTATCATGTCGCCTTTTTTTAGTCTCTTCAAATTGTGGCGCCCCATGATTTGCCTTTGTAAAACCGCCTTCCTTTCCTTTCATAACATGATCTTTTGAAACAGCATTAATCCGGAATTTCATAATTCAATTGTGAAGGTTCAAAAATAAATATTGAAAAAAATCGCAATTTTTTATTTCATATAAGTATATTTACCGGAGCAAAAGAAATTATATAAGGTAATTTCATGAAAACTTCAGTAATACAAACAGCATCTTTTCTTCTTTTTTTGATCACTATTATTTTTTATTCACCGGCATTCCCGGCTGAAGAGGATGATAATTTGACATTGGCTTCACCCGACGGATCAATTCGGGTAGACATTTCTATAACAAACTATATTGCTTACTCGGTTAGTTATAAAGAAAATCCTTTAATAAAAGCTTCAAAGATCAGCATGACAGTAAACGGCAGCAGGATTCTGGGTGAAAACCCAAAAGTACTAAAAA
>DAISZW010000180.1:0-2519 GCA_036824595.1 Ignavibacteriaceae bacterium
TATGATAAGAATGTCCTCTCAATTGCCCTTAAATATGTTAAGAATGAACATGATGCAAAAGATATTTACCAAGAAGTGTTCTTAAGAGTATTTAAAAGTCTGAAGAAATTTGAATTCAGAAGCGAGTTCTCGACGTGGCTTTTCAGAATTACTACAAATGTATGCCTGACATTCAGAAGCAGAAAGAAGAAGGATGAGATGATTTCATTTATAAAAGATGAAAAGGAAAACGGCGAAGAAGAATTTCTTGAAATAGAAGACGAAACTTCTTTATCGCCGGAAGAACAGGCATCAAATTCCGAAACGGCAATGCATCTGAACAATGCAATTGAAAGACTTTCGCCTAAGCAGAAGATGATATTCGTTCTTAAACATTATGAAGGATATAAAATTAAAGATATAGCAATTATGCTTAAATGCGGCGAAGGCACGGTTAAAAAAAGTTTATTTGATTCGGTAAGGAAGTTAAGAACCTGGCTCGAACCGATTTATGAGTAAGAAATAACGGAGCAAAAATGGATCATAAAAAATTTAAGGAATTAATGAATCTGGCTGTCCTGAATGAATTAGACGCCGCACAAAAAAATCTGCTGGAAGAACATTTAAAAACATGTTCACAATGTTCAGCAGAATTTAAGGAGATAAAGGGAATTATGTCATCTGTTCAAAAAAATACGGGGAAACCCAGGAATGTAAATGATAAGCTTCTGGAGCAGGCCAGGAGTCAGCTTCATTATGCACTCAAAGCCGAGAAGCAGAAACAAAAGTCATCCTCTTCAATTTGGGAACAAATAAAAAACAGGCTCAACGATTTCTTCATGTTTAATTATAAACTAGCCCTGGGGACTACAGCTGTTCTGCTGATTGGATTTATAACAGGATATTTTGTATTCCACCAGGAAAAGGAAACTCAAATTATTGCAGAAATTCAGCAGGATCAAACTTTACCGGCTCTACAGGAAAATACTAAAATCAGAAATGTAAGATTTATTGATCAGGATGCGAGCGACGGTGAAGTTGAATTCATGTTTGAGGCAGTTAAACCGGTTAGAATAAAAGGAAATGTCAATGATGAGGAGATTCAGAATATCCTGACTTATTCTATCCTGAATGAACAGAATCCCGGGGTCCGGCTAAATTCAATAAACTTAATCAATGCAAACCAGTCCCAGCAGATTGACAAAGAAATAAAGGATGCATTGCTCAATGCAGTTCAATATGATGAAAATCCCGGTGTAAGAAGAGAGGCGATGAAGGCTTTAAAGAATCTTCAGTATGATGAAGACATAAAGAATGCAATGCTCAATGTATTGATGAATGATAAAACTTCCGGGTTAAGAATAGAAGCAATCAATGTTCTCGCCCAGGCCCAAAAGAAAGGATTTACTTTTAGCGAACAGGATCTCTCAATATTCAAACAAAAGCTGGAAGCAGACGAAAACAACTACATCCGGTATAAAGCAAAAACAGTTTTAGAGGAGAAATTATAAAATGAAAACCAAAGTTCAACTTGTATCAATATTATCAATTGTATTATTCGGTTCTGCAGTCTTTGCGGCATATGCAGGAGAGAGAACTTTTAAAGTGAACAAAGGCGGAACTCTAAAAGTATCCATAAGCAATGGGGATGTAAATATCTCCACATGGGACAGGAATGAAGTAAGAGTAAGCTATGATGAGGACGATCAATTTGAAATAGAGCAGCGGGGAAATATTATTGAAATTGAAGATGAAAATTACTACGGCGGTGAAAATTTGGAAGTCAATATTCCGTCCCAGTTTAATGTTGATCTTCAGACGCAGTCGGGGGATATTAAAATTAAAGGTACTTTGATCGGAAGTGTTGAAGCTGCAACTTCGGGAGGAGATATCGAGGTAAATGAAGTTATCGGAATGGTAGATTTGAAAACAGCAGGCGGGAATGTAACTACAGGAAATATTAAAGGAGACGCAGAGATCAATTCAGCCGGAGGAGACCTGGTTTTGGGAAACATTGACGGCATAGCCGAGCTGAAAACTGCCGGCGGAAATGTAACGGTAAAAGAAGTTAGCCGTTCACTCGATATAAAAACAGGCGGCGGAAATGTAATTGTTGCAAAAAACGGGGAAAAAATTGAAGTTATTTCAGGCGGAGGAAATATCACCATAAATTCTGCCGCGGGTGTAATTGATGTTAAAACCGGTGGCGGAAATATTACTATTAAAGGGGGTAACGGTGAAGCAAAGTTAATTACTGGCGGCGGGAATGTAACAATAAATAATCTGAATGGATCGCTTAATGCGGCTACCGGCGGAGGAAATATTACAGCTCAATTTAATGAGGTAAAAGGGAACAGTAAAATAGCAACCGGTATGGGGGATGTAAGACTTTATATCCCGGAAAATGCTAAAGCAACTATAATAATTCGATTGAGTGATTCGTGGTCAACTGACCTGGACGAAAATCTTGATAGAATAAAATCAGATTTCGAATTACATACCGCTGAAAAATATGAAGATGATGATGTTTTTACTGCAAC
>DAISZW010000180.1:2619-6890 GCA_036824595.1 Ignavibacteriaceae bacterium
GAATTTCTTTAGCCAATGAGATCACAAAAAAATACGACTTCAAAGATTTTACAGAAGTTAATGTCAGCCACGGCATGAATGTTTCAATAATGCAGTCGGATTCTTACAGTGTTGAGGTTACCGCCGAACAGGAAGATATAGATCATTTGAAAGTCGAAAAAGATGGAGATGCTCTAAGCTTTTTTACAGCAAAGGAGAGATACAGCTTTAAAGAGGATGTGAGAATCACAATTAATATGCCTTCATTAACTGCAATCCACTTAAGCGGAGGCTCGGAAGGAAATCTTACAATGGATATTTCTTCCAAATCATTTGCGGCAGGCTTATCCGCCGGTTCAGAATTGAAAGGGGAATTGAGCTGCGGCAATATTATTCTAGCGCTTTCCGGAGGAAGTGAAATTACTCTTAAAGGAAAAGGCAGCGATGCAGAAATTTCCGGCTCCGGGAGCAGCACTTTCAGCTTAAAAGAATTTTCCGTCCGGAATGTTAACTCCCATCTTTCGGGAGGCTCCAATGCTGAATTAACAATGAACGGAATGTTGAATACCATGCAGAGCGGAGGATCGAATATTGTATATTACGGTAAAGTGGATTTGGAAAATACCATGTTTTCAGGGGGTTCGGGAGTGGAAAAAGGAGAATAAAGCAGCTCTTAAGGAAAATAAGCCGTCTATCAAAATAGGACAACAAAAATTGAGGAAGGCGAGTCTAAATAAAGAAAAAAGAAGGAGATTAAATGCCGGTTACAATTTTTTACAAATCTTTACAGCAAAATGACTCCGTTTACAGATGATATATATACCTTTTGTTTGCCAGTTATGAGTTTCTTCTATAATTAAAAGTTTGTTTTTTAAAGGCGGAAAATTATTATGAAAACAATTTTACTTTTATTTTTTGCAGCAGCAGGAGAAATTATCGCATTACAGTCTGACACTGTAAAAATGCAAGCAGCAAAAGTTGAAGCTTTCCGGTTAACCGAACCGATTAAAATAGACGGCCTGCTTTCCGATCCGGTTTGGCAAAAACTCCCCTGGGTAAATGATTTTACTCAGAAAGAACCTGTCGAAGGAATAAGTCCCACAGAAATAACGGCAGTAAGCGTAGCATACGATGATAATGCAATTTATATCGGTGCAAGAATGTACGATTCTTCTCCTGATTCAATAATGGCCAGGCTGGTCAGGAAAGATATAGATGCTCAGTCCGATCTATTCGGTGTTTTCTTAGATCCTTATTACGATAAGAGAAGCGGATATTATTTTGGATTGAATGCTGCCGGTTCCTATTATGACGGCGTTTTGTATAATGACAATTGGGATGACAATTCATGGGACGGCGTGTGGGAAGGAAAAGTGAATATTGATGAACACGGCTGGACGGCAGAGATGCGGATACCGTTTTCACAAATGCGGTTCCAGCAGAAGGACAATTATGTATGGGGAATAAATTTCAGAAGAGATATATCAAGGAAAAATGAAAGAGATTTTCTTGTGCATATTCCGAAAAACGAAGCAGGGTTTGTCTCAAGATTTAAAGAATTAGTTGGGATAAATAATATTAAGCCGGCAGGTGATCTTGAAGTTCTCCCCTATATTACAACAAAAGCAGAATACACTAAGCCAGATCAGGGGAATCCGTTTAACGACGGCTCAGAATTCACCCCGGGGATCGGTGCCGATTTGAAATACGGCCTCGGATCAAACCTGACATTAAATGCAACTGTAAATCCTGATTTCGGTCAGGTTGAGATTGATCCGGCAGTAATTAATTTAAGCGATGTTGAAACATTTTTTAACGAAAAACGCCCCTTTTTCGTAGAGGGATCTACAATATTTAATTTCGGTTATGGGGGAGCACGCAATTACTGGAGCTTTAATTGGGGCAATCCGAATTTCTTCTACAGCAGAAGAATCGGAAGAGTGCCGCAGGGAAGTCTTCCCGACAATACCGATTACCAGGATGTTCCGGTAGGAACGCATATTCTCGGTGCGGCAAAACTTACGGGAAAAATTGGGGAAAATTGGAATGTGGGAGCAATCCAATCGATTACTTCAAGAGAATTTGCTCAAGTTCAAACAGCAGGTAATAAAACTAAAGTTGAAGTGGAACCGTTAGCATACTACGGTATTTTAAGGGCACAAAAAGATATAAATGAAGGGAAACAGGGAATAGGATTTATATCTACCGTTACTATGAGAGACTTTAAAGAGGACCGTTTAAGAAATGAGATCAACTCAGGCGCATATACATTTGGAGTCGACGGCTGGACATTCCTCGACTCATCTAAAACATGGGTAATATCGGGCTGGACGGGAATGAGCCATGTAACGGGAAATTTCGAAAGAATGATTCGTCTTCAGGAAAATTCGCTTCATTATTTTCAAAGACCCGATGCATCATATTTAAAAGTCGACAGCAGTGCTACCTCTCTAACCGGATTCTCCGGAAGGATAAATCTTAATAAGCAGAGCGGAAATTTTTTCTTCAATTCAGCCCTCGGCTTTATTTCACCTTCGTTTGATGTTAATGATGTGGGCTTTTTCTGGCAGTCAGATGTAATCAATTCGCATATCGGAGCAGGTTACGCATGGACTGAGCCTAAAGATTTTTACCACTATATGGAATTGGGCGGTGCGCTCTTCAGAAGCTATAATTTCGGAGGTGACATAATCTGGCAGGGAGTTTTTCACTTCGGTTATATTCAATTTGCAAATTATTATTTTGCCAACTGGAGCCTTGCTTATAATCCTGAAAGCATAAATAACAGAAGAACACGCGGAGGGCCGCTTTCCATAAACAAGCCCGGGTATGAGGTTAACTTAACTCTTGGTTCGGACAGCCGGGAAAATTGGGTTCTGTCTACCGAAGGTCATACATACCAGACTGAAAATGACAACTGGTGGTATACAGGCTTTACGGTTGAATTTAAACCTTCTTCGAATATCTCTCTCAGCGTGTCACCCTTTCTTGAAGGAAATCATCAAAATACTCAGTGGGTCGATGCATTTGACGATCAATTGTCATTAAACACTTTTGGTAAAAGATATTTGTTTGCTAATATGAACCAGAAAACCATTGGCGCAGGTATGCGTCTGAATTGGACTTTTACACCGAAGTTAAGTTTACAATTATATATGCAGCCGCTCATTTCCTCAGGCGATTATAACAACTTCAAAGAACTCGCTGCGCCGAAAACCTACAATTTTAATAATCTCGATATTTCCTCCGAAAATAATGAGAAGACTAAAATTGATCCTGACAATTCAGGCCCTGCTTCCGAAATCGAATTCGATAATCCAGACTTCAGCTACAAATCTCTACGCGGAAACGCCGTTTTAAGGTGGGAATACCTCCCCGGTTCGGTAGTTTATTTTGTATGGACTCAAACACGGTCAGATTCTGAGGATTTCGGGGTGTTCAGATTCAATCATTCCGTTAACAGACTTTTGGATGCTCATCCCGATAATATCTTTATTGTAAAGTTCACTTACTGGCTAAGTATGTAAGATTTTTTGGATTCCGGGTATAGATTTAATTTAATTGAATTTATATCCGGAATCCGCAATTCGAATCTTTTCCTTTTTCCCCTCCAAATTTTTATTTTGGTCTTTGAATTTAAAACCAGCACGGAATTCAAATGATCAGAATAATTTTCTTAACACTTCTCATTTTCTCTTCTACAGTATTAACTCAGCATAAAGAATTAGCCGTTGAAGATATTTTTACCAAAAAAGAATTTTACGGAGAATCATTGTCAGGTGTAAAATGGCTGGGCAACGGTAAAAAATTTTCGTTTCTCGGTTATGATGATGAAAGCCGTACAAGATCAATTTATCTTCATGATGTTGAAACAGGAAAAGAAGAAATTTTAATAAAGGGAAGCAGTTTAATTCTGACCGATAATACGAATTCAACGGACGGAGAAATACAGCAGAATTTATTACTTATACGGAATTATTACTGGTCTCCGGATGAAAATTATATTTTATTTACCGGAGTCCTGCCGGCGAGAACAGTTAAGTCCGGCGGAGATTTTATTGTATACAGCTTAAATGAAAGAAAGATAATTCTCTCCGTAATTTCTGAAGAACCGCAGGTAAACATTAAGTTTTCACCCGACAGCAAAAAAATAGGATTTGTCAGAAATAATAATCTTTTCACAATCGATATAAAAACAAAGAAAGAGACGCAGCTTACTTTTGACGGAAGCGATGTGATATTGAATGGTGTTTTCGATTGGGTATATGAGGAGGAATTTTCAATTATTGAGG
>DAISZW010000039.1:0-17081 GCA_036824595.1 Ignavibacteriaceae bacterium
GCACCATAGAAAATTGCAATTCTGCCGGTATCGGCATCGCTCAATGCAGCACATGGAAAACAAACATTAGGAACAAAGCCGGTGGTTTCGTAAGGTTCTTCAGGAGTTAGAATATAGTTTTCACAATCAACTAATATTTTTGACGGATCATCAATATCTAATAAAGCAGCACCGATACTATAAATAAAGCCGCTGCAAGTTTGGCAGACTCCATGATATATCAATAACCACCCTTCAGTTGTTTCTATAGGAACCGGACCGGCACCAAGCTTCGTATTTTTCCACCAGTAGTGAGTTGTTTTCATTACAAGGCGGTGTTTTCCCCAATATGTTAAATCGGGACTCTGGCTTAAATAGATATCTCCAAATGGTGTATGCCCATTGTCGCTCGGCCGATTAAGCATTACATAATTCCCATTAATCTTTCTTGGAAAAAGCACACCATTTCGATTGAACGGCAAGAATGCATTTTCAAGCTTGATGAAAGTTTTAAAATCTTTTGTCTTTGCAATTCCTATAGTTGGTCCATTGAAATAATTGCACCATAAAATGTAATAGACTCCATCAATTTCCAGCAGCCTGGGATCGTAACCGTAAAGAATCGGTTTTGAAGGAGTATTATCTTCATGAAGAAAATTTATGATCTTATTTTCAATCTCCCACTTAATGCCGTCCTTACTTCTTCCAATATGCAGATTGGGATATCCGTTTGCATGATCTGCTCTGAATACCCCAATAAATTCATCATTATACGGAACAATAGCGCTGTTAAATACACGGCTTCCATCTTTAACCGGCTTTCTTCCGACAACCGGGTTTTTATCATATCTCCAAACTACATCGGAATATCCTTTTGGTTTTTCCTGCCAGGGTATATTGTGCAAAGGTTTACCAATAATTGTTTTTTTCATTCCGAAACTTTCTACATTAAGAATATAATAATTTAATGTTTTTTTTCTAAGAATTAACAACTGAATCGCCGCTTAATTTTCTTCTTTCAGAAAGTTCATTTACAATCTGTTCAACCTTTTTATCATTTAAAGGATAAAAGAATACAATAATAATTGCCAGAACACCGAAGGCTGCAGGAATTAGACTGAATAACAATACAAGCCCCTGGAGGCTGCTTTCGGATTGAGCTTGATTTGGTTCAAATCCAACCTGAGACATTAATGTCAGTGCTACAAAAGCACCGAATGCCCATCCGATTTTTTGCGACATAGTTGAAGCCGAGAAAACCAAGCCTGTAGTCCTCCTGCCTCGTTTCCATTCACCGTAATCGGCAGTATCTGCATACATTGCCCAAAGTAAAACACTAAGCGGTCCCCCGGTCATCGAACCGGTAATCTGGAAGAAGAAAAGCAGCCCGATATCATCCGGTTCCAAGAAAAAATTGGCGGCTGTGCTGACTATTGCAATTACAAAAATAATCGTAAATGCTTTTTTCTTCCCGGTAATCTTTGCAAACCAGCCTACTAATAGTACTCCCAAAAAAGATGATATTTGTCCAATAGTATTATATGCCGATGCTAAAGTTTCAAAGTCATAAGTACCTATACCAAGCAATGGGAGCGAAAAAGTTTGTATTCCAACAAAATATTTAAAATAATGTACCGTGACACTGCTTCTTGCAGCTACAAAGAGAATGAATGTAATTGTTGCAGCAAGAAGAATAAGCCATGGCTTATTTGTAACCAATTCAAACAAATCCTGTCTTATAGAAGATTTTTGAGCCTTGGGGGGTTGAACACGTTCTTTTGTTCCTTTAAAGGCGATTAAAAAGAAAATTACTGCAGCAATTCCATAAATTATGAATGAATATTGCCATCCTTTTGCTTCATTTATTACTTCGACATGATATTTAAGAGGATTACGTTCCGAATCAATAAATAATTTTGAAGCATCCAGTTCATATGAACCAAATCCAGCAGTTTTAATAATATTATCAACAGAGTTCAAAACATAGGGCTGATTATTCTCTTTTGCAGAGATCAGGTATTTTATAATATGTAATAATCGACCTCCTTTACCATCCAGAGCCATAATGGAAATTTCAGCAACACCTGGTTCTCCTTCTATAAAAGTAAGATTATTTCTTTTAATTTCCGGTAAGATTACACTTGGATTATTACTTTCTGCCTGATATGATAAAATATCCCCGTCAGGATCACTTATTAATTCAGTAAGATCTATTACTTTCTTTTTAAAACCACTCTTCAATTCGTAAAAATCCGTTGTGTCCTTAATATATGGTTCATTATTTCCTTTCTTAATTACATCGATATAAAAACTGTTAGTTGTGTTTCCCCAATTTTTATCTGCGGCAGTTAAACTTATTTTGGCATTACCAATACTTTTTTCAGTAATCAATAAGATCTTATCTTTGAGTACGGTTTTTATAATATCTTCATTTTGATTTTCAACAGTGTATTCAAATGCATTTTTATTGTTTCCTTCAAACATTTCCGAAATATTGATTTGATGTGTCTTAAAACCGGCAGCCAATTTCAAATCGTTTAATGGATGAACAAGAACAGGTAAATTATTTTCACTTGGATTTACTTTAAATCCGAATTCCAATTTATTTATTAGTCCATAAGAATCTTCGGCAGATACAATAATTCTAGCGCTTCCTTCTTTTACTTCATTAATATTTATAATTTGATTTTTTATTTCGGCATCGATTATCGACTTATCGCCTGCACCAAAACTTTTAGCCATTGGCAGTAAAGTTGCCGAGACTATAATTCCTGCACTAAAAGCAAAAAGAAATTTCATTGATGAGACAGTCGTACGTTCATTTGAATCCGGAGATATTACACCAAGCAGTGCCGTGTAAGGGATGTTGATTGCCGTATAAAGCATCATCAGAAGGTTAAAAGTAACATAGGCCCATATTATTTTTCCATCCAAGTCAAAGTCGGGAACTGTAAATGTTAGAACGCCCATAAACGCAAACGGAATACACATCCAGAGAAGATAAGGTCGGAAATGCCCCCAGCGTGTTTTTGTACGGTCGGCAATTATTCCCATCATCGGGTCATTAAAACCATCCCATATTCGGCTAACCAGAAACATAGTTGCAGCGACACCGGCAGGAATAAGGAATACGTCAGTATAGAAATATGTAAAGTAGAGCATAAAGGTTTGCCAGTACAGCACTGAGGCAAGATCTCCAAAACCATAGGCAAACTTTTCTTTAAATGGAAGTTTTTGTAATTCTGCACTCATGGTAAAGTCTCTCGATTTATAAGTTAAGGTATTACATTGAACCAAGGGAATTGAGCCGGAGGCTCATCAGCCTCAGGCTGAAAAGCAGCGGGGCGAATATTATACCTGTCTGCCGGCAGACAAGTTTGTCCCCTTCGTTAAATTTTGTTGATTTATATATTAGCTTATTTAAAATAAGTTTTTCCCTTAAAACAAATATTAACAAGAACAAAGCTAATAAAATCCGCGAAAAGTATCTTAAAAATTTTTTTTACTTTTAAAGACTTACTGAACATAAAAATTGACCAAAAATTTTAACAATAAAAAAAGGCAGCAAGCTGTTCGCAAGCTGCCCAAAATTAGATATGCCAGATTTTAGAAATCTGGCATATCTACTACAAGAACTCCCATTACTTCAGAAGCATCATTTTCTTATTTACTTTGAAATCACCGGCTTCAAGGCTGTAGAAGTACACACCCGATGCAAGATCTCTTGCATCAAAAGTATATGTATAAGAACCGGTATTCATTTCAGAGTTAACTAACGTCCTGACTTTTCTTCCAAGAATATCGTAAATAATCAATTTGACATTAGATGGTTTACCGATGCTGAAATTGATTTTAGTAGCCGGGTTGAATGGATTCGGATAGTTTTGATCCAGTGAGAAACCATTTGGTATTTCTGGACGTTTGGTAATCCCCAAAATAACGGAATTAAATTGAATCCAATCAATTAATAAATTACCTGCCGACAAAGTTATATTATTCGAACCGGCAGTTAATGAAAATGTACCACTAAACAGATTTCGCCCGTCACTATTTCCTGCTTCTCCTTCAAACGAGAGGTCTATTGTTTGACCAGGTGTAGCCAATTGTCCGGATTGGGTTCCATTAGGTGCCTGATAAAAAATGGTTACACCATAAGTGCCGGCTTCCGAAGCATCAAAAGGAAATGTAAGGGTTCCCGTTTCACCTGTATTTACCGATTTGAAACCACTAGGAACATATATACTGGGATCCGGGCTAACCAACGTTACAATGTCATAAGTTGTAACATTACCTGCATTCAAAGATACAATTGTGGTACCACCCACTACAACATCAACGGAAAGGAATTGCTGCCAACCCCAGGAAGGTGCAATCCTGATAAAGTTCTCTCCGGCATGCAGATCTAAATCCGCAGCATTTTCAATAAGATTTGCTGCAGTAATTGTATATGCTTTCCAAATAACAGGATCAAGATCATCCCAATAATATTCTCCAAATCCGGAGTTATTTCGCAGACCTGTACCCTCGGTTTTATTTACTCGAATGTGCTGCCCTCTTACTGCATCCTGACTTCTTGTTTTAATTACGAGGTCAACAGTTGCTGCTTCAGCCATGTTAAATCTCCATTCAATGAAACCTCCACCCTCCATACGAAAATAAGGTAATTCGCCGGCATAGTCTTCTATTACTGACGTGCCTCCTAAAGTTGCACTTTCTGCTTCCATCCTGCCGAGAACGGTGACATCTATACCTTGTACTAATTCCTCTATATCAGCTACATATTGATCCTTGTTAGCTTCAAAAGTATTTTTTTGATCGGGGAACCAGTTCAAGTCGCCTAATGCTAAACCATCAGTACCGGCAGCCAGCAAACTGGAAGTTGTGTAACTGAAGTTTTCAGGAACACCTCTGGGTGTATTACCCGGCCAGCTTGGTGCGCTATAAAGTGTATCGCCTCCATCAACGGGATACATCCAGAAATATGTTGTTGATGGTGTTGGTCCCCCGAAATATTGAGATGCGCGGACTTCCTCGATATAGTCTGTCATATTATCAAATATATCATCGGTAGGATAAGTTGGAAAATCCGGCCTGTCAGGAAGCCATGTAGTGTCCCTAACTACTATTCCATCATATGGATCAACAAAATCTTCCCTTAGTACAGGACCAATAAATGGTTGCCCTCTTAAAGAATCGGCCTGCCATGCAATAAATTTAGGATCAAGCCATGCAGCAGTGTGTGAAAACAGAATTTTTCGTCCGAGCTCAGGACCATATTTAGAAGGCAAAGATGTGAAACCAAATATGCCTGAGTTATAAGCTCTTGGGTCACGATTAGGACTGAGGAGTTCATCTCTATTGAAAGATTCTCCAACCCAGAAGCCATTCACAATCAGGTTATTAGCAAAATATGCTTCATATAACCAGGGTGTGGTATTTATCTGCCGGCCAATATTAACTAAAGTGTTGTGATTAAACCTCAGATAATTTGCTATACCACTTTCAATCTGTAATGCTGTAAAAGCTATATTAAAGAAAGTATTATTCTCTACAACAACAGTATCCTGGTCTGCCCAAATTGAAAGGCCTCGCCCGGTCCATAATTGCGTAGGAGGATATTCTACTAAGTTACGATAGATGTTGTTTGTAATAAATATATCATTGTTTTTTCCGGTCCATGCAATTATTGCGAAATTATTACGTTCAAAAATACAGTTGTCAATTACAAAACGTGAATTACTTGCATCTATCTGTATTGGTTGATAGAGCGAACCCTGGGCACCTCCATCATCACACCCGATAATGTACAGATTTTTAAAAGTAATAGAGCCGTTCCCTGTTAGCATTCTGCCATTCAGAGTACCATCTTCTCTTGCAATTTGCTGAATTACAGGAGGATGACCTGAGGGATCATTTGGATCAGGATCTTCACCCACAATTCTTAAGTGCCAGCCAACGTTTTCAATAGTTTCATCATTGAAATAAAATCCTCCCCGACGCAGCTTATAAACCCGCCCTTCAGGTCTTAATGTATCATTTACAATAGCTGAGCGGAGAGCATTCGGAATTAAATTTGAGCCATCCCACCACTCAACAATCAGGGTATCACTCTGTGCTTGAATTTTTTCCTGCGGACTAAAAACAACAGCGGCAAGAAGCACAAAAAATACAAACCGGTAATTAAGTTTCATAAATAATCCTCCGATGATTTTTATTATAAATATTTATATTTGTGAACTGCTCGTATTATAAATTATACCTTATTCCTAAATCCACTGTAAAACCGTAATATTCAGTATAAGAAGCATTTGTTTCTATGTTCCCTCTATAGTTTCTATCTGCCCTTTTATTAAGATTAGTTAAATTTGCATATATCTGTAAACCCCATTCAAGCTTTTGCTGTAATGATAGATCCCAACGGTAATAAGTTCCCGTAGATTGATCCAAAGCCGGATCATTAGCTATCCATGCTGTCTTATCGCTTTGAAATAAATAAGATACACGAGCAGAGAAACCTTTTATATCATATCCTAAGGTTACATTAAGAATATGACCTGGCTGATAAGGCATTCGGCTTGTTCTTATTGTATCTGTAACAATATAGCTGGTTCTGGGCGGAATTCCTGTAATTACTCTTTTGGTAGAATATATCTGTTTGTCGATTTCCGAAAAAATTCTAGTATAATTTACATTTAACACTATACCTTGCAGGTAAGACGGCAAATACCAAAATCGTGTTTGCCATTCCAATTCCAATCCTTTATAATAGGCAGGGTTTTCATTATTCACATAGGTATCCATCCAGGGATTATTAGTACGCCATGAAGGGGGAACATTGGAACCTTCTAATGTGGGGACACTGCTCCTAAGCTGATAACCGGCCTGGAAAATCAGGTTCTCTATTCTTTTATAAAAACCGGAAACGGTAAAGAAGCCTGTATAGTTTTCATAAATCTGAACAGATGCATCATAATTTTCAGATCTTGCCGGTTTCAGAAGTGCGTTGTTTGCGCGGATATAGTTGCCGTATATATCAATCGAAGTTATGGGAGCATATTGTATATAATCAGGCCTGGTAAGTGTTTCAGTTCTCGCCAGCCGAATCTTCAACCAGTCCAAAGGAGTTACAATTAAATGAACCATAGGAAGCCAATACTCATTCTCTCTTACATTGTTCAGTTTTGTATAATCAGGCGGCGGTGCACTACCAACAGTTGCCGTTCCTCTGAATCTTTGACCGTTATATTCCGAGTAATCCTTCTCATAGCGGATCCCGGGGATAAGTGTAACAAAATTCCATGAAACCTCACTCATTATATAAGCAGCATGATAGCGCTCAACACCGTCATAATCGCTTCCCATTGATCCGGTTGGGTAATTAAGCCAGTTATCGGGATATTGAGCAGAAGTAGTTTTTAATGCTTCTGTAAATTGTCTTAGAACTCTTTCATTAATCATGAATCCTAAATCGTATTCACCATTAAGAAAGCGGGGGCTTGCCTCATTTAATAGAAATCGATAAACAGGAAATACAGCATAATTTCTAGCAATAGCCGAATCACTCTGCCAATTCCAATCATCCGGGTACTTTTCAGCTAAGTATCTTAACGAAGCAACGATAGCAGGATTTTGATATGCGCTACCTCCATATTGAAGATTACCTGAACCTAACTGCTGCTGATCATTCATTCTATCGAGCCAGCGTAATTTGCCCCCGATTTTAATATATCCTTTAACATCTGAACCGAACCTAAAAGGAAGCTGTGTATTTAGCTGCAAAGAAGTTTCATTTTCTTTTCGTAAAGTGCTGTAAATGTATGTATTGTTAAATCCAGTCAAAGTATCGTCTATATTTGCAAGCCCAGGAATTTCATGAGGATCCATTCCGGCATAAACACCGCCGGTATTAAAAGGACTTCCATTTTCCTGGATGAAGTTCCATTCAAAGTTTTCCGGATTATCCGTTAGAGATGATGTTCTTGAAACAGCAAAATCATATTTAATCCATTCAAAATCCTGTTCTATCCCCGTCATACCCGTAAAAATTGAAGTTGCATCTTTTTTATTTTCCAGACTATATGTATGCCGGTTTTCAACCACATTCATCAGATTAATTCTATTGAGAGATTCATTTTTCATTCGATTATAAAATGAATTAAATGTAACTTTTCCGGAAGGTATCCTGTAATCCAATAGAGTGCTTGCCCCAATTCTGCTCCGATCTACATCCTCAGCTCTTAAATTAATGCTTGAAGGTTCAACAACAATGTTAGGAGCAACTCCGGTTTGGTTATAATTACCTTGGAATTTGTCGGCACTGCGGTCATAATCATCCAGATTAAAATTAGCAATTACCCCTAATTGATCTTCAAAAAAACGACTGCTTAAGGTGCCGGTGAATGCATAATTGCCATAATAATCCTGCAGTTGATTATACCCGCCCTGGGCAGAGGCATTAACGTGGAAACCGCTCGGAGCTTCTTTAAGCTTTAAATCTACAGTCCCACCAAGGGCATCCGCATCCATATCGGGCGTATTAGCTTTCTTCACAATAATACCATCAAGCATATTTGAAGAGATTAACGAAAGGTCAACACTCCTGTCATCACCGCTTGTTGAAGGTATACGGACACCGTTAACAGTTACCGTATTATATTTCGGTTCCAAGCCTCTGATTGAGATCTTATTAGCTTCCCCACCGGATCTTTCTATAGAAACACCGGGAAGGCGGCCTATTGTTTCTGCTGCATTAACATCAGGAAGTTCTTTAATCCGATCTTTTGCAACTATGTTTGCAATTGTATTTGAGTTTAATTGCTGGTTAATAGCATCGAGCTGTCCTTCAGCCTGAGCCGTTATTTCTATTGTCTCACCTTCCAGTGCCACCGGTTCGAGATGAAAATCAGCTTCAACTGTTCTGTCTGCTGCAACAGTTATGCTCTTTCTAACCGGGTTGTAGCCTATATAAGATACTGTGATAGTATATTTTCCGGGCGCAACACCCCGTATAATAAAATTCCCGTCAAGGTCGGTTGCAGCTCCTAAGCTGGTGCCAGTGATGATTACATTCGCAGATGCAAGAGTTTCATCAGTATTTTTGTCAAATACCTTCCCCTTAACCGAACCTGTCTGTGCCAATGAAACGGATTGAATGGTTAATAAAACAGCTAAAAGAATGGAATAAGTAAATTTATTTTTTATAAATTGTAAATTTTTAATCATACTCCTCCTCCTGAAAAAACAATTAAAAGATTTCTAAATGATTGGGGATTTGTCTAGGAAAGAATGTATTTACAGACTGAAAAAGCATTGAAAATGATTTATCCATTAGTTTTACTGCCGTAGTCAATCGTGAATCAACCCTCCAACTGCCTGCAATAATAATATCCTTTTATTTAAGAAACAAGATAATTTGCGTACAATATTTAGGGATAAAATCAACTCCTAATAATCAGATCTATTCATTACAAAACGCATTGTATCTCGGCTCGGCAAACTTTTTATTTAAAAAAACAGGGGATAAAAATATTATCAAACGATGAAGTGAAACAATAATAATACCGGTTATTTTCAATAAGAGGAGTTGTCCTATTCATGCAATTTCAAAAAATTTTAATTTGAATTTTTTATCATTATAATAAAGAATTATTGTAATAATAAAATATTAATAAGACTGAAAACCAAAGAATTATTCTTCTTTTTTCTTCAAACCAAATAATTATTTATGATCATCGCATACATATTATTTCCTGATTATCTATCGCGAAAATGAAAAACAGTAATAGCTGAAAAAGACAGGACTATCCGGAAAGTTTCTCCGGCAAACTATAAACTCTTTACTTAATCGGGGGCGATCCGCTTAATTTTTTTATGCAATTTATCAATGCTCTCGAAGTATGGTAATTGCATTTCCAGATAGTGCTCTTGGGACCATACTTATTATTTTCCTCTTTGTCCAATCCGCCCCAATACCAGCCGCCATGTTTAGAATCAAGTAAATAAGTTTTAATATATTCCCATTGTATACAAAATTTTTCGTAGTAGTTCAATTTATCATCGGGGAATAATACAGACATCAGCAAGAATGAGTTCATGGCTTCCGCCTGCGACCACCATTCTTTTGTATCTCTGATTATTTCAGCCTTCTCTTTATTATCGAAATAATAGCCTCCGTCAAATAATCCTCCATACGCCTTATCCCAGCCGTTGTTTAGTGCATGATCTGCCATTTTTTTAGCAACCCTAAGAGTAACCGAATCATTTTTTAATCCCAATGTTTCGGAAGTCTCCAGCATCAGGTATGCAGTTTCAACATCATGCCCGAATGAGATATGATCGAATTCGTATTCTCCTTTCCCGGCGGGGGTCCAATCTTGTTTAAAAAATAAAATGAGATATCCTTTTTCTGTGGTAATTGTATCTCTTATAATATGCAGGATAGAAGCAAGACGTTCCTTCAATAGAGGATCGGGCCAGACAGTATAAAGTTCGGTAAATGCCTCAAGAATGTGGATGCTGCTGTTCTGATCTTTCGGCGGTGTTCCCTGATACCCTTCTTTAAAAGGTTTCCCTTCCCTGTTCATAAACTGGAAGTATCCGCCGTATTCAGGATCATAGCTGTTTTTTTCCATCCATTGAAAAGTCTGCTGCGCTAATTTCAATGCATCAATATTTCCTGAAGCTTTATAATATGCAGCAAGACCATAAATTGCAAAAGCATTTCCGTATGCTCTTTTAATTACTTCTCCTCCTTCTTCAAAAGGTTCACCCGGCCTGCTTACCATATCAAAAAAACCGCCGAATTCTTTATCCCACATTTTTTCTTTAAGGAATTTGAATCCATGTTCAGCAATTTTGACAAGATCTTTCCTGCCATTATAAAACATGGATGCATTAGATGTCGACCAGATGTGCCGCGCCTGAGTAACTATCATTTTATTCTGCGGACCGTCTAGTTTCCATTGATAATTTATATCGCTGTGAAAACCTCCGTACAAAGTGTCAATACACAATGGATACCATAAATTAAATTCGTCGTCAAGAACAGGCCGCAGTTCAGTTAAAATTGAATCTTTATTTGTCTGCAGACTTCTTGAAGAACTATTATCTTTCAATTCATTTGAACAGGAAAAAAGATAAAGAAACCTATTCCCTGATCTCTTTCCAAAAGAAAAAGGAAAAAGCATCAATACGACTGAGAAAAAGATAATATGTTTTCTTAAATAAAAGTGCATAATAATCAATTTATTAAATTTGTCTGAAGCACTTCATAGAACTTGAACTTAGACTTGAACTTAAACTTGTACTATTTTATGGTTTTATCTTCCGGCAGTCCGACTTTCTCATATAAATCTTTTCTGCCCGATTTATCTTTAGCCAAAATTTCGCGAGCATGCTTAGCAACTTGTTCAGCTTTTTCCCTAGGTACGACAATAACACCGTCTCCGTCGGCAACTACAACATCGCCTGGACAGACAAGAACTCCGCCGATTACAACCGGGCGGTTAACCGATTCAATCTCATTTCTCCCCGGACGGATTCCGCGCCCTTTTTCTCTTAAATACAACGGCACCCTCTCAATTTCAATTTCATCGGTGTCCCGTGAAGAAGCATCTGTAACTACACCAACTGCTCCAAGACTTTTCCAGAATAAAATATTAAAAGAACCGATGGTGCCTATATCCTTCTCCTCAACGTCGTCTATAACTATTGCACTCCCCTTTCTAATAATTTTTGTAAATGCTTCGTTTGAATATGCATTATAAAAGTTCCCTTCCCATTCCTGGAATTTCTGGTCCGGGGCAGGTCTATCGGGTTTTTGAGTGGGGACGTAACGGACAGTCACGGCAATTCCCCTGAATTGATGAGACATATCTTGTCTGTCAACCCAATCGGGATGAATCGCAGGATCGACCAAACCGGTTCCGGGCAGACCAACCATATCCATTCCGTCGGAAACATCCGCAACACGGAGTCCTTCATAAAGTTTTAAAATCCCGGCATCATCTTCTTCAGAGTATACTTTAGTCTGAATGAAATTTGTCCCCTTTTCCAATTCGGCTATTTCCTTTTCTTGTGAAAACAAGGAAGGAGTTATACAGAAAAAAAGAATAAAAATTATTTTAAAATTTTTTTTCATTTTTGATTCCTTTCAAACAGAAATTATTCCATTCTGATGCATGCGCATCTTTCGAAGAGATACTCTTAAAAGCTAAAATTATACCAGTGAAGAACTGTCTTTAATGAATTTTTTTGAATTTCAAAGCGGGCTAAATATAATTCTTTTTTATTGAAATGATAAATATTTATAGAAAAAATAAACGATGAATTAACTTTCAAATCTATCCGGCAATTCACTATTGTAAGACAGCCCCTGTGAATTGCACTGAGTGCGCTGCTCAACATCTTTCAAAACCCGATTGACTTTATCATTACAGTAAATTATTTTGTAACCGAAATGCTATAGTGATAACTTTAATACTTATTGCTCGACAGGCATTTCATTCCCCTTTGTATCTTTTTTCTGTAAGCTTACATTAAACGTTCCGGATTTTAGTATCTGTCCCTTTCTTTTGCGGAGTTAAAAAAATGAAGTGCTATAAAATTGCGGTGTTGTATTTTATTTTTTCTTTACTGTTGATTCAGAGAGGATGCATATCTTATCCTCTTATAGACCAACCGGACATTACTGTCTTTAAAAATCAGGTTGGAAATACTTCCCTGTTAGACAGTTTAAATAACGGAAGCCTGACGGCAGGAATGCCTTATTACGTTGCGGAAGATATTTTCAAAGATTGGCCTGAAAATCTGAAGAGGACGAAAATCCCGGTAGCAAGTTTGGGTAGCAAGCAAATGCTTGAGGAAATGGAAGGATGGAGCCGGATTTATTCCGATCCAGATATTAGAATATATATGGATGAATATGAAACCGGAAAAGGTACGCTTACAATCTGGTACCAGTTCCCGGATTTCTACAGGCTGGATATTTCCAGCGGGGATACTCTTGTAGTATTTTTGGCCGATACTGTTCTTTCATCCCGGGTTTCCGGACTAAAAAAAGCACGCGTGCTGAATATAAAAGATAGTTACCCGCAGATTCCCCGGAATAAAAATTTGTATTCGGAAGTTCATTACAGCGACCATCCATGGCGTAAAATTTCTCACTGGTACACATTGAATGTCTTGAGCGACGGGCAGACTTTTATGCTGAAAGACCTGAATTATAAAATTTATCCGATTGAACTTCTTGAGTTGAATAATGAACCAATCACCTCCTTCAGGTTGAGATGATGTATGAAGATTATTCCTGATTTTATTCAGAACAATAACAGAATTAAAATTATTTCAAACGGCGGCAATCCTTCTCCAATCCCTGAAGAATGGCGGCCGGTTCTTAACAGCTGCGACATTCTTGTAGTAATTCCCGATATGCACATGTACCTGTACGATTCCAATCTTGATAATTTTAAGTTCGGTGCAAATGCAATGCTTAGCTTGCTTGATCATCTTGAAACTCTGAAAGAGGAAATGGCTTTAACCGGAAGAACATTGCGGATTTACCAGATCGGGGATGTTTATGAACAAAGATTTCCCGGAAAAAGACTCAGAGGTGCAAATGCAACGGCAACTGAAATCAGAATGTCGCATCCTGAATATGATCAGATAATTAATACAATGAACGGAATAAGAACACATTTTTTGTACGGCAACCATGATTTTGAACTCCGCCATTTTCCCGGATTCAGGTTTGCCGCAGGTGAAGGAAAGGTTTACCTGGAACACGGATTCACAAATGACCGCTGGAATGATTTTTCAAATCCTAATGCCGTCTTCTGGGAAGTAAGCCAGCTTATCTTCAAATCGATCAGAGAGTTAAATCAATTTTTTGCAAATATACTCGTGAAGGCAAAAGTTATCGCCAAAGATGATAATTATGCTTTTGGCGTAAGACCCGGAGACGACCCGGATTACACTTATCCGCCTGAATCAATTTACAGGGAAACATACGGGATTAAATATTTTGATTATTATTCCAAACGCCTTAAGAATATTCCTGAAATGCCTGATGCAAAAATCTGTATAATCGGGCACACGCATCATCCTTACCTCGATATCAATTTTAACGATGGAAATAATATTTACCTGGATACGGGCGCATGGACTGAAGGACGTTCCGATTTTGCCGTGGTTACCAATGAAGAAATTTGTATCTGTTCCTACATGAGAACTTAATCTTCTTTAAAACTTAATAAATTTTTTAATGGGATTGGAGCATTATATGCCTGAGAATAATTTACAGAGTTCAGCAAAATTACTGGACGAGAATATTTCTCAGATTTTTAATCAATATCAGAACCGTCAAAAAAGCCTGGAGACCTCTTTTAAAATTTTACTGCTATTTTCCCTTTTATTTTTATTTATAATACAAATCCCTTACATCTCCATAAGAGTTAGAAATGATAGAATCTCTACTGAGTTAGACGAGTCTGTTTCCATTCTGAATAAAAAAGCGAAATTAATGGATGACTATAAACAGGCTCAGGCCGGTATAGAGGATCTGCATAAACAAATTAATGAAAGTCCAAGATTATTAGCCCTGTTTCTTCAGCAATTAAATGAACCTCGGAGTAATGCAATGTTTGTCCAGCAGCCCTTACATGCAACTAATGAACCGATGGATTTTCGCGTGAGAAATGAAGTTATAAAACATTTTGAAATATACAGGGATATTTTTCGTCAGAAAATTTTGGCTCCGCTTAAATTGATAAATAAGGATGATGTAATTATAAATCAACTTGAAAAAGGGTTGGATACTTTACAGATTGTTTTTCACACCAAGCTGGACAGCAATCCCGATTTCTTCTATTCATTTTCCGGTAAAGGAGGTTTTTATTCGGACCTCGATAAAGATGTAAAAAGCTTCTGGGACAGGTTTTCTCCTTACCTTGCAGCGCAGCAGGAAAAGCTAAATACCGAACTCATCTCGATGAATAAATCCTGCAATTCACTAAAACAAACTCTTCATAATCTTAAGGCCGATGAAGAGCAAATTGTAGCACGAATGGATCAGATAGAATTCCCTCTCGGGAAAATTCCAATCGGGTTAAATGAATCAATTGCTGTCTTTCCCTTACTGATTTCAATCGGTTTTTTGCTTTTTCTTTCGTTGTTTTCCGATACCATTTTGCTTAGAAGGAAGCTTCATGATCTTTATAAGCAGAAGGATCCCGCCAGAACAGTTTTTACAGAGGAGCAGATTTCTTTAGTTGCACCATTGTGGATCGATCCGTTACAGCCTAAACAAAATCAAAGGCTAAAATTTTTATTACTCTCTGTCCCATTTATCATTTTCGTGCTTTCCGTATCAATTATAATTTACACCTGGATGCTGCCCGGTCCTGCAATTCTGGATATATCCTATACATGGTGGATTTATAGCTCTGTTTATTTACTATGCTTTATTCTTTGCGTTTCAGGTTTTAGAAAGATACTGAAAGAATTATCCGGATATAATCTTTAATTGTTATTGAAAAAATAAAATCTTAATCGAAGGGAAATAAATGCCTGAAGAAAAAAAATATAAAATTGAAAGCCCGTTCTATCCGGTTGTCTATGTCCGCGGTTATGCAATGCGTGCTTCGGAACGGGAAGAAACTTTTAACGACACCTACTACGGTTTTTCAGCAACCTCCGTTGAAAAGCGTCAGGCGCCGCCTCCTAAATATTTTGAGGCCGACGTATTCGAAGGGCAGCTTATCCGTTTCATGAAAATGAAAGATTACGGTTATGCGGATGCAGTAAACCGGGGCCTGGAATTTTTTCCTTCAAATCCCTCTAGAAGCATCTGGATCTGCCGGTTTTACGACCAGGATTATATAACTGAAAATCTCCGGAGCATTGAAAACCATACTGAAGATCTCTATGAGCTTGTTTGCAGTACAATTCCTATCAAGCTTAAAGAAGCCGGGGTAGATTTGGGAATAAATGACCAGGATTATAAAGTTATTCTCATTGCTCATTCGATGGGAGGATTAGTCTGCCGGACGCTGATTCAAAATCTTTTGCCTCACAAGTACAATCAAGATCCGAAAAGATGGATTCACAGGCTGATCACAATGGGAACTCCGCATAAAGGGATAGAGCTTGGAAGAATACCTGATTTTTTGGAGGATTGGATTTCAAGCAGGCTGAATCCTTTCGATGCAAATATTTTCAGGGAAGAAAGGATGAGAGAATATTTAAAACTGCAGCAGAAAGCAGGAAGAAATTATAAATTTGAAATTAATAGTCTGGGGCCACAAAATACAAAATTCTCTTTTCCAATTAAAAGATGCTTGTGCATTATCGGCAGCGATTATAAATCTTATAATATAGTTAAGGAGGCTACGGGAAATTTCAGCGACGGACTAGTAAAACAAAACAGGGCATATACGGTTGCAGGCGAAACTCCGCATGACGGAAAATATAAAGAAGAAATGAAATCTTTCTGGGCAAATGTTCACCGCGCCCATTCCGGCCATAAAGGAATTGTAAACAGTTATGAAAGTTATGAAAATATTCAGCGGTTTCTTTTCGGAAATATTAAAACAGAAGTATCTATAAGAAATATCGAGTTAAGTATAGACCACGAACCGGATACCAGGTATTTCTACGATTTTGAATTTTTATTCTCTATCCGGAAGACAAATGTTTACCTGCACAGAAGAGAACAGGAACCATGCGAGAACGCAATGAGGCTTGAGCATGATAAAATTCCGCGGGAAATTTTTCTTCATACTTTTTTTATGAATTCCGGTTTTAAAGATCCCGGTTCTAATTTTTCACATTTTATGCTGAAGTTGAGAATTGTGGAGCACCGGGTGAAGGAGGGATTCTTATGGGATCATGAGTATCCGGAAAGGCCTATTTATAACGATACGGCGGAAGTCCGTATAGGCGACAGCGATCCTTTAAACCCGGGAGAAGAAGTTGAGTTCCGCTGGCTATCCGACGGAGAAAAATGGCACAGAATAAAACCGGACAACGAAGATTATCATTTCCACTTCCGCAAAGCAAATGCAATTACTGCGGAGATTGTTATAAAAGCAGGTGTATGGCCCGAT
>DAISZW010000039.1:17181-19584 GCA_036824595.1 Ignavibacteriaceae bacterium
TACAGGACGCAGGACAGCATCTATAAAAAAAAGAGTGCCGGTCAGTCGGCAATAAATAAGTTTGGTGATTTCCTTACAATAAAAGTTTTCAAATGGATTTTCCACTATGTAAAAAGCCGTTTTGGAGGAAAACATAAGTTTAAAAATTATGCCGGTTCTAATAATGGTGTATTTAAAATGTTATCAATCAGCTCCGGCAGCAGCAATGAAATAAAGCTAACTGTAGCTTCAGATTGGGCTACAGATACAATCGAGAGTGATTTTATCGGGGAAAGGATGGATAATGAAAAAGCAGATTATACAATTCATCTTGGGGATACTTATTATGTTGGTACTCCTGCAGAAATGGATTGCAATTTTTTATCCCCGGGAAATTCTTGGCCGCGCGGAAAATCCGGAACTTTATCTCTCCCCGGAAATCATGACTTCTACAGCAATGGCGATGGCTTTTTCGATAAATTGCTGTCAAAAATGTTTATAAAAACTACGGAAGGAGAATTTAATCAGGAGGCAAGTTTTTTCTGCTTGGAAAATGAATACTGGAGGATTTTGGGATTGGACACAGGATATCATTCAGTCGGCTTGCCTCTTATAGAATTTATTTTTAAACCGGATGCGCATCTTAATCCCATAATCATAAACTGGCTGAAAGATAAGGTCGGCTTAGATGACCCGGATGATAAGCGAGGATTGATCCTTCTTACGCATCATCAATATTATTCTGCATTTGAAGATGAATATCCGAAGCCTGCAATTCAATTGGCTAAATTCATCGGCAGGAACCGGCCGGTAATTTGGATTTGGGGGCATGAACACCGCTTTGCGGTTTACGGCTGTGTTCAGATGAAGGAAGGAATAAAAACTTTCGGGCGCTGTATCGGCCACGGCGGTATGCCGATAGAAATTATTCATGAAAAAGAATTGAATAAATTGAAGAAGGACAGGAAATTGATTTTATTCGACAATCGTTACAAAAGTAAACTGCAAAAAACAGACATAGGGCTTAATGGTTATTCCAATTTATTATTTAACAATGATAATTTAATTATTGAATACTTCGATGAGAATAAGAAAATACTTTCTGAAGAATGGAATATCGATTTGAACACCGGTTTATTATCCGGCAAAAAAATAACAGATTTTACTTCCGGTTCTTACCCTTCTACCTTAGAAAATAGTAAAGACAAACTTTTTCATTATTCCCGTAATATAGAAGAAGCAATAAAAGAATAGATTATTGTAAAAGATAATTTTAAGGCTTACACAGGTTTGCTTTCAATCTCAAATTTCCTAGTTTCTTCCTCGGTTTTTTCCGGTTCCTCCCAAACGTACGACTTTATTCAGAAGGTCAAACCAAAATGCAGCTCGAAGCGTTAGCCTCGAGCAAATAAAATATTAACGAACGAAGCTTCGCTTCGTTCTACAAGGAATAAATCAGGTAATATCGACTTTCTTTTCTATCTCAATTTTTTTGGTTTCTTCCTCAGGTTTTTTGCCGGTTCCTCTTAAACGAACGACTTTATTCAGCAGATCAAACCAAAATGGAGCACCTAGAGAAATTGCAAGTGCAGTAATAAAGCATCCGAAAAAATTCTTCCAGAAACCGCCTGTAAAATCATCCCACGATCTCCAGCCCAGGCCCAGAATCCGGTTTGCTTCCTCCACATCGGCTTTATAAAGGCTGTCTGCACGGAAGACCAATAGGTCCAATCGTTTTGCAGTTGTGGTGTCTGCTGTAGACAGACGGTCCTTTACATAATTTTCAGAAATATTTACGATCTGCTCTCTCGCCGTTTTATTCTTCGATAACCTGTCTACTATCTCAATTGTATTTACATTAAATCCGATCGACATAATTATTCCGATTACAAAGACAATTACCTGGATCTGCCGTTTGTACCAGCCGGAGGTTCTTTCCATCATATCGCTGAACCATTTTTCAAGGTTCGTCTTAAATTTCTCAATGCTGCCGCCGGCATCTTTCAAAAAGGAATTAATTAATTTTATTGTATCGCTCTGCCATTCAGGCGTTCCCGGTTTTTTCCCGAGCTCATCAAGCTTTTCATTTATCTTCTTTACCGATCCTTCAAGATCAACCGAATCAATTCCTTTCAAAACGTCTGTCAGAATTTTAGAAAAGCTTTCCGGTGAAAGGTAGGAAGGCCTTTTATGAAAAACTCCGCTGCTCATATATTTAATAAGGGGATGCTTTAAAAATTCATCGAGCAGCTTTTGTTCAAGGGGAGTTTTTTCTCCATCCATCAGCATCCTTTTTAATGCTTTTCCCAATGTACGCGCCCTCAGACTTAAGAGTGATGCAATAAGCTCGTTAATGATTGTTGTAAAAAGTGAGTAAAGGGTGTAAATAAAGGAAAGCCCGATCATTACCTGCAGAACAACATT
>DAISZW010000039.1:19684-21894 GCA_036824595.1 Ignavibacteriaceae bacterium
GCCGCGCCGATGGCTATGCCCACTGCGAGGCCCAGTGCTCCAAATCCAAGATACTTCCAGATGTTTGTCCATTGCAGAGTATTCAGATCTGCATTAATTTCATCCAATTTGATCAATGCATTATCAAGCTGCTTGTTGGAATTCTCCAGTTTCCTGTTTGAATCGCTTAATAACACTATTGACGGCTGCAGATTAATGGCAGATACTTTCTGCAGGCTGTCGGAGATCATTTTTAATCCGGAGGAGAGATCTGCTATTGACTCATCTAATTTTTCATACTCGGTAACAATTCGTAATGAAATACTGTCCCTTTTCTGATAAACAAGAGCAAGCCGGCTGGAGATATCGACGTAATCTTTTAATCCTATTGCTATTTCAGTTGAAGTGCATAAATTCTTAAGCGACACGTTTTCACCCGGCTTTAACAAAAATATTTTGTTGAAACTTTCATTTACAAACGCATCGTTAAAGCTTATTTCACCTACAGATCTTGTCTCAACTTCCTGTGAAAAAAGAATCGGGCTGCAGCTAAATACCAACAGGCTAACGAGAAAAACAAAATAAATTTTCATCTTACAACTCCAAGGTTGTGATACTGCGGTTCCTTCAACTCCTTCGGTTCTCCGGGAATTTTTTCTTTTATTCTAGCGATCTGTTCATCGAGTGTTTTCCTTCTTTCCTCAAGCTCCTTCACGCTTGCCCGGATCTTATTGAATTCCTGTTTCAGCTTATTATTCATTGAAATTAAATCCATGTTTGTTTCATCGATTGTTCTTTTTGCTTCCGTCAGAGCATTCTTGACAGTGTTTATATTTTTAATAGTTTCCTTTATGCTGTCCTGTGCGGTAGTAACGCTGCTCTGAACCGAAACTACTTTTTCTTTGATCTCCGAAAAACTAATTGCACCGAAAACAAACAAAGCAACAAGCAGAATGATGATTATAACAAACACCGTTATAAAACTTTTGCTCATAATGCCTCCAGATTTTTAAAGAATGAACTAAGAGAAGAAGTTGCCGTATAAAATTGGAGTAATGGAGTAATGGAATTGTGGAGTAACGGTTGACGAAAATTGTATTTTACTACTCCATTACTTCACTACTCCACCACTCCAATTTTAATTTTGCTGTGAACTGAGAATTGAGCAGAGAAAGAGTTATAAAGATGTAAGAAAATTTCTCTGCCGGTCGATTGGGCAAAGATAGTTTATTTAAAGCTAATTTTCCAAGAAAATAAAATCCGGAAAGAAATCCTAAATATTTAGGGTTTTCCTTAACCTTTCTATTAAAGTATCGTTTCTATTGATGAAAATTATTTTTTTCCGTATTATAAAAAGGGAAATATTTGGGGATAAAAACATGTGCTTAACATATCCTATAAAGTTGACTTTTTCTTTCCGAAGCCTTAACTCCGGTCCTCTCAGATTATTTCAAAATAATTTCATTGTTCAAAAATGAAAAGGGTGAAAAAAATGAAAATATTGAATGATCTGATTTTGTTTATGTTTTAATTATTTTTATGCATTCCTGCAATGAGAATATATATGAAGATGAAGAAGGAGGTGGGATAGGAATAATTGTCCCCGGTAAAAGTATTGAAGGGATTAAGCCGGGTGATTATAGAGAAGATGTTGTAAGAAAATTGGGGCAACCGACGCAGGGAGGTATAGCAGACGGGTTGTTCAGAGGCTGGTTTGCATCCGATTATACGGATGGTCCTCACTCAGGATTATCGGTATATTATATTGAGCTTGAGGACGGCAGTCACGGCCCGGTTGATAATATTGTTGCCGGTACTCAATATACCGGGAAAACAAAAGACGGGACTGGTATTGGTTCGTCACTCAAGACTGTACATGAAATCTATGGTGAACCGGTACGTACCTTGAGCGGTGCGGTAACGAATCCCCCACGAATCTGGATAGTAGATATTTATTGCATTAATCAAAAGCATTTTGAAATTCATTATGAGGATAGTTTAATAACGGGATTTTCTATAGGATATTTTTTGCCGCCGCCGGATGAGTTTAATACTTGTAAAATAAATTAGCAGATAAGCAGAATACTCCTTACCTCAATTAAAATAATTAAGAAATAAGAATAATTTTCATTTAAATACTGAGAAATAATTTTCAAAAAATTTACCTGTATTAACTTTCACGGCAATCTGATGTTTGCCTTCCGGTTTGGGTTTCCATTTTGTTAATCCCC
>DAISZW010000181.1:0-6874 GCA_036824595.1 Ignavibacteriaceae bacterium
AAATTGTGATACAAAAGATAGCATATATAATTTTTATGTAAGATATTTTTTAATGATCTTCTTTCAGCTTTACGGGCTGCTGAAACGTATGATAAGAATCTGAATTTTATTGCACATCTAACTCAAGCTTCGATTTAATTCTTCACAGAAATAAGTTAGCTTTTTCATTCTTCGTACGGAGAAAAAGAGATTTTATCTCCAATCTCTTTGCGCTGACATATTCATTTGCAAGTGCTTTTGGTACCTGTATTAATAATAAACCGGCTAAAAACGTTTATAATTTAACTTCTTATGACTACGGCATGGTTTGTGCGAATAGGAAGTGATTATTGGTGAAAAGTTTAAAAAAACGCGCCTTTTCTTAATTGTTGTTTAAAAAACTTTGATTTGAACGGAAAATTTGGGTTTTCACTGTTAAAGTTACTGTTTTAATGATTGAAAAATGATTATGAAAAAAGAAAGCATACTTTTTTTAGTTACAGGTCCTTATTTGATTAATTTTAAAAATTTTGACGGTTGTTAGGGATTATATGTATCTGCTGATAATATTTTTTATTAGTCTCTTATTGACTGTCTTCTTTACTCCATTCTTTATCGAATATTTTACCAAACGAAAGATAATGGACCTCCCCGGCGACAGGAGAATCAACACATGCGCTGTACCGAGAATGGGCGGACTGATTATATACCTCAATACGATTTTATGCATTATCAGCTTTTACGGAAATTTAAACGAGATAAGATTTTTTATCCTGGGTTCGGCGCTGCTTTTAATTATCGGGATTATCGATGATGTAAAGCATCTAAACCATGAAAAGAAATTTGCGGCTCAAATAATAAGCAGCATGCTTCTCATGGTGTTTCTTTCTCCCGGCTATTCAACCGTAAGTATTTTTGAATTCACGCTCCCTTCTCCATTTGATAAAATAATACTCCTGGTTTTTATTATCGGGGTGATAAATGCCATTAACCTTTACGACGGACTTGACGGGCTTGTAACAGGTTTCTCTCTTCTTGTAACATTCGTAACATTCCTGATCGGATGGCAGGCCGGCGATAAGCTGCTTTTAATTCTTTCCGCAAGTCTTATCGGCTCGCTTTTAGGATTTTTGAAATATAATGCTTTCCCCGCAAGAATCTTTTTAGGAGACAGCGGATCGCTTACATTGGGATTCTTTTTAATCACCGCAGCATTGATTTCATCTACAAATACCGTTACCCGGAATATCGATCTGACTTTCTCAATTATACTTCTGGGCGTTCCCGTCATTGATACTTTAAAGGTAATGGTAATCAGGCTTATAAGCCGGAGAAATATTTTTCTTCCCGATAAATCTCATATACATCACATTATTCTCGGAAGCGAAGTTAAACATAAGCTGACGGTATTTATTCTCCAGGCCTTCGCATTAATCTTTGCGGTAGCTGCTCTTTATTACCAAAGATATTCAGAATCTACCGGAATTATATTATTTATTGTGATGGCAGGACTGCTTTTAACAATTAAGAAGTTATTAGTACTCTACAAAAAGTTTGGAAAATATATCCCATTTAAACAGCTTTACTTAAGATTTCCCCAGTACATGATAACGTTTTTCGGCAGGTTCCTGCTGCCGGCTTTTTCCGTTTGTTCATTGTTGATCCTTGTGGGCTTAATGCCTCTGGATTCAACAGTGAATAATTTTATGATCTTTCTTTCAATTATTTTCGTGATAACCCTTCTCGCTTTCAGTGTTGTTAATATGCAGAAGGAGAAAAAGCTCAGCGATATACTGGTATTTTTTAATTTTATAATTTTCTTAATCTACAGCAATTATTCTGTAAACATCTCAAATATTTTCACACGGCTCGGGATCGATATAATTAATCCGCGTGCTCTATTAATTTATGTTACTCTGCCGGTTATAGTATTTTTCCTGTTTTTCAGGGACCGGCTGATGTCGAAAAGAATAACTCTGCTGACCGGTATCGATTTAATAATTGCGGTTTTTATTGTGCTGTTTTCAATTTCGGCAACGCTGCTTCCTATTTCCCCGGAGATCAACATAATGAACTCAGTCCTGTTCCATAGTTTTCTTCTCTATATTTTCTACAAGATCATAACCATTGTAAAAATCCAATACCAGCCGGCGCTTTACTATCTCTCATTCATCATTCCTCTTGCAGCATTAATCAGGCTGCTGCTTCATTAAAAAATCTTTTGCCGAGATGGTTGTATATCTTCCGTCAGCCGAAGGATTATTAAACAGAAAAAATTATTCTTTCAGATTCTTCTTTATTCCTCATGATATTATATCCAATTCATTATATTTTAAAACCAGCATTTTCGATTATTAATGAAACACATTACAATATTCTTTTTCATCTGCTCCTGTTTGTATGCTCAATCGGTCTTCGAACCGCCGTCTTCCACTATTTATGATTACCTGCACCGTCTTTCAGTTAAAGGAATTATAGATTATAATGACGAGATAAAGCCTCTCTCCAGAATAATGCTGGCGGAAAAGCTGAGGGAAATAAGGCTTCATCAAAATGATTTAACGGATATTGAAAGTGAGGAGCTTTCTTTTTATGAAAAAGAATTTTATCCCGAGCTCGATTTATCAAAAAAGGATACTGCTCGATCCGATAAAAAGGAACTTATACTTTTCAGCATCGATAAAGATGCAGGCCTAAGAGCCTTATTATTTCATAATAAAGATTTTACACTAAACATCGATCCTATTCTTGGTCTATCGTTTGCCAGGCAGTATGATGAAACCCGGCGGCACCGGTGGAACGGAGTGAGTTCCTATGGTTATTACAAAAACCTTGGATTCAACGTGTATATAAAAGATAATGAAGAGCAGGGTTCTTTTATCGACAGGACAAAGATTTTTTCGCCGGAAACAGGAATTAATTTATCTAAAGAAACTGAAAATACAATTGAGTATGCCGAAGTTCACGGAACGGTTTCATTTACATGGGACTGGGGCGCTCTTTCTTTCGGCAAAGATTTCTTCGAAATCGGAAGCGGAAGAAGAGGACAAATTATTTTAAGCAATAAAGCTCCTTCATTCCCTTTTATCAGGTTGGATTTTCAGCCTGTCTCCTGGTTCCGGTTTTTCTACATTCACGGATGGCTCCATTCAAATCTGCTCGATTCATCATCAATCAGGATGACTCCCGTTCCCGAAAGAAGGGATCTTTCTCAAATAGAAAAATATATTGCTGCACATTTGATTTCATTTTATCCAACGGAAAATCTATCGATATCATTAGGAGAGTCTATTGTTTACAGCGATAAGATTGAATATTTGTACCTGATTCCGGTTATGTTCTTTAGGCTGGCGGATCACTACCTGGCAAAGAAAGATGTTAACAGCGGCGATAATGCGCAATTGTTTTTGAATGCCGCATATAAAAATTACCGGTTTAAAACTAAATTATACGGAACGTTTTTCATTGACGAATTATCCGTTAGCAATATTTTAAAAGGTGGAGATTTATCTGCTATAGGTTTTACAGTCGGCGTGAATTTTATTGATCCGCTGATCAGCAACTCTGAATTTGTTTTTGAATATACAAGACTGAATCCTTTTGTTTATATGAATTCTAATGATGCACAGGTATTTACAAGTCATGGTTACCCGCTTGGCTATTGGACGGGCAGCAATTCCGATCTGTTTTATTTCTATTTCAGCAAAAAAATCATACGAGGATTATCCTTAAAAATTTCCGGGGAATATATTAGAAAGGGACAGCGGGAGCTTCCCGTTCAGCAATACCAACTCCCTTATCCAGATTTTCTCTTCGGCACCAGGATGAAGCAAAGAAATGCGTCGGTAGAGCTTTCTTATGAAATTCTTCATCAGCTTTTCGGGAGAGGTTTTTATCAATATTCTTACATAACCGATCAGGATCCGCTCCGTACACCTCAGTATAAGCTTGGAGTAAACCATTCTTTCGGAATTATGCTGGCGTACGGTCTTTAATTAGAATGATTCTTTCTTATTATTTAAATCTTTAAAACCGGGACAGATTTTCAAAAGGATGCAACTCACTTTTTCATATTTCCGATTAAAGCTGCCGGACCGGGAAAAGCTGATAAATTAAGCTTAAACACAAACTATTTCCGGCCGGACGCTTCGGTTTATGATTCTTTATAATCTATTTTATGGCTTAATAGTTGTTTTAACCAGAAGTATCTTTTTTATTACACCGATGAAAGTATATAAGCTTTTTCTAATAATATTTTTATTCGCTGAATTTAATTTCAGCCAGGTTGTTTATGAACCGGTAAGCGATGAAGTGTATAACTACCTCAACCTTCTCAGCAGGAAAGGAGTGGTCAATCTTCAAGATCTTATGAAGCCGGTATCAAGAAAATACATTGCGGAAAAACTTCTAGAAGCCGAGGAGAAAAAAATTGACCTTACTGATCTTGAAAAGGAAGAACTTGAATTCTACAAAAAAGAATATTACCTGGAACTGGAAGCCTTCAAAGAAGAAAATAAAGAAAAGAGAAATCTGACTTATTTCGGGGAAGATATGGCAGGACGCATCAGGCTGTTTTCATACAGTGATAATTTATTTAAAATTAATGTAAGCCCGGTTATCGGATATGAAATGCGTTTTCCCGAACAAGAAAGAGAGACGCATTCCTGGAATGGTTTTAATGTTTACGGTTATTTATCCGATTACATCGGTTTTAGTTTTGATTTCAGGCTGGACAATGAAGTACGCAAGACAAAAAAAACAACCATGAACTATTTTTCTCCGTCTACTGGAAAGATTCCGGCTTCCACCTTAAGCAAAAATTTTGATTACAGCGAAACTCATGCAATGATCACGGCCGACTGGAGCTGGGGGAGTTTTTCTGCAGGAAAAGATTTTATTCAGTACGGCTACGGTGAAAGCGGCAAACTGGTTCTTTCTTCTAAATCCCCTTCATTTCCATTTATCCGTTTAAATTTAAAACCTGCTCCCTGGCTGGCATTTCATTATTTTCATGCATGGCTGAACTCGGATGTAATCGATTCGGTGGATCTTGTTGAGTACCGCCGCAGTATTTACCGGGAAAAATATTTTGCCTGGCATACTGCAGTTATAACCCCTTTCGAAGGATTTGATATCTCTGTCGGCGAATCTATAATTTACAGCGACCGGCTGGAATTTATTTATTTAGTACCGATAATGTTTTTTCATTTTGCGGATGATTTTGTAAGCAGCAGGATAAATAAACCGGGAGATGCAAATTCACAAATGTTTATTTCGGCAAGCTCCAGGAATCATATAAAGAACACTCATCTCTACGGCACGCTCTTTATCGATGAACTGACAATCCCCGATCTTGACAACACATTATTCCCCAATGGAAAAACATTGAGAGAGGGAGAATACAGCAGAAGATTAAGAACTCAGCTCGGCTTCACAATCGGTGGTTCAATTTCCGGTCTGCCGCTGGATAACTTAACACTCACTGCAGAATACACAAGAATTAATCCATTTGTTTACGGACACCATACGCCGGCACAAACATATACAAATTCTTCATATTTAATGGGACACTGGATAGGCCATAACTCCGACCTGCTGTACCTTAAGCTGAATTATAGGATAATCAGAGGTCTGCAGGTTGGGATTTGGGGAGAATATATCAGGAAAGCTAGTGAGGATTACAGCGGTCAGTATAAAATGCCGCAGCCTGAATTTTTATTCGGATTAAAAAGATCATTCAGATATACGGGTTTCGATCTCAAGTATGAAATAATTCATGAGCTGAATGTTTCAGCCAAGATTCAGTTCAACAAAGTTTCAGAAGAACAGGAAGCAGGAAGTTATATTGACACAGAAACCCGGGAGTTGTCATTTTCGGTTTTCTACGGGTTATGATTAAGCCAATATCTGTCCAAGATAAATTGTTTTGTAAGGCACCGGATTGAAGTTTTATAATTCGAGATTATTTATAAATTTTCCCGCTATGTTGCTATATTTACCATAAAGTTTTATTAATTATTTGTAATCGGATGAAAGGAATAATACTAGCGGGGGGTTCGGGTTCAAGGCTTTACCCTGTAACAAAGGTTTACAGCAAGCAGCTTACTCTTATTTACGATAAGCCTTTAATCTATTATCCTCTTTCGATATTAATGCTCGGCGGTATTAATGAAATACTGATCATTTCAAATGAAGAAACAATTCCGCTATACAGACAGCTTTTCGGGGACGGATCTCAGATAGGTTTAAAGATTGATTATGCCGTTCAGGAAGCACCGAGAGGAATTGCCGAAGCTTTTATAATAGGAGAAAAATTTATAGGCGACCAGGGTGTTGTCCTTATCCTTGGAGACAATATTTTTTACGGAACCCTGAACTTTTTTTATGATGCTTTGGGAAAAAATCAAGGAGCTACAATTTTCGGCTACCAGGTTAATGATCCTCAGCGTTACGGTATTGTGGAATTTAATGCTGACGGTAAAGCAATATCAATTGAAGAGAAGCCGGCGGTACCAAAATCCCAATTTGCCGTTCCGGGCTTATATATTTTTGATAATAATGTCGTTCAAGTGGCAAAGAGTTTAAAACCGTCAGCACGCGGCGAGCTCGAAATAACAGATGTTAACAGAGAGTATCTCAAAAAAGGGAAGCTGAGAGTTGAGAAGATTGGGAGAGGAATCGCATGGCTTGATACCGGTACGCCCGAGGCGCTTCTCCAGGCCTCTAATTATTTCGGCATAATCGAGGAAAGACAGGGTTTTAAAGTAGCCTGCATAGAAGAGATTGCTTACAGTATGAAATTCATAAATAAAAATAAATTTGAAAAACTCGTGCAAAGTATGCCGAAATGCCTTTACAGGGAATACCTGGAAAAGTTTCTTAAAGATCTTGCTGC
>DAISZW010000182.1:0-6782 GCA_036824595.1 Ignavibacteriaceae bacterium
GGAGCAGTACCATTTAGATTATCCAGAATTTCCAGTAAAGATAATTCCGGTCTTTTGCATAATTTGGAAATAGTTTCCGTTGAATCAATCTCCGACAATCCTTTGGCAGACAAAAAAGGATTTATATCTCTAGCATGAAGCTTAAAGTTATCGAGCAGTTTCACGCTTTTAGAAATAAGAATTTTTCTCCGGCAGCTCACATTGAAATTCTCTTCCGAAATTAAACCATATTTATAACCATATTCCATTAATCTAAGATCTGCATTATCCTGTCTTAATAAAAGCCTATGCTCTGCTCTTGAAGTAAACATCCTGTAAGGTTCATACGTAGATTTATTAACCAAATCATCGATCAATACTCCTATATATGCCTCGCTTCTCTTTAATACTAATTCGGGAAGATTTTTAATTTTAGCAGCAGCATTTATCCCGGCAATTAAACCCTGCGCAGCGGCCTCCTCATATCCGCTTGTGCCGTTTATTTGACCGGCGAAGTAGAGTCCCATTATTAATTTAGTTTCTAAATTAAGATCCACCTGGTGAGGAGGGAAAAAATCATATTCTACTGCATAGCCTGGCCGAACCATTTCGGCCTCTTCCAATCCTTTTATTTTTATTAAAGCTTCGTACTGAATTTCTGCGGGTAGTGAAGTTGCAAATCCATTGAGGTAAATTATGTTACTATCTAAACCTTCCGGTTCAAGAAATAATTGATGCTGTTTTTTATCTTTAAATCGAGAAATTTTGTCTTCGATAGAAGGGCAGTAGCGGGGCCCAACTCCTTTTATCAGTCCTGTGAACATCGGAGAGCGGTCAAATCCTTTTTCCAGAATTTTATGAACGTCCTCATCAGTATGTGTTATATAGCAGCTGATCTGCGGCAAATACGGAAATTCATTTAACGGGGTAAAATGAGAAAATGGCTGAGGTTCATCATCGCTAGGTTGCGCCTCAAGTATATCCCAGTTTATCGAATCTTTCCTTAATCTTGGAGGTGTACCGGTTTTTAACCTCCCCGATTGAAAGCCCAGTTTTTCCAAAGATTCTGTTAATCCTGTTGCTGGTTTCTCGCCAAATCTTCCACCAATCGTTGATTTCAAACCTGTATGCATTAAACCGTTCAGGAAAGTTCCCGAAGAAAGAATCACTGCAGAAGATTTTATTTGACCTTCTTTCTTCGTTACTATACCCTGGACAGTATTATTTTCAGCTATAATTTCAACTACCGAATCTTCAATTATTTTCAAATTATTAGTTGAGCAAAGTACTTGTAATGCTTCTGACGTATATAAATTCCTATCGGATTGGCACCGAGGCGACCAAACAGCCGGGCCTTTGGATTTGTTTAACATTCTGAACTGAATACCGGAACGATCTGCGATTTTCCCCATTACACCACCAAGGGCATCTATTTCACGGACCAGATGACCTTTTGCGGTTCCGCCGATCGCGGGATTACATGACATCCGTCCGATTGCGTATTTATCCATTGTAACCAAAGCTACTGTACAGCCCATGGCCGCTGCTGCAAATGCTGATTCTATGCCAGCATGACCCCCTCCAATCACTATAATATCAAAGTTTCTCATAATTATGTTTCATGTGAAACATTTTAAGATTCGTAATTTTTTGTTTTCACGTGAAACAATTATTTTCCAATACAAAATTTTTGAAAAATGTTATTTAGAATATCATCGGAAGTTACTTCACCGATAATCTCAGAAAGATTATTAGCAGCGTTTCTTAAATCAATCGATATAAATTCTCCGGAATATCTATCTATTACTGACTTTCTAGCATTTTCTAAAGAATCTTTAGTATTTTGTAAGCATCGATAGTGACGTACGTTTGAAACAATAGCTGATTTTTCAGTATAAATTGAGTTCTCAAGAGCCATCTTTTTTAAACGATCCAGCAAGATACCTATTCCTTCACCAGTTTTTGCTGAAATTCCAAGATCGTTATGGATATTATAAAAACTTCTATTTAGATCCATTTTATTTATAACAGGAATAATTTTTGATTTTTCAACTAAAGAACATACTTCATTATAAATATCGGCTGAATATTCCTGAACAGTATCGTTCATAATTATTACTATGTCTGAATTTTTGATTGCTTCTCTGCTCCTGTATACCCCTTCTTTTTCAATTTCATTTTGAGTTATTCTTATTCCGGCAGTATCAAATAACTTAAAAAGTACTCCATCTATTGAGATTTCTTCCCTGATAATATCTCTTGTTGTCCCCGGTATGCTACTCACAATAACCCGTGATTCCTTTACTAAATAATTAAGCAGGGAAGATTTGCCTACATTCGGTTTCCCGACAATAGCAACATTAACACCGTCTTTAATTACTTTTCCAAATGAGTATGTTGAAAGGAGATTATCTATTTCGCAGATTACAGCATCAATTTTATTCAAAAGCACCGAATTTTCTATAAATTCAATATCTTCTTCTGCAAAATCCAGCCCTAATTCTACTAGGGTAATTGCATTAACTAAGTGATTCTTTAGAAAAGAAACTTTCTTAGATAGCAGGCCGTCCAATTGATTTCTTGCCCCTCTTAGAGAAACATCTGTTCTTGCATTGATCAAATCAATTACAGCTTCCGCCTGAGCCAGATCTATTTTATTATTTAAAAAGGCTCTCTTTGTAAATTCACCTGGTTCTGCATGTCTTGCCCCGGACTCCAATAATAGTTCAATAATCTTTTTTAGAATTAACGGACTTCCGTGCGTACTTATTTCAACACTGTCTTCACCGGTATATGAGTGAGGTTTTTTGAATACAGAAACCAAAACGTCATCTATTATTTCTTCGGAAGAGCCAATAATCTGTCCATAGTGGATTGTATGACTATCCACTTCGGGTAGTTTTATGCGTCCGTAAAATATTTTATCCGTAATGTTAAGAGCTTGTGAACCGCTGACTCTGATAATTGATATAGCTCCTGTTCCTGGTGGTGTAGCAATTGCAGTTATTGTGTCTTCAGTAGATGTGATTATCATTTTTCAGCAAATTCTTAAAAAATAAAGTGCAAATTTAAACAATTTTAGTAGCAATTAACAATCCCAAAAAATCGTTATTTGTTGACATTTTGTCATATCATACTTAATTCGCATGCCTAATTGTCTTATGTTCAATTAAAGATGACAAACATTCATGGATCCTAATATGAATTCGAAAAATCTATAAACTCATAAAACGAAAGAACTTATAGAGACAAGTATTAAATGGCATAAGCGTTGAGTTAACTAAATTGAATGTTAAAAATTAAAATTAAGGAGGTTAAAATGGCACTGGTAAGATTTAATCCAGTTAAGGATTTATTAGAAATGGAACGTGAATTTAGTAAATTATTTAATTCTTTTGGAAGAAGATTTCTAGATACCAATAGTAAAGAAGAACTGGACAATATAGTATGGATGCCGCTAGCTGATATAAGCGAAGACAAAGACAATTTTTCGATAAAAATGGATATCCCCGGAATTAAGAAAGATGATGTTAAAATTTCTTTCTCGGATGGTCAGCTTAGTATCAGCGGGGAAAGAAAAGAAGAAAAAGAATCAAAGGATACTACATTTCACCGTGTAGAAAGAACTTATGGAAAGTTCTATAGATCTTTTAATCTGCCCCAAAAGATTAGATATGATCAGATTGAAGCTGTCTTCAATGACGGCCAATTGTTAGTAACAATACCCAAATCTGAAGAAGCTAAACCAAAAGAGATAGAAATAAAAGTTAAATAATCTTTTTGTTGATTATCATCTATATGGGGCAGTTATTGATTTAGCTGCCCCTTTTTTTGTAAGTTCAAGTATTAATGATTATGGAATTTAAAGACTACTACAAAATACTGGAAGTCAGCAAAGACGCTTCCACTGACGAAATTAATAAAGCTTATAGGAGACTGGCAAAAAAATATCATCCTGATAAAAATCCGAATGATAAAAAGTCTGAAGAAAAGTTTAAAGAAATCTCCGAGGCCTATGAAGTGCTGAAAGATCCGGAAAAAAGGAAAAGATATGACCAGCTCGGAATCAACTGGAAGCAGTATCAATCTACAGGCGATGGTAACTGGTTCAGAGACCTTGCTAATTCACAGCATGAAAGAGGGTTTGATTTTTCCAGTGACTTTGAAGACCTGTTAGGTAAAGCCGGCGGATTTTCAGATTTTTTTGAAAATTTCTTCGGATCCGGTTCTAAAGGATTTAATCAAAGAACTTCCTATCCCAGAAAAGGGAGAGATTATAGCGCAGTAATAAATATTACTCTGGAAGAAGCACACAAGGGAACAGAGAGAGAAATTTCTATTGACGGAAAAAAATTAAAAGTTAAAATTACTCCGGGAATTGAAGAGGGGAAGAAGCTTAGAATAAAACATCAGGGTGCGGAAGGTATAAACGGGGGTGAAAAAGGAGACTTATATTTGATCATTCAGATAGATAAACATCCTGTTTTTGAACGCAGTGGAAATGATGTTTATATGAATTTAAATATCGATTTGTATACAGCTGTCTTGGGCGGTAAAAAGGAAATAACAACTATTGATGGGAAGAAAATTAATGTAACCATCCCTAAGGAAACAGGCAACGGTACGATTTTAAAAATACATGGAATGGGAATAAACAACCCTGATCAGTCATTAAATCGGGGGAATCTATTTATAAAAGTATTAGTGGATATTCCGAAAAATTTACGAGATGAAGAGGTCAATCTATTTAAAAAGTTAAGAGACTTCAGAAAATAGTTTTAGAACAGGAGAACATAAATGGCGTTTAACTTTAACAAACTTACGGTAAAAGCACAAGATATTATCCAAACAGCAATCGAAATAGCTCAGAATTATAGTAATCAGGTTTTAGAACCTGGCCATGTGCTTGCATCACTTATCCAGGAAAAGGGGAATATTGCAGATACAATTTTGCAAAAGACAGGCGGGAATGTTAATGGAGTAAAGCTGAAAGTTAATGATCTTTTAGAAAATTTGCCGAAAGTAAGCGGGGCCGGTGTCGGCAATCAGCAGATGTCAAATAACATGGCAAAATTACTTGATGAATCATTCAATGAGGCTAAAAATTTAAAGGATGAATTTGTTTCTACCGAGCATCTCCTCCTTGCTCTTTCTAAAGATGAAGGGAAAGCAGGACAGCTTTTAAGAGATAACGGAATTTCGCACGAAGAGATTTTGCTGGCTCTTAAAGATGTTAGGGGGACACAGAAAGTCACTTCACAAAATCCTGAAGATACATATCAGGCGTTGCAAAAATATGGAAGGGATCTTAATGAACTGGCAAAACTTGGAAAGCTTGATCCAGTAATTGGGAGAGATGAAGAGATACGAAGAGTGCTTCAGGTATTGTCAAGGAGGACAAAAAATAATCCGGTATTAATTGGAGAACCTGGAGTCGGTAAGACTGCAATTGCTGAAGGAATAGCACATAGAATTATCTCAGGAGACGTACCTGAAAACCTGAAAACAAAGAAGATTGTTGCTCTTGATATGGGAGCACTTATTGCAGGCACACAATTCCGCGGACAATTTGAAGAGAGAATGAAGGCTGTTGTGAAAGAAGTCCAGGAATCAAACGGAGAAATAATTCTTTTCATCGATGAACTTCATACGCTGATTGGAGCCGGTTCCGTACAAGGTTCCATGGATGCTGCAAATATATTAAAGCCGGCATTGGCAAGGGGGGAACTGCATGCAATCGGAGCAACTACTCTAGATGAATACAAAAAACATATTGAAAAAGATGCTGCACTTGAAAGACGCTTCCAGCCTGTATTTGTGGCTGAACCTTCGGTTGAGGATACCATTTCCATCCTTAGAGGTTTAAGCGAACGTTATGAAGTTCATCATGGCGTAAGAATAACAGACGGAGCAATTATAGCTGCAGCTCAATTATCACACAGGTATATCACCGACAGGTTCTTACCAGATAAAGCAATTGATTTAATTGATGAAGCCGCTTCAAAATTAAGGATCGAAATTGATTCAATGCCTGAAGAGCTTGATACAGTTGAAAGAAAAATTAAACAGCTCGAAATTGAGCAAGAAGCCCTAAAACGAGAAAAAGATGAAAGTTCTCAAAAAAGACTTGAGGAACTAAAAAAAGAATTGACTGAATTTAACGAGGAAAGAAATAAGCTTCGCATGCACTGGAACCTGGAGAAAGAAAAAATTCAGAAAATACGTTCAATGAAAATTGAAATAGAAAATACTAAAAACATGGCGGACAAATATGAACGTGAAGGAGACCTTGGAAAAGTTGCCGAGCTCCGTTACGGAAAAATTGCTTCATTGGAAAAACAGCTTAAAGAAGAGACAAAAGATCTTACGCAAATTCAAAAAAATAAGAAAATGCTTAAAGAAGAAGTTGATGCCGAAGACATTGCCGAAGTTGTTTCCAAATGGACCGGGATACCTGTAAGCAAAATGCTTGAAAGCGAACGGACTAAATTATTAAAATTAGAAGACGAACTTCACAAACGTGTAATTGGTCAGGATGATGCAGTTTATGCAGTTGCAAATGCAATAAGAAGATCCAGGACAGGACTGCAGGATATTAATCGTCCTATCGGTTCATTTATCTTCTTAGGAACAACCGGCGTCGGTAAAACTGAATTGGCGAGGACACTTGCCGAGTTTTTATTCGATGATGAACATGCCATGGTAAGAATCGATATGTCTGAATATATGGAAAAGTTCTCAGTTTCTAGATTGATAGGCGCTCCTCCCGGGTATGTCGGATATGAAGAAGGAGGCCAGCTAAC
>DAISZW010000040.1:0-21663 GCA_036824595.1 Ignavibacteriaceae bacterium
CGGAGCAACCTGCATTGATTGTCATAAAGCAAGGAAAAATAATGAAACCTATGTTCAGACAACGGTTGACAGGCGCTGGGGACCTCATTTATCTACCCAGGGGGATGTGTTTTTAGGAATGAATGCAGCGGAATTCGACAGGCCGTATTTTACAAGTCCGCATAAATTCGCAGTGCAGGATGGCTGTAACGGCTGCCATATGACTGAAGCTGTTTCCGATACGAATAATGAAAACTGGAATGAGGTCAGCGGGCATACATGGAAGCTGTATAATGAAGAGACAGATTATTATCATACAGAAAAATGTATTGATTGCCACGGTCCAAAAACAAGCTGGGAAGATTTTACAGCTAAGTCCGATTACGATGATGACGGCACGGCGGAAAGTATTCCGAACGAAATTGACGGTTTGCTGCAGCTGTTAAGAATTAACCTGCCGCCAAGCGGAATAGATTCTATTTCATGGGAAATGATAAGTGATTCAAATGATATAAATATTAAGAAAGCTTACTTCAATTACCAGCTTATTCTTAATGACGGAAGTAAAGGAATGCACAATACGGCTTTTGCGGTAGATGTATTGATCAAGTCAATCCAGGGAATCGGCGGTCAAATAACCAGTGTGGATGAATCCGAACAGAATATCCCGGAGGAATTCAAACTTTCTCAGAACTATCCTAATCCGTTTAACCCGAGCACAACGATTATATATTCACTCCCCTCGGAAAGCCATGTAAAAATAAATGTATATAACATTAATGGAGAAATTGTTAAAGAACTGCTGAATTCAATTGTCGGCGCAGGTGTTCATACAGTTATTTTTGACACCGAGAACAATAGGGCAGCTCTTTCATCCGGAATATATTTCTACAGCATCGATGCTTCGGAAACGAGCGGAGAAAGATCTTTCAGGCAAGTAAAGAAAATGATATTATTAAAATAATTCAATAAATAATTTATAACTGCTAATTATGGAGAAAAAATGAAATCATTACTTAGCTTAACTTTAATATTTCTTTTAGCTGCATATATAAATGCACAAGACAAAAATTCATTTGTGGGAGTATCGGTTTGCAGTCCATGCCATAAAACGGAGAAACAGGGAAAGCAGCTTGAAATCTGGCAAAACAGCAAACATGCAACTGCATTCAAAACACTTCAAACGGAAAAAGCCGATAGTATTGCAAAAGCCCTGGGGCATTCAACTCCGGCATCGGAAACTATAGCCTGCTTAAAATGCCACGCCTCGGGATACGAGACGGAAAAAACATTCATTGGAGAAAAATTTGATGTAAAAGATGGCATACAATGCGAAACATGCCACGGTCCGGGATCAAACTATAAAAGCCAAAAAGTAATGAAAGACAAGGAACTCGCAGTAAAGAACGGTTTAATTTTACATGAAAATCCGGAAACTTTTTGCACCGGCTGCCACAATTCCGAATCTCCGACTTTTGCTGGTTTCGAATTTAATCCCATGTGGGACAAGATAAAACATCCGGTTCCGTCAGGTAAATAAGTTCCTCTTCAAAACTGGGACAATAAACTATTTTAGCATGAAGAAAAATATTTTCCTCGCATTTTTGTGTTTTATTTTTGCTTCCTTATCCTTTTCTCAAAATATCAACGGGAGATTCAGCTCCAGCATTTATACTTTTGAGAGATTTGATTCGGTAGAAACTTCTGCTAAATATGCCAGGGCTTTTCAACTGCTCATCTTAAATCTAAACCATTCCGATTTCTCTCTGAGATCGTATTTAAATCTTGAAACTGATTTATCCGAAGATCTAAAAAATGATCCAAGGCTCAGGTTTTATAATCTTTATTTTGAAGCCAGAAATGTTTTTGATATAGCAACAGTAAAAATCGGAAGACAGCCTATTTTCAGCAAAGTAGCCGGCGGTACTTTTGACGGTGCAAATTTGGATCTTAAGTACAAGCCTTATAAGTTTAGTTTTTTTTACGGCGCAAATATTCCTGCATATCAAAAACTGGAACTAAGCGATAACTGGTGGAAAGATGATTATATCTTCGGAGCAAGGTTCACCACGACTGCATTGGAATCTTTCCAGATATCTTTAGGTTACGTGGATAAAAACTTCAAACCTGAGGAATACTTTGCAAGACGTTTAACCCGTTCAGGGGACGATGCGAATCCTGTCCTGGATCCCATAACCGTCTTAATAAGAAATAAATCCAACCAATTCACTTATGGTTCTGCCGAAGTGGATTATAAAATGGAGAGTATCTTTTCCGTAAATACAAGATATGATTACGATTTTAATTATGAAAAGACATCCAAATTTGAATTGTTCGGAAGCTACTTGCAGCTTCCAAAGATTACATTAAATCTTTACTACAACTATAGAGAACCGCGGATAAAATATAACAGTATTTTTTCTGTTTTTGATTACGGAACAACCCAGGAGATTGAATTAGGCGGCGATTATTCATTCTATAAAAATTATTCTTTTTCCGGCAGATTCGGATACGTAAGCTATAAAGATGAAAATTCGCAAAGAATAACCGCGGGAGTAAATTCAGATTACGGAAGCCTTACATACCGGAAAACCTTTGGGTATTCAGGAGAACTCGATGCTCTCTCAATTTATGCCGCACATAGCTTTGAAGACGGATTATTAACACCTTCTTTAGGACTTTCATTTACAGGCTATAAGCTTTCAGCTGATTCTGAAAGAAATAACTTAACAACTATCCTTCTTGGGATAAATGTTCGCCCGTTAACCAAAGTTTCATTTGATCTCCAAGGCCAGTACATGGATAATAAAATATATAAAAATGATTACCGTCTGTTTTTCAAAATCAATTACTGGTTTAATGAAAATTTAAATCTTATTCAATGAAGCTGAAATATCTCTACTTATATTTAATATTAAGCATTGCCGGGATTCTTTTCTTAAATGCTTTTGAATCTCAGAATGAAGATTCTAAAAAAAGCAATAAGGATATTATAAAATTTTCCCACCGGTTCCACAGCGAACTGGCCGAATGTGAAACCTGCCACCAAACAGCTGCACAAAGCACATCATTGAAAGACAGATTGATGCCGAATCATGAAAGCTGCGCGGAATGCCATGATGTTGAAGATTCCGAACAATGCGGTACATGCCATTATGAAGAGGTTTATGAACCTCTCATACAAAATATTTCCGGATTGATCTTCAATCATAAATTCCATATGGCAGATCAAAAAATGAAGTGTACGGATTGTCATAGAAATTTTGACCAAACCGAATACGGATCTGACTTGAGTTTCCCGGATCCATTAATGCAGGACTGCTATTCGTGCCATAATGATAGAACTGTTGCTTCAAATGCCTGCGAGTCATGTCATATTTCTACAGCAGATTTAAGACCTCAATCTCATAGAAGCGTAAGTTTTATTAAGTCTCATAAATTTGCCTCGAAAGAATTAAATGCCGATTGCATAATGTGCCATGACAACAACACCAATTCGTGCCAGGAATGCCATGATGCTGCTACGGCAATAACCGAACAAAATACGGCGGATGATTTTTATCAGCCTTATGCGCCTAGTAATTCAATCGACGGATCGAAACAGCAGCGCATTACCCGGGTACATGAATTAAATTACCGCTTCATTCATGGAATAGATGCAAAAGGAAAAACAACTGAATGCCAGTCATGTCATCAGATTGAACTCTTTTGCGCAAATTGCCACCAATCGGAAGAAGGTGATTTTGCATTAAGCGGAATTGAACCTGTATCTCACTTTAAGCCTAATTTTATGACCTTTGGTGTGGGAAGCGGAGGCGGCGAACATGCCGTACTTGCACGCCGTGATATTGAAGGCTGCATTTCTTGCCACGATGTGCAGGGTGCCGATCCTACATGCATTAAATGTCATTTAGATAACGATGGAATAAAAGGAACTAATGCAAAAACTCATCCATCAAATTTTATGAGAGATGAAAACGGTGACTGGCATGATAACCAGGGTTCTATTTGTTTTAATTGTCATACTGTAAATTTATCTGCAGCACAAGCAGGTTTGGGATTTTGCGGATATTGTCACGGTGGTTAATGATATATGAATTTTAAAAAAATGAAATATTTATTTCTTACTATAATTGCAGCAATTATCTTTACTTTAATTTTCTTCAGCTGCAGTGAACTTGAAACCGATATTCCTAGTCTTCAGAAAGAATCTATCCATGGGGAAGGTGTAATGATATTAGGCCACCCCAATTTTCATGGAAATTATCTGAAGAATGCCGATTTTTCAAATTGCCAGCAGTGCCATGCGCAAGATTTTAACGGCGGAGCCACAGGTGTCAGCTGTGTTAATTGTCATCAATCGATTACCATCCATAAGACAGGCATAAACAATGAAAGTTCCCCAAACTTTCATGGTGATTTTATAAGGCATCATAACTGGGATTTAACCGACTGCGCGAGCTGTCATGGTGGTGCATTCGGCGGAGGTTTAAGCAGTCCAAGCTGTCTGCCATGCCATTCATCTCCCGGAGGCCCGGCATCATGCAATACATGCCACGGTTCCACGGATAATCCTAACAGAATTGCTCCGCCGCTGGATATTAATAATAATTCTTCAACCGCAATAAAAAGCGTTGGAGCGCATTCAGTACATCTTTATGAAAATACGCTAGGTAATTCAGTTCCTTGTTCAAGCTGCCATACAGTACCTCAGCAAGTTAATGATCCCGGACATGTTGACAGTGATTTACCCGCTGAAGTTATCTTAAAAGATTTAGCTGCTGCTTTTGGTGCATCGAATGCAGCTTATGATTCAAGCGCCGCTACCTGTTCAAACACTTATTGCCACGGTAGTTTTCAGTTTTTCAGAGATTCTGCCGATGCTACAAATAGATTTGCTTACAGTTCAGATAAAATGACAGGAAATAATCAAACCTTAATGTGGACCAATACAGATGAATTCGAGATTGAATGCGGTTCATGTCATGGTTTACCTCCCGAAGGGCACATACCCGCTCCTATAACTGCCTGCTATACATGCCACCAGGGCGTGGTTGATGAGAATGGAAATATTATCGATAAGTCAAAGCATATAAACGGAATTAAAAACGCGAGAGGACTCTAAAACCTTAAGAATAGAACACGGATTACACGGATAACACAGATTCACACGGAATTTAATTTCTACCTGGAGGCCGAGCTTTCATATCGTTTGTAAAAATTTTTCTTCGGAATTCTGCTTTTCTACCAAAATTTAAAAGTAATCCAACTTCTATTTTTGTTGCTCTTAAATAATTTATTAATTGAGCTTCATGTTCCGGGCATAAAGATTCGGCAGCTTTCAATTCTACAATAACCAAATCATCTATAATCAAATCACTAAAATAATCTCCAACTTCAAATCCATCATAATAAACTCTAATATTTTTTGCTGTTCTACTTTTCTTCCCATTTTACATAATTCAATCTTCATTGCATTTTCATATACTTTTTCAAGAAAACCGTATCCAAGAGTATCATTAACCTTAAAAAAAGCTTTTAGAATTTTATCCGTGATTTCCGGATGTAGCATTCTTAATCCCCCTGCTTTTATTGATATGTTAACTATAAATTCTGAAATTTTCCGTGTTAATCCGCGTAATCCGTGTTGTCTGTGTTCTATTGTTTTTTATCCAGGTATTCTCTTGGATGTATCTCGCACCAGGATTTAATATAGTTTGAAATTTGAGTCATCGATGTGCCCGGAGTAAACAATTCGCCGGTGCCCATTTTAATTAATTCCTTAATATCTTGATCAGGTATAATTCCTCCGCCGGTAAGCAGGACGTCATTGACATTTTTTTCCTTCATCAGCTTCAAGATCCTGGGAAAAATAGTCATGTGAGCACCGGAAAGCACGCTTACGCCTATTACATCAACATCCTCCTGAATTGCAGCATCGACAATCATTTCAGGAGTCTGACGAAGGCCGGTATAAATAACTTCCATTCCGGCATCCCTAAGTGCAGCGGCAATTACTTTAGCACCTCTATCATGGCCGTCCAGCCCGGCTTTGGCAATCAGCACTCTAATTTTTTTACTCATAAAAATAACTTCAGTTTATTTTTTGAAACTGCCTTTAAGGAAGGCATGTTCTGATTTTTTCCGCAAAATCTTTTCGTAAATTCCCTTTATAGGATTTTAGATTTATTCTGAACTTGAATTCATCTGAATGGAATCTTGGTATAATATGAAAGTGGAAATGAGGAACAGATTGTCCGGCAGCAGAGCCATTGTTAGAGATTATATTTATTCCATCCGGCTTAATACTTTCACTCATGGCTTTAAAAACAGTTTGAACGCCAATTATTAATACTCCAAGTTCATCGGGAGGAATTTCCAAAAAGCTTTCATAATGTCTTTTTGGAATTACAAGCGAATGCCCGTAATTCATAGGTCTGATATCCAGGAATGAAATTACGAGTTCATTCTCGTAAAGAATTTCAGCCTTTGCTTTACCTTCTACTATGTCGCAAAAGATACAATCCATATTAGAAATAAAATGAAATATTAATCCGTAAATCAAGTATAAATCTATAAATAATATCGATATAAAACTTTGATGAATTATCTTGAAAGCATCAAAAGAATAAATGTTTTATAAAGAAATCTTCTAAATTTTCCTTCCATTTTTATTATATTTCAAACTTAAAAAAAATATGGCGATGAATTCAATAGAAATAAGGGGTCTGACAAAAATATACTCTTCCGGCATCAGGAAGAAAACTGTTCAGGCACTTGTTGATTTAACTCTATTAATTGAGAGGGGAATTATATTCGGCCTTTTAGGTCCAAACGGCGCAGGCAAAACAACTCTTGTAAAAATTCTGTTAGGCATTACTTTTCCTTCCGCTGGAGATGCAAAAATCTTAAATGAAGAGATCAGCAATTACCATGTTAAAACTAAAGTAGGATATCTCCCTGAAAACCACAGATATCCTCCCTATTTAACCGGCGGCGAAGTTCTGCGGTTTTTCGGCAGGCTGAGCGGAGTGTCCGGAATTCACCTTGAAAAAAAGATCGATGAACTTTTAGAGCTGGTAAAATTAAGCAACTGGAAAAAAGCTAAAGTAAAAACTTATTCAAAAGGAATGATGCAGAGATTGGGATTAGCACAGGCATTAATTAACGATCCCGAATTAATATTTCTTGACGAACCGACGGATGGTGTGGATCCTTTGGGAAGAAAGGAAATAAGAGAAATCCTGGTTGAGCTTAAAAATAAATCAAAAACAATTTTCTTAAACAGCCATTTACTTTCTGAGGTTGAGCTTATCAGCGACAGAGTGGGAATCTTAAACAAAGGAAGATTGATCCGGGAAGGAACAGTAACGGAACTTACAGAAAAAAAAGAGGAATACGTTATAAAACTTGAGGCCGGCTCTGGGGAAGATTTTTTAAAGGCACTAAATTTCAGCAGGGTTAAAGAGGATTCTTATTTCGTCCGGGTTTCGGATACATTCGAATTAAACAAACTTATCGACCGGATAAGGACTCACGGGATCGTCATTAAAGAAATCATCAAGCAGAAGGCTTCTCTTGAAGAAATGTTCATATCTTTAATTACCGAAGCGGAAAAGGAAGAGAGAAAATGAGAAATGTTCTGCTGATTATTTCCTATACTCTCCGGGAATCTTTTGCCAGAAAAGTTTTTATATTCTTTTTCGGCATTTCATGCTTCAGTTTGATTATAACAGGATTAATTTTCGGACTTGCCGATACGGAGAGCATACTCAATTCTTTCTTCAGATCTACCGAAAATTTATCGGGCAATATTGTAATGATGATTGAATTTACAATAGTCTCCCCTCTTGCAAGCTTAGGACTATTGCTTTCTATTTTCAGTGCTTCAAGCTTCATTCCTGTACTGCTTGAGAAAGGAAATATCGATCTTTTCTTATCAAAACCGCTTTCAAGGCCTCAGCTAATTTTAGGTAAATATTTTGGAGGACTACTTGTTGTATTTATTAATATTGCTTTTCTCGTTTTAGGAATTTGGATCATCATCTCTTGGAAATTTTCCTATTGGAATCCTGATTTCCTATGGACCATAGCTACCATCACTTTTACGTTTGCAGTTCTCTATTCCCTCATTGTTTTCTTCGGCATAATTACACGAGGTTCGCTGCTCGGAATGATGACTGCTTATTTTATATTTATTATCCTTAGCCCTCTTCTGCATGCGTTTGTGGAACAATTTCCAGGTTTTATAAAAAACGGAATGATTAAAAAAGTAGCTGAAATTTTATACTACATCATCCCGAAAACATCAGAATTGATGGGAAAGATTAATTTGGACATAGCCCAGGGAAAAGGAATAGCAGATTTTCAGCCTGTTATATCTTCGTTTTTATTTCTAATTTTGATGTTATTGTTTAGTATTTTTCTGTTTCAGAAAAAAGATTTTTAGATGGAAAAACCAGCCAGGATCAGATTGCGTTGAACTCTCTTATTCTGCTGCAGGGGAAAAATGAATGCGACTGATAAGTCAAAAATAAAAAAAACTAATTGTAAATTATCGGAACAAAACCACATTCTGAAAAATATAGAAAAAAATTACAGGTAAGTTAAAATGCCGGAAAATTTAAAACTTGAAGATCTTTTAACCAAGGACCAGAAAAGAAAAGAGATTGAGCAGATTAATAGTGTTGCAATAATTGGCGCAGGTGTAATGGGACAGGGAATTGCCCAGACAATATCTGCCGCGGGAATCGATGTTTTAATTATTGAAAAGGATGAAGAACACATGAAGAATGCCCAAAAATCTTTAACTGAATCATTAAACAGAGAAATTAAACGATGGGCAATAACCAATGCTGAAAAAAAATCAATTCTCAACAGAATTAAATGGGACCTGTCGTTTGATAGAATAAACGAAAACGATCTTATCATTGAAGCTGTAGACGAAGACTTTGAGCTAAAAGTCTCGGTATTTAAAAAAGTCGATTCTAAAGCAAGAAAAGATATAATATTGGTTTCAAATACTTCTACTTTAAGCCTTACAAAAATATCTGAAGCAACAAACCGGGCAGATAAAATAATCGGTATGCATTTTTTGAATCCTGTTCCGAAAGTGCCGGTGGTTGAACTTGTGAAGGGACTGCATACATCAAATGAAACCGTGGAAAAGGTAAAAGCATTTGCTGCTAGAATAGGAAAAACTCCGGTAGAAGTATATGAGTACCCCGGTTATGTTACAACCCGTGCAATTGTTCCTTTGCTGAATGAAGCTATGTACATACTTCTTGAAGGCGTTGCTACTGCAAAAGATATCGATACTGCCATGAAACTGGGATATAATTTTTCATACGGCCCTCTTGAAATGGCAGATATGATGGGGCTGGATGAAGTTCTTGCCTGGATGGAAACATTATGGAAAACATTAGGCGAACCAAGATACAGAGCTTGTCCGATCCTAAGAAAGCTTGTAAGGGAAAGAAAGCTCGGAAAGAAGACAGGGGAAGGTTTTTACAAATATGATAACAACGGCAAAATCGTTTCTGAAAATTAATTATTGAAAACAATCGATTAAAATAGGTTTATTAATAAATGAAAGTTCTAGTTTTAAATTGCGGAAGCTCATCAATAAAATATCAATTCATTGATACTGAAAAAAAGTTAGCCCTTGCCAAGGGAGTGGTTGAAAGAATCGGAATGAGCAGCGCCGTCTTGTCGCATACAAGATATGATGGAGATTCAATAAAAATAGCCGGAGAAATACTCGATCATACTATAGGTATTGAGTACGTACTTGGAGTCATGCTGAGTAAAAATCACGGTGTAATTGATAATAAAGATGACATTGACGCAGTAGGTCACCGTATAGTGCATGGCGGCGAAACTTTTTCAGATTCAGTTTTGATTACCGATAAAGTAATTCCGGTGCTTCAGGATAATATTGAGCTTGCACCCCTGCATAATCCCTCAAATATAAAAGGAATACAAGCTGCCAGCCGGCTTTTACCGAATAAACCCCAGGTAGGAGTTTTTGATACCGCATTTCATGTAAAAATGCCTCCAAAAGCATTTCTTTACGGCATTCCTTACGAACTGTACAAAAAACATAAAATAAGGAGATACGGATTTCACGGCACATCGCATCGTTACGTATCCTGGAGAACTGCACAAATTCTAGATAAAAATATGGAAGATCTGAAGATTGTTACTGCTCACCTCGGAAACGGGTGCAGCATGGCAGCAATAAAAAACGGCCAATCGATCGATACTTCCATGGGTTTCACACCTTTGGAAGGATTAATCATGGGGACACGAAGCGGCGATATCGATCCTTCATTGATTTTGTACATTATGGGGAAAGAAGAACTTTCTACAAATGAAGCCAATACTCTGTTAAATAAACACAGCGGGCTTCTCGGTTTAAGCGGCGAAAGCAGTGATATGAGGGAAATCTTAAAAGCAGTTAATGAAGGCCGCGAAAGAGCAAAATATGCTTTTGAAATTTTCTGCTACAGGATTAAAAAATATCTGGGAGCTTATGCCGCAGCTATGAACGGAGTAGATGCTTTTGTATTTACCGGCGGAATTGGTGAAAATTCATTCGAAGTGCGGGAAGAAGTTTGTAAGAACATGGAGTATCTTGGAATAAAAATAAACCAGGAGAAGAATAAAGCTCAGCAGGAAATTATTTCTGAGGATTCCTCCAGGGTGAAGGTAATGCGTATACCTACAAATGAAGAATTGGTAATTGCTCTCGACACAAGTGAGATAGTTAAGGGTATTGAAGTAAAAAATCACGCACTGTAAAATCAACAAAAGGTTTCTTTACTTAATTGCTTTCTGCACTAAGATATTTATAAACTGAAAATGAGAAAAATTCATCCATCTTCAATTATTGATTCTAAAGCCGAAATTGATGATGATGTGGAAATCGGTCCCTTTTGTGTTGTTCAGGAGGATGTAAGAATTGGTAAAGGGACCAGGCTGCTGAACAATGTTTCTTTATTCAACGGTGCAAGACTCGGTGAAAAAAATATTTTATATCCGGGTGCATCTATTTCAACAGCTCCACAGGATTTAAAATATGCCGGCGAATATACCGAAGTATTCATAGGGAATAATAATTCATTCAGGGAATGCGTCACGGTAAGCAGAGCCACTAGTGATACAAAGGAAACAGTTATAGGAAATAACTGTCTGTTGATGGCTTATTCACATGTTGCTCATGATTGCATTTTGAAAAACAATTGTATATTAGCAAACAGCGTAGCTCTAGCAGGTCACGTTACACTTGAGGATCATGTAATCTTAGGAGGAATTGTCGGGGTACATCAGTTTGTAAGAATCGGGAAACATTCAATGATTGGAGCGCATTCGATGGTGGTAAAAGATGTTCCTCCGTTTTCCTTATTTTCAGGCAATCCTCTTGAATATAACGGATTGAATGTTAAGGGTTTAAGAAGAAGAAATTTTTCTGATGAAGTCATTGAATCACTAAAAAAAGCATATTCATTAATCTTTAATTCCAATTTAAATACAACTCAGGCTCTTGAGAAGATTCAATCCGAAGTTCCTCAATGCGAAGAAGTAAATCATCTGATCACTTTTATAAAAGAAAGCAAACGAGGTATTTCCAAATAGGCTGTTAATACCCTGCCGCTGCATGCTATAGAGTTTCTTTATTTTCCTGTATATTTTAAAAAATGCATCTTAATTAGATTTAAATCGTAAACTCCGAATAATATTTTCTAAGCATAAATAAGGAATTTTAATATGGATTTAGGAATAAAAGGGAAGGTAGCCTTGATAACCGCTTCAAGTAAAGGAATTGGAAGAGCTGTCGCTGAAATTTTAGCAGCCGAAGGCTGCCTTGTTGCCATTTGTTCCAGGACTAAGGATGATTTGCTGCAAACAACCAATGAAATAAAAACTAAAACCGGAGTAGATGTTCTCTGGAATGTGTGTGATTTAAATAGTCTGAAGGATATTGAAGATACTGTAAATGCCGTTACCACAGAGCTTGGCAAAATAAATATTTTAATAAATAACTGCGGGGGCCCGATCCCGGGTTTTTTAAGTGATCTAACTGAAGAAAACTGGAGAGCTTCCTTTGAGCAGGTATTCTTAAGCACAGTAAGGTTCTGCAACCTTGTTGTCCCGGATATGATTTTAAAAGGGTGGGGCCGAATAGTCAATATTACATCAATTACTGTCAAGCAGCCTCTTGAGAATTTAATGCTCTCGAATTCGTTCAGGGCAGGAATAATTGGTTTTGCAAAATCGCTCAGCAATGAAGTCGCGAAATATAATATTACTGTAAACAACGTTGCCCCCGGATATACTTTAACCAACCGCGTCTATGATCTTGCAGTCACCAAAGCAAAACAAGCAAAGAAATCCCATGAAGAAGTACTGGCAGATATGGCAAGGCAAATCCCAATGAACCGTCTTGCAAAACCTGAAGAGATTGCTGCTGCAGTTGCTTTCCTTGCATCAAAGCAGGCAAGCTACATTACAGGCAATACAGTACATATTGACGGCGGATGGTTTAAAGGAATGTACTGATAAAAACATTCGCAATCCAAATGCAATCTTATTTCAGCAATTGCAATCTTATTTCAGCAATAAAGCTTTTACGGTGCTTCGAAAAGTTCTTTTTGAAGCAAGCGGTTCAGCCTTCATTATAATAAAATATACCCCCGAAGAAAATGAAGATGCATCCCAAGGTTCCTCATAAATTCCCGGCCGAAATGTTTTGTTTATGAGTAAAGTTATATTTCCCAGAATATCAACTACTTGAATTTCAACTCTGCTTTCTTCCGGAACATTGAAAGTTATACGAGTTGCAGGATTAAAAGGATTCGGATAATTCTTTACCAGATAATAATCTAGTTTTTTCTCCCTGCCGGCAGAAACATCTGTTAAGTTATTTTTTAATTTATAAATTTTACCGTCAAATGAGCATAGATAGAGTTCATTGTCTTTATCTGCGCCGAAAGACGAAATACCACCGGGGGCTGTTAATATGAATTCATTCTGAGCCGGATTTATACCATCGTAAGTTAAAGCCCAGATCTTTCTTGTTTCGAAATCAGCATAAATATATTTTCCAAATAAGTTTGGAATTGAAGTGCCTCTGTAAACATATCCGCCTGTAATGGAACGGCCTTCAGTGTGCGGATATTCCCAGACGGGAAAAACATAATTCGTGTCGTTGCATTCACTTAAATTATATTGATGATTTCCTTCGTAACAACGCCAGCCGTAATTTTTGCCGCTTTCGATTATATTTATCTCTTCCCAATCACCTTGCCCCACATCGCCGCACCAGATTTTCCCTGTTGAAAAATCAAAACTGAACCTCCACGGATTCCTTAATCCGTAAGCGAATATCTCCTCGCGGAATCCTTCCGTATTATTTACAAAAGGATTATCGGGAGGGATCGAATAATTTAACGGCAATGAGGCAGAATCAACATTGATTCTTAAAATTTTTCCTAAAAGGCTGTCCCTGTTCTGGGCTCTATTTTGAGGATCACCCCTTGAACCGCCGTCACCCAGTGCAATATAGAGCATGCTGTCTGGCCCGAAAGCAATCTGCCCGCCGTTGTGGTTGGAATAAGGCTGAAAAATTTTCATTAGTATTAATTCAGTTTCTTCATCGCCAGAATCTGAATTAGTATCGGACACCTTGAACCTGGAAATGACGGTTTCAATCGGATTATCCTTAGTATAATCGACATAAAAGTATCCATTGTTACGATAATCAGGATGAAAGGCAAGTCCAAGCAGGCCCATTTCCCCGCCGTCTTCAACTCTGTCTGTGATATTTAAAAATACTTTTGCGGCAGATACCGATGCGGAGTTTTCAACTACTTTAATGATGCCGCTTTGTTCAACAATAAATACTCTGTTTGATCCGTCATTTGGATTTTGAAAATCTACAGGACTTGTAAAATTTAAATTTGGGAAAGCATTTTCTAAACTATACTGAGCATTTACCGGCGGAATACCGATTATGAGAAGAGCAAATATAAATAATAGTGCTGCTGAAGGATTTAATGATTTACTTTGCTTTTCTATTAAGATTCTCTTTTCTTTTAACACCTTTAGCTTTTTTTTCATTTTTATCGTTTCTTTCTATTTTTTTCTTTCCAACATCAGGCACTTTTTTTCTTTTTTTGGTTGGCTCCGGAACAGGCTCGAAAATCATTTTTAATTTTTCCATTATATACTCTGCTTTTTCCGATGCAGCAAGAATACTAGAATAAAATTGGCGGGATTTTTTAAACTCTTTTAAATACTCAGTGATATTTGCCCCCTTCGCAAATATTTTTTCCAGGGCCTCCTTTTTTGTGCTAGTCTTATGTGTCCCCGTTCCATCAAAAATCTGCTTTCGTATCTTTAATAAGTTATCCAGGGTAAAGATCCAGTTTATCAAATTTTCAAATCTCTCTTTAGAATAATATTTAACTCCGTTAAATTCATTAAAGTTTAAGTATGCAAGATGATTTTTTCCGCTGAAGATTCTGTCAACCAAAACCTTTTCGCTTTGCGAAGCAATATTTGTTTTTGGCCGTAATTCGCGGATTGAAGAATCGTACAATTCGGGGTCTGAAGCCAAAACCTTAATCATACTTACTTCTCCGATGATTTTTTCAAAATTATGTCCCCACTGCTCGAGTGCTGAAAACAAAACCTTATCCAGCATCAGTTTATCAAACAAATAATCTTTTACCTGATTTTTATCGGAGCTGTCATTAATTAATAATTTTAGCAATATAAGCGGGAAGAAAAATTCTCTATTCTCCTTAATATTTCCAGAAGTTCCGGCTGAATCCGATCCGTCAAAAAATACTAAAGAAGCAGCATTTTTATTTGTATCTTTAATGATATTCTTATTCTTTTTATTTTCAAATATTCTGGTCATAACTCTTAAAGATGTTAATTCCTCCTTAAACATCTTCAGCATATTATCTCTGTTGAAAGCTGTATGCTCCGCATGCTCCACTTGTGTGACTATATTGTTCACTTCATTTAAAAGGATTTCAGGCACTGCTGATTCACTATCCTCTTTAGCCGCGGAATCATCTTTAATAAAACAGTAAGTTTCAAATTGATGTTTACTGCTGAATAAGTATGCAAATGCGTTATGCACCGGCTGTAAATTAAGCATCCTAAGCTCATATTCGATAGATGCAACCCCTTTGCCGGAAAGAAAATGATTAAGCCGCTCATAGTTTCCTGAAGAATCGTAGATTTCCCGGAAGTATAAACAAGCTTTATATTGATAACCGTTTAATGAAAGATACATTCCGTAATCGTTTAATTCCCGTCCGGAAAAAATATACTCGAGCCTGGTTTTATGGTCTTTGTATGTATAGAAATAATGTCTTTCATTTCTTACTCCTAAAGCTTCGGCAAGCCTGCGTGTAGAAGTGTGGTTATTACCGGAAGCTGCTTTCAGAACAGAATAATTAATACTCCCTTTACATTCAAAGTACGAATTGTTGTAAATAATTAATGCTCTTTCCCCGTCTATTCTGTTGGAAAAAGCATAAACATTTTCGTTTATATTGCCGGAATCATCGATGAAATCATAGAGCTCAAAATTTGCCACCTGGCTGAATAAATATCTTTTCTTGAGGAGCGGGAATATTTCATCTTCATGCCGCCTGACCAGGTGGGCGTCGGGAAATTCATTATAATAGGCTTTCTTGTATTCCATACCGTATTTTTCGGAATAACCTTCGATCTGCCCGTGGGCGAACATAGGCAGCCCGGGCAAGGTTATCATCAGTACGCAGATGCCGAAATACTTATCCCCTTTTCCAAATTGATTCACGGCAGTTTCTTCATCGGGGTTGCTCATGAAGTTAACGTACCTTTTTAAAATCTCAGGGTTAAACTCCAAAGTGTTTGTAATTAAATCCCTGTACTTTTCATTTTCTTCCTTCATAAGCATGTGCATAAATGCGCTGTTATAAACTCTGTGCATTCCCAGAGTTCTTACAAAATATCCTTCCATCAGCCAGAATGCTTCCGCAAGAAGAAGTGTATTTGGCAATTCGGCATTTATTCTATCCACAACTTCACGCCAGAATTCATTCGGCATCGCCGCATCAAATTCGCTATTTGTCATTGAAAAGTCGGAACGTGAGGGGATTGCCCCGCCGGTACCCGGCTTAGGAAACCAGAGACGCTGGTAATGCTTTTTTGCCAGAGTCATAGCCGCATCGAATCTTATAACTGGAGTTTTTCTCGCTACATGCATTATGGTTTGTATCAGAGATTCGCGTACCTCACCATTCAGCAGATTTAGCTGCGCAGTATCATTCCACGGCATATGAGTACCATCGTTTCCATGATAGATATATTTTACTGATCCTGTATAAGAATCTCTCCGCTGGAATACAACTGCTGCATCCGTCCGGTTGTAATATTTATCTTCAATCCTTACTTCTACCCTGGAGTCGTCGGACAAATTCGGACCTGTAAAAGAATAGCCCGGGTATGGAGGATAATCTAACTGAATGAAATAATCCGGCTTCTCAATCACCCACTTTGAGTAAATTCCTGTATGATTCGGCACCATGTCGCTCGAAAGCCTGATACCCCTCCGCCATGCCCTGTCTTTCAGATTATTGAATGCTTCCTCGCCGCCCAGCTCATCTGCAATTATGTAATCATATAAAGAATAAGCAGATGAAGCAGCTTCCGGATTTCCTGTAAGCTGCTTTATTTTTTTAGAAGCGCTGCTCCTTTCCCAAATTCCAATAAGCCAGAGTGCGGTAAAATTCCAGGATACAAGCCTGTCAAGCTCTTCATCGGGTATCTGGTCTAAGCGTGATATGCTTCTTTGATATTTTCTTGAGAGCTGATCCAGCCATACAAAAATATTTTTGGCTATCATTACAACACGGGGCATCCAATCTATATCGTCGGTAAACCTTTCAATTTCGGAATAATAAAACCTGCTCTCATCATCCGACAGCCCTTCTCCGGTTTTAAGCTTCCTTCTTAAGAATTCGAAATAATCCCGGTGCGCTTTATAATTAGGTACGGGCGGTGTACCTTTTTCTCCTCCTCCGTGCTGCAAAAATAGTTTTAGATCTTCAAGTATTAAGTCTTTTGCTTTTAATAATTTCTGCCTGATGCTCTCAGGAAGGAAATTACTCCAATTTTCCAGAATGAAATCAAGCTGACCTTCAATGCTGTTTGGACTGGAGATTATCGGTTTCCTAAGGAATTGGAAAAAAGGAAGATTTTCCGGCCCGAAAGACTTCTCTGTAATAAAAAATTCCTCGGCATCATCAATAAACTCTAAATATTTGGTTCTTTGGGAAATCGGGTGGTCCGAATATAACTCTTCAAGTAAAAAAGAAGCGGGATTAATATTCTCCAGTTGAAGAAGAACTATCTCCTCCAAAAGGATTTCTTTATTTAATTTTCCTTCAGTAATGCCGTTTAAGTAATCTTCCGGAGTAATATTCCCCTTGTAAACCTCTAAAGGAGGAAATTCCCTTATGAACTCAAGCAAAACAGTATTCGATTCAAGATCTCCCAAATGGATATTCAGATAGTTTAGCCCTTTTGATAGAACTCCCGGATTTGTAGTTTTCTGATAAAAAGAAAAAATATAATGATAGACTTCATGAAGCAGACCAAGTGCATTAAGGAGTCCCGGAGTTATGAGTTTATCAAAGTCACCTTCCTTCTTGCGTGCATTGTTGATTTTTTCCGAAAGAAGCCTTGTTTGATGAAAGCTGGAAATGATTAAATCGCCGGCGATAGCGAAAAGCGATTTATCAATCCCGTATTTATTTCTGGAATTTCTCGAAACATGAAAATAATATGTTATCATGATAGATAGTTTCTCTGAGTTCTTCCTATAGTATTGAAAAAGAAATTTTAGTATCCATTTTAGTAAAATATAACAAATGTTTCCTTAAGTAGCTTTTAAGTAAAGACTAGATGTGAGCAAAATACCGGAAAAAATTGTATGAGGTTAAAGCAAGCAGGGAGATTCATGCAAATTTTAAATCTATAATATTTTCAATCATTCCGTGAAAATAGGGAAGCTGAAGCAATTGATCGATTCCATCACAATCGTTGGAATCGAAATCCAGGATTAATGAAGAAATATTCTGCTGTATATATTCTTTTACATTTTGGGCATAATTTCCTGTCAAATTCCCTTTCTCAACCCTGTCATAAATTAAGCTGCTTATCCCTTTAAAGTTTTCGCTGACTTTTTGAATAACGGATTCCTCTTTCGAGGCAAGGATAAAATTTACAAAAGGGAGCGAAAGCATATCAATCATTTCCTCGGAGAAGCTGATCCCCGAGAAAACCCGTTCATCGATAAAATTTTTGTCACCGGTAATTATCAGGTTTTTGCCCGGCAAGTTTTTTTCTTCACTTATCAGATTAATTGAAACTGTTGAATCGTATAATTCTTCGAATAAAATTTTTGAGAAAATAATTTCGGTTGAAGAGATATCCCCGGCAAGGTTTATTTCCTTAAATTCATTTTTCTTTTCCGGGCGACTTCCTGGAAAAGATTCATTAAAATATATGTAGGATAGATTCAAAGAATCCTCAAAGGATAACCCGAAAGATTCTGAAATAAACAAATTTTTATTTTTAATCAGATCCATTACCGGGATTAATGCGACAGAATTTTCCAGTTCAATCATTTCTTTCGTAATTATTGAAGATGGTCTGAAAAGAATCTCTTTTTTCAAATCATCAGGGAGTGAATCGTAAATTAAACGGGTAAATAAATTTTGAGGGAAAAAAATATTCATGATTCTAGGATTATTTCATAAAAAAATTAAGGACGTGACCAGCGCGTCCTTAAAATTTTAATTGAGCGGCAAGTTTAACTTTTAGATTTTATTCTTGCAGCTTTACCGGAGAGATTTCTTAGATAATAAAGCTTCGCCCTTCTTACATTCCCCTCCTTAACCATTTCAACTTTAGCAATTTTGGGCGAATAAAGAGGGAAAATTCTTTCTACACCAACTCCGCTTGAAATCTTCCTAACTGTAAAAGTTTTATTTAATCCGGCGCCTCTAATGCTTATTACATCGCCTTCGAAAGGCTGGATTCTTTCCTTATCTCCTTCAATTACTCTTACATGGACCCGGATATGATCCCCGGGGTTAAACTGCGGCAAATCCGATCTTTTCTGATCGGGAAGCACATTATTTATATCAACCATTTCTTACTCCACTAATTGTTAAACTCACTTAAGAAAATATTACGATTTTTTTTTAACCGGAAAGTTATACTTTCTCCATTTTTTTGTTAAAATTTTTGACTGCTTTTCTTTCCAGATTTTTATCTCTTTTTCGTTTCCCGATAATAAAACCTCCGGCACTTTCATACCACGGTACTCAGCAGGCCTCGTATAATAAGGAGGTTCAACAACATCACCGTCCTGAAACGAATCATTTAATGCCGATTCACTGTCATTAAGAACTCCCGGTATCAATCTTACAACGGCATCGATTATTAATAAGGCAGGTATTTCTCCGCCCGTTACTACAAATTTCCCGATTGAAATTTCATCGGTTGCAAATTGTTTCCTAACTCTCTCATCAATTTCTTTATAATGACCCGCTGCGATAATAATATTCTTTGCCAGGGAAAATTTATTTGCAGTTTTCTGATCAAAAATTTTTCCCTTGGGAGTTGTAAAGATTATATGATCATAATCATTTTTACTTAATAATTTTTCAATACATTCAAAGAACGGTTCAGGTTTAAGCACCATCCCCGGCCCGCCGCCAAAAGGCTTATCGTCTATCTGTTTGTGCTTGTTAAAAGCATAATCTCTAAGGTTATGAATATAATAAGAGACTTTCCCTTTATCTTTAGCCCTTTTCAGGATACTGCTGTTTAGAGGACTGCTGAACAAATCGGGAACAGCTGTAATTATATCAATTCTCATCTTCGTATATTTGGCTTCCCGGCTTCAATATCAATATTTTTTTTTCGGGATCGTAACCTTCGATATAATCTTTTACAGCCGGGATTAAAACTTCATTACCTCCTATATCTTCGATAACATAAACGTCATTGGCAGGATAAACAAGAACGTCCTTCAAAACTCCGAACTTCTTTTCATTTCTGAATACTTCGCTTCCGATAAGATCATGAATAAAGTAATAACCTTCAGGCAGCTTGACGAGGTTATTTTTATCGACAAAAATTTCTTTTCCTACCAGAACCTGAGCGTCTTTTTCAGTATTAAATCCTTTGAACTTTAAAAGAATCCCGCTTTTGCGGGATCGGCTTGTTACTTTTTCGACAAGAAATAATTTTTTTTCTCCGAAAAAATCAATAAATACTTTATTCACGCTGTAGAAACGCTCAGGGAAATCGGAATAAGAAAGAATCTTCAGAAATCCCTCTTTTCCGATTACGGAAACGACTTTAGCAATCAGGAAGAAATCATCCACAAAAAAAGAACATTGTTGGAATTAGTCCAATATTTCCAATATTGCCCTTTTTCCTTCTTTGGCTGCAATAGCTGTAAGAAGGGTCCTCATGGCTTGAGCAGTCTTCCCTTGTTTTCCAATAACTTTACCGACATCATCCGCCTGTACTTTTAAAGAAAGAACAACTTTCTTATCTTCCGGAGTTTTTTCTTCAATAACAACTCCCTCAGGATGATCTACAAGGTGCTTGGCAATGAATTCAATGAACTCTTTCATAGAAAGAAGCCTCCTATAATTAGAGCACGGGAGCTTTAGCAATAATGTACAGAACAACTTCCGCAGAAAATATTCTATCGATGAAAAGACCCTTAACTATTTTTCACCGGAAGATGTATCTTCAGAAGCAGCGCCCTTTACTTCTGCTGTACTGTTTTCAATTTCTTCCTTGCCGGTTTCCTGGGATTCTTTTTTTACCGCAGATTTCTTCTTCTTTGATGCTCCGCTCTTCGCCTTAGCCTCTCGTAACCTGCCCCAATTTTCCAATTCAACCGCAATTTTCTCTTCGGGCAACCCCTTCAGCAATAATTCTCTTTTTAGTAATAATCCTTTTTGTTTCAGCAAGCTTTTAACCGTGAATGTAGGCTGTGCACCTACATTAAGCCAATACATTGCTCTATCTTCTTTTATTTCAACAGTATGAGGATCAGTCAACGGATTATACAACCCAATGGCTTCCAGAAATTTTCCGTCTCGCGGAGATCTGGAATCTGCAGCAACAACTTTATAGATGGGCTGCTTTTTCTTACCCATTCTCCTTAATCTCAGCTTTACAGCCAATTTATTTCAACCTCCAATGCTTATTCTTATTTATTAATTTAAAACTATCTGCCTGAACGTATATTGTTCAACATATGCCTGCTGAAACCTTTTTGATTAATCATGCTCATCATTTTCAACATTTCATTAAACTGCTTTATAAGTCTGTTTACATCTTGAATAGAAGTTCCGCTGCCGGCAGCAATTCTTTTACGGCGGCTCCCGTTCAATACTTTAGGAATTCTTCTTTCTTCACGGGTCATCGAACTGATAATTGCTTCAATTTTAACCAAGGCTTTATCATCAATTTGAGCATTATTAACCTGTGCGCCTATGCCCGGAATCATACCAACCAGCGATGAAAGAGAACCCATTTTCTTAATTGCTTTAATTTGCTTAAGAAAATCTTCAAAATCAAATTTAT